>JBGPKH010000230.1:0-12057 GCA_041485845.1 Bryobacteraceae bacterium
ACGTTGGCCTTTTCCAAGATCCGAACTCGATGGCGGGGCCTTCACCTCCCGAGTAAAAATCCCGACTGGAAAAGAATAACGCCTTTCGACTGGCCCATCTTCCTCTGCCACGATTAGCCGGTTAATTGCCGAAAGCTCACGATGAATCGCGTCGGCGTCCACTTTTGTGTCGCGCACCCCCGGACCCCTGGCCCCTGGCCCCCGACCTCCAACCCCTGTATAATGTATGCGATTCCACGAAGGAGCCTCTATGAGCGAACCCTCTCGCAAGCATTCCCTGAGCCGGCGGAACCTGTTGGCAGCCGCCGGCGCCGCGGCTCCCGCGCTGCTCGCGCAACAGCCCCCCGCGCAACCGGCCGGGCCGCCGAATCCCAACACCAGCGCGCAACAACAGCGCCGCGGCCCCGCGCCGGAAGTTCCGCCGTTCGAAGCTCCCATCGAGTTCACGCGCCAAGACGTGCCCGCCAAAGTCAAACCTTTTCCGATGACCGCGGTCAAGCTCCTCCCCAGCGCCTACACCGAAGCCGCGGAGTGGAATCGCGGCTACATGCAGCGCCTGCCTTCCGACCGGCTGCTCTACAACTTCCGCGAGAACGCGGGCCTGTCCATGGGCTCCGCCAAGCCCTTCGGCGGCTGGGAAGCCAAGGCCGATGGTCAGCGCGGCACCGAGCTGCGCGGCCATTTCACCGGCCACTTCCTTTCCGCCAGCGCGCAGCTATACTGCTCGGCCGGCGACAAGGAAGCCAAGGCCAAAGGCGACGAGATGGTCGCCGAGTTGGCGAAGTGCCAGGACAAACTCGGCGGCGGATACTTGAGCGCCTTCCCCATGGATCTCTTCGATCGGCTCGACCGCCTCTCCGGCCAGCCGCGCACCGGCCCGCCCGCACCCGGCACTCTGGGGCTCCCCTGGGCGCCCTTCTACACCATCCACAAAATCATGGCCGGTCTCTTCGACATGTACACTCTCACCGGCAACCAGCAGGCGCTGAAGGTCGTCGAGGGCATGGCCGACTGGGCCGACAAGTGGAGCGGCTCCAAAACCGAAGAGCACATGCAACAGATCCTCAACGTGGAATACGGCGGCATCGCCGAAACGTTGTACAACCTCGCTGCCGCCACCAACAACGACCGGTGGGCCAAGGCCGGCGACCGCTACACCAAGAAGCGCTTCGTCAATCCCCTGGCCTCGCGCCGCGACGAGCTCCGCGGCCTCCACGTCAACACCCACATCCCGCAGGTCATCGCCGCCGCCCGCCGCTACGAAATCTCCGGCGACACGCGCTTCCACGACGTCGCCGACTATTTCTGGTACGAAGTGGTCAGCGCCCGCAGCTACGTCACCGGAGGCACCAGCAACGGCGAGAGCTGGCAGGCACAGCCGCGGCAGCTCGCGGCGGAGCTCAAAGCCAGCGTGGCCACCGCCGAGTGCTGCTGCGCCTACAACATGCTCAAGCTCACCCGCCATCTCTACGGCTGGACCGGCGACCCGAGTTACTTCGACTACTACGAGCGCTCCATGATCAACCACCGGCTGGGCACTATCCTGCCGGACAAGGGCTACACGCAGTACTACCTGTCGCTCACGCCCGGCGCGTGGAAGACCTTCAACACCGAGGACCAGTCGTTCTGGTGCTGCACCGGCTCCGGCGTCGAAGAATTTTCCAAGCTCAACGACAGCATCTACTGGCACGACGGCCGCGGCCTCTTCGTCAACCTCTTCATTCCCTCCGAGCTGGACTGGCAGGAGAAGGGCTTCCGCCTGCGCCAGGAGACCAGGTTCCCCGAGCAGCCCGGCACCAGCCTGGTCGTCAGCTCCGACAAGCCGGTCCAACTGGCGATTCGCCTCCGCGTTCCCGCATGGCTCGACTCCGCCCCCACGGTGAAACTCAACGGCAGACCGCTCGAAGCCTCGGCCGACCCCGGCAGCTACGTCACCATTTCGAGAACCTGGAAGAAGGGCGACCGCATCGAGATGGCGCTGCCCATGAGCCTCAAGGTTGAGACCATGCCCGACGATCGCAAGCTGCAGGCGTTCCTCTATGGTCCGGTGGTGCTGGCCGGCGATCTCGGCTCCGAAGGGTTGGACGAGCGGTTGATCGTCGGCCCCAACGCGCCGCGAATGGGGAGCCGCGGGAATCAACCCCCGCGTCCCAACGCGCCGCCGCCGGTGCCGCAAATCGAGATCCCAAAATTCCAAGCCGCCGGCGCCGACCCCGCTTCTTGGATCAAGCCCGCGGACAAGCCGCTGACTTTCCGCACCTCGGGACAACAGAAGGACGTCACGCTCGCCCCGATCAACAGCATCTTCGGCAAGCGCTACTCGGTCTACTGGCAGGTTACTTAGGCGCCCCGCACAAATAACTGGATCGTTTGGCAGCCCGGGGGGCAGGATTGCGCTTCTCCGCTGCCTCCGCGTTCTCGATCCCGACCGCGAAGTTGAGCCCGCCAATCCACGCGAATCCGCTTTCTCTTCTTTTCTCCCGGTCTTCCTCCGCGCTTGTCTCCGCGACTTCCGCGGCTCTCTCTCCGGTGAGATCTCGTTTTCGAACCAAGTTATTTTTGCGTGACCTCTTAGTCTTTGCTTGCCTCCACGCACTCTGCCCTGAAAGGACGCGCAGCAGATTCTATCGCGTAGTTGTCCGTGCCTCGAGCCAGCGGCGAAGGGATTCCTGCGTCTCACCCGACCCCCTCCCGGCCAGAAAACTCTCCATGCCGATGTCCTCTAAGTCCGGCCAGTGAAGGCCCGTGCCGTCTCCGATGAAACGCCAGTTCGCACGCTCCCGGCTGTGCCGTGCGTCAAGCGGGAGAACCACGCGAGCGGCGCCGCGACTCGTCCAGCCGCCGGCAAGACCCGCAATGAGGGAAATCGGTGATTGTCGCGGTCTTCGCCAGTTCTCCAGCCAACCGATCCAGTGACTACCGCGCCGGCTTGTGCATGGTCAACAGCATCACCACCGGCGTCCGTGCCACGATACCGTGCTGCAACTGGGGCGCCATGTGCACATATGCCCCCGCTTTCACTTCCTGAACATCCTCGCCCAGCGTGAGCTGCGCTTCGCCGGATACGAAATAAAGCGAGGCCGCCATGGGAGCGGTGTGGGCCGACAGCTCCTGGCCGGCCGCGAAACCGAAGATCACCACCTTCACGCGATCGTCGTTGTGCAGTGTGCGGCTGAGGATGCCGTTTTCGGGGATCTGCGCCTCCGCTTCCAGGCTGGGGTAATACGTGTAATTTGCGCTCATGCTTCTATTTTGGGGGAGAGACAGCGCGATTGCGGTGACCCGAGTCACGGCTTTGGTATCTTAGAAGCAACGGCTGGGTTTTCTATGATGACTCGCGAAGAAGCGCTCGACCTGTTCCGCTCGGACGATCTGATCGGCATCGGGATGGAAGCCGACTCCGTGCGCCGCAAGTGGCATCCCGAGGGCGTGGTCTCCTACATCATCGACCGCAACATCAACTACACCAACTTCTGCACCGAGTATTGCAGCTTCTGCGCCTTCTACCGGCCCATGGGCCACGCGGAAGGATACGTTCTGCCGAAGGAGGTCATCTTCGCCAAGATCCAGGAGACGCTCGACCTGGGCGGCACGGGCGTGCTCATGCAGGGCGGGCTGCATCCCGACCTCAAGATCGAGTGGTACGAAGACCTGTTCCGCAGCATCAAGGAGCGCTACCCGATTCACCTGCACTGTCTCTCCGCGCCCGAAGTGACCAACATCGCCGACGTGAGCCGGCTGAGCCTGCGCGACACCATCGCGCGGCTGCGGGATTCGGGCCTCGATTCGATTCCCGGCGGCGGAGCGGAGATCCTGGACGACGCCGTGCGCCACCGCATCAGCCGCCTGAAGTGCACCACGCAGGACTGGATCGATGTGCACCGCACCGCGCACCAGCTCGGCATGCGGACCACCGCCACCATGATGTTCGGCTGCGGGGAGACCATCGAGCAGCGCATGAACCATCTGGAACTGGTGCGCAACATACAGGAGGAGACCGGCGGTTTCACGGCGTTCATCCCGTGGACGTTCCAGCGGGAGAATACTTCGCTCGGCCACTTCGTCAAGGAAGAAGCGACCGCGGTGGAGTACCTGCAAACGCTGGCGATTTCGCGCATCTACCTGGACAATTTCGAAAACGTGCAGTCGTCGTGGGTGACGCAGGGGCTCAAAACGTGCCAGTTGGGCCTGCGCTTCGGCGGCAACGACGTGGGCAGCATCATGATCGAGGAGAACGTGGTGTCCGCGGCGGGCGCGCATCACCATGCCAGCGAAGAAGAATTGCGGCGCATGATTCGCGACGCGGGCTTCGTGCCCAAGCAGCGGGACACGCTGTATCGGACGTATTTCTTGAACTAGCTTGGTTCCCGTTATAGGGGCCCCAACGAGAATTTTGTTCTCGTTGCAGCCGCATCGAGTTGCGAACACGCGCCGCCGCCGTTATTCTGACTCCTGGCTCCTGACTCCTGACTCGACTCCCATGTCCCGAACGGATATCAAGGCGAAGCCCTTGCCTAGTCATAGTTAGGGCCGAACTCAATAAACGGTCGTCCCGGCAACCAGCGGCGCCTGGCGGATTTCCAGGCACCCGCGGCCGGTGGGCAGCACCTTGCCGGGATTCAGCCGATTGCCGGGATCGAAAAGCAGTTTGAGGGCGCGGATCGTGTCCAGTGTTTCTTGCGTGAACAGCTTGGCCATCAGCTCGATCTTTTCCATGCCGACGCCGTGCTCGCCCGTGATCGATCCGCCGGCATCGATGCAAAATGTCAGAATCTCCTGGCCGCAGGCACGCGCCTTCTCGAGATCGCCCGGCTTGCGCGCGTCGAACAGGATGATGGGGTGCATGTTGCCGTCGCCGGCGTGGAAGATGTTGCTGATAGTCAGCCCGTACTTGCGGGAGACTTCGCCGATGAAGTTCAGGGTGGGCGCTATCTTGGTGCGTGGGACCACGCCATCCTGCACGTAGTAGGTCGGGCTGACCCGGCCCACGGCGCCGAACGCGTTCTTGCGGCCCTTCCAGAGCAGCTCGCGCTCTTCGGCCGAGCGCGCCACGCGGACTTCCCGCGCCCCGGAAACGCGGCAGGCCTCGCGGATCTGCTCCACCTGCTCTTCCACCGCCTCGCGAATGCCCTCGAGCTCGATCAGCAGAACCGCGGCGGCATCCATGGGGTAGCCGGCGTGGGTGGCCTCTTCCACCATGCGCAGCATCACGCCATCGAGCATCTCCACGGCCACCGGCGTGATGGCGCGGGCGGTGATTTCGGCGACCGTGCGGCCGGCATCTTCGCTGGACTCGTACACCGCGAGAATGGTCTTCACCAGCTCCGCCTTGCGCATCAGCCGCACCGTGATCCTGGTGACCAGCGCCATGGTGCCTTCCGAGCCGGTCAGCAGACCGGTGAGGTCGTAGCCGGGAAGATCGAGCTCTTTCCCGCCGGTCTCGACGATGGCGCCATCGGGCAGCACCAGTTCCAGGCCGAGAACGTGGTTGGTGGTGACCCCGTAGGCCAGGGTATGCGGCCCTCCGGCGTTTTCGGCCACGTTGCCGCCGATGGTGCAGGCGCGCTGGCTGGAGGGATCGGGCGCGTAGAAGTAGCCGCAACCCTGCACCGCCATCGTGATATCCAGGTTGACCACCCCGGGCTGGACCACGGCGCGCTCGTTTTCGAGATCGATCTCGAGGATCCGGTTCATGCGCGCGAAGGCCAGCATGATGCCGCCCTCGCGCGGAATGGCGCCGCCCGAGAGTCCGGTTCCGGCGCCGCGGCCCACGAAGGGGACACCGAATTCATGCGCAATCCGTACGATGGCGGCGACGTCTTCGGTGGTGCGGGGGAAGACCACCAGATCGGGGCGGTGCTTGTCGACGCCGCCGTCGTATTCGTAGAGGGAGAGGTCCTCGGGCCGGTCCAGATAGCCGCGCCGGCCCAGAAGAGCGGCAAGACGTTCCTGGCAAGCGGTCGGCAACATGTACCCTACAACTTTAGTCCTTTCAAATACTCGCGGAAAGGGCCACCCAGGTCGTGGCGGCGGAGAGCGAACTCCACGGTGGCCTTGAGGAAGCCGAGTTTGTCGCCGGCGTCGTAGCGCGTGCCTTCGAAGCGGTAGGCGTAGATCGGGCGGCTGCGCAGCAGGTGTTTGAGCGCATCGGTGAGCTGGATCTCGCCGCCGGAGCCGGGATCGATGGCTTGCAGCGAATCGAAGATCTCGGGCGTCAGCACATACCGCCCGATGATGGCGAGATTCGAGGGCGCCTCATCCGCCTTGGGCTTCTCGACCAGGTTGCGAATGCGGTAAACGCGGTCGTGGCTGCCGTTGTGGGAGACAGGTTCGGCGTCGATGGCGCCGTAGGACGAAATGCTTTCCCTGGGGACCTCCATGACGGCCAGGACGGGCGCGGCGAAAAACGCGTGAATATCGAGAAGCTGGCGCAGGCAGGGGGTCTCGGCTTCAATGACGTCGTCGGCCAACACTACGGAGAATGGCTCGTCGCCCACCAGTTCCATAGCCCGCAGAACGGCGTGGCCGAGGCCCAAGGCCTCCTTCTGGCGGACGTAGGAGACGTTGATCATGTCGGAGATGTTGCGGACGATGGCCAGCAGGTCTTTTTGGTGTCGCGATTCCAGCAGGTATTCCAATTCGAAGCTGACGTCGAAGTGGTCTTCGATGGCGCTCTTGCCGCGGCCGGTCACGATGATGATGTTCTGGATCCCGGAATGCAGCGCCTCCTCCACGCCATATTGGATGATGGGCTTATCGACGATGGGCAACATCTCTTTGGGCTGGGCCTTGGTGGCGGGGAGAAAACGGGTGCCCAGTCCCGCGGCGGGAAAGACTGCTTTTCTGACTTTGGCTGGCATCCTCTACAGTGTGCTGCCGCTGCGGCAGAATTGGCAACAGCAGTTTCGGCGCCCCCATCATGCAGAATCCGGTAAGCCGCTGAAAAGGCCCAACGGAATGGACCCAACGCAGGCCATCTCACAACACGCCTGTTCTCGCATTCGCGTCTTTTGCGGTAGCCGTTTTGCGCCGTTTTGAGGGGAGTTGGCGGAACCCGCCCGAAATCCGCTACAATAGCCTGTATAAGGAGGCCGTATGGAACCTACTGGCGTTCAACTAGCTGGTGTTCTCGGTGGTCTTGGCTTCCCTGAAATCCTCGTCATCTGCGCTGTCGCCGTGTTGCTTTTCGGCAGCAAGAAGATTCCGGAGTTGGCGAAGGGGCTTGGGGAAGGCATCAAGAATTTCAAGACCGCGTTGAAGGACGAAGAGAAACAGGTCCAGGTCGAAGAGAAGAAGCAGGCGTAGGCTTCGAGGAACAGCCCGCAAGGTGAGCTGGTTCCATCTCGGCTTCAAGATCCAATAGAAGAAAACCCCGCTGGCCCGAAGGCTTCGCGGGGTTTTCGCTTGTCAGGCTGATGTAACGTTTCCTACTTCTTCTTCGGCGGAACGATCGCATCCTTGGCGGCCTTGGCCACCCGGAACTTCACTACCTTCTTGGCCGGGATCTTGATGCTCTCGCCAGTCGCCGGGTTGCGCCCCGTGCGGGCCTTGCGATCCACTCGCACCAACCGGCCGATGCCGGGCAGCACGAATACGCCATTCTTCTTCACTTCGCCGATCGCCGTGCTGGCGAGGCAATCCAGGAAGGCGCGCGCCGTCTTGTTGTTGCTTTCGCAGTGCTCCGCGATCGACCTCACCAGTTGCGTCTGGGTCATTCTCTGATTTGCCATGATTCTCCTTTTGATTCTCCCGTCGTTTGTTGCTGTCTGCTTCAGGGCGGGTCCGCACACCAGCGGGCCGCCACTTTTTCCATCGAACAAGGTTGAAAGACCGCGGCGCTCTCCCGAACGCCCGTCTCGATCGATTTCAATGATACGGGAAGGGGCCGGGTGATGTAAAGGGAATAAACGTGAAAAAGGGCCGATTTTTCGAGGTTTTTTTGCGTGGAGCGCGCTGGAAGGGCCGTTTTACGGGGTTTCCGCGAATCCCGGGCCACGGTTCCACGCCAACTGGCCCTCGGTGAAGGCCCGCGCAGACTTGTTTTTCAGTATGCGGAAGCGCACTGGTCCTCTGGCAACCTGACTTAAAACGATTCGGACAGCGGCGTAGAGTTTGAGCGGGGGGCCGCCCGCGCTGGTCTCGCTCCCCTCGCCGGCCGGGCGCATGCGCGTGCGAACCTGGTTGAGAAAGATCGCGCATGTCCCGGTCCTCGCCGCCGATGCCGCCATCCGGCGCAGTCCGGAGGCCAGCACGCGGCTATGGAGTCCGGGGCCGCTCTCGCCGAGTCCGGCCTCCAGTTCGAGCCTGGGAACCAGAGCCGCGGCCGAATCGATGACCACCAGGTCCAACCCGCCCGAGAGGACCAGCGTGCGCGCAATTTCCATGGCTTGCTCCGCCGAATCGGGCTGCACGATCGGCAGCCGTTCGATCTCGACCCCGAGCGAGGCGGCATATGCCGGATCGAAAGTATGGTCGGCATCGATCCAGCCGGCCGTCGCGCCCGTCTTTTGCCGTCGAGCCACGATCTGGAGCGCCAGCGTGGTCTTGCCGGAGGAGGCGGGACCGAATATCTCGACCAGGCGGCCGCGCGGAAGGCCCCCTACGCCCAGAGCGGAATCGAGAGATGCGAAGCCGGTGGGAAGGACCGCGCGGGGCTCCACCTCCTGGCGGGCGAGCTTCAGGCGGATTGTCCGCTGGCGGTCTTCTTCCTTCATGCGGTGGGACAGCTCCGTGCTGGTCCCCTGGTTCGCGGCGTGAGCGGGTTCGCTTCTCCCAGGGTAGCAGCGGTGGTTGGCAAGTTCCCGGAGGGTTGAAATTGCGCCGCTTAGCCCTGAGGAGCCCCGGAGGACCCGCCGGAAAGCGGCGTCCGCAGGCTGAAGGCGGTGTTGCTGCGGAAAGCGGCGTCCGCAGGCTGAAGGCCGCGGTGCGGGCACGTCCTCAGCGGAAGATATACTGCAGGTCCACGAGGTCCTGCCGCATGCGGGCCGAATAGGGCGCTGCCAGCACGTTGATGGCGAACCACATGGTTCCGAGCGAGATGAGCATGCGCGTCAGCCGGTTCTTTCCCAGCACGATGCGCAGCAGCATGGCTACGACAAACGGCGCTACCGCAGTGGCTACGCGCGCATGCGGGCTCAAATCTTCGATGAGGCTGAGCACTACAGGAGTGTAACGTCCGATTGGTTGCTGCGGTCAAGATATCGTCGGTTAGGGTGCCGGTGTTTACCTGGAGAGCAGACACTGACCGGATGCGGGTGCGCGACACAAAAGTGGACGCCGACGCGATTCATCAGCAAAACGGCTTGAATCTGAGCGTATGTCTACGCCAGGCAGGGGGCGCCCTTGTGGGGCAAGCTGCGCGCCGGTTGTTTACCGGCGCAACTGGGCGTTACTTCGGCATCGCGGTGATGGTGCCGGGATCGCCGGTCTGATGGCCGGAGATCTGAAACCGCAGAAACTGGTGAATGGCGCGGCGCGCTTCGGCATTCTCCGTCGAAATGCGCACGCGTCCTCCCTGGCCGGTCTTTTCGAAGCGCCAGGCGATCTCCTTCTTCAATCGCTGGAGAGCCGGGACGCCCGGCGGGACCTGGTCGTGAATCAGCATGGGCGCGCGGAAGTTGCCATCGGCGAACATTTGCGCGATGTGTCCGAGGTGCACCTGGATCTGGCCGCGGCTCTCCGCGTCCTCTGGATCGTTGGCGCTGACTTCGATCGCGCCGCCATCGGGATAGAGGCGGAAATGGTGCGTGGTCTTCTCGTGCGAAAAGCCCATCACCCGATCGCCGCGCTGGTTCACCGGGGCGTGATGGTCCTGGCCGTACAGCACGCAGATACCGAGAAAGATGGCCGCCGCTGTGATTTTCATAGTGCTCCTTTTTCCGAAGGTAGTTCCGTTAGGGCTTCGAGCAAGCCCGCGCGCACGCCTTCGGGAACGCCCGTCAGCCGATGGTCCCAATCCGCCAGCAGCGCCCGCAGACGATCGCGCAACCTCGACAGATCGGCGATCTGCCGCTCGACCTCCTGCAATTTGTCCGCCGCCAACGACCGCACCTGGCGGCAGGGCGCTCCGCCGCGATCGCGCACACCCAGGATGCGCGCCAGTTCCTCGAGCGTGCAGCCGACACCCAGGGCGCGCCGCACCAATTGCACGCGGGCGGCGGCTTCGGGTGGATACCGGCGGTAGCCCGCGGCGGTCCTCGGCGGGCGCGCCAAAACGCCGATCCGTTCATAGTGACGCAGGGTATCCGTGCTTACGCCGCACTGTTGGGCCAGTTCGCCGGACTTCATTACTTTACCCAGTTTAAGGCCCGGAACCGATTCCAGGGTCAAGTAAATTCTGAGCGTCAGGAGTGGCGAGATCGGGTATACTATGCGCCATATGAAGAACCGATCGGCCCTCATTCTGGCGATGTTGTCGTGCGCGCCTTTAGGCGTGGCGCAGACCGCCTACACGGCGGATGTTCTGGCGCTGAATCCGCTTGGCTACTGGCGTCTGGATGGGAATGCCAACGATGCGACCGTGCGCGGCAACCACGGCGTCACGGTGAATGGAGTAGCCTTCACCTCCCCCGGCGGCGGAGCGCCGATCGGAGATCTGAACGGCCAGGCCGCATCGTTCAACAACATCCTGGGCCCGTACATCCGGATTCCGGCGGGCGAGCCGGCTGCCGGAACGCTGTTCGACATCGACGGGTTTCAGCCCATCACCATGATGGCCTGGGTGAAGACCACGGCCACCTCGAACAGCATGATCGTGCTGGCCAAGGAAGAGAATACCGGCAACTTTCGCGGACAGGATCTGTTCATCGACAACGGCAACGACGGGGCTGTTCCGGGCGGCTCGGGACGTTTCGGAATGCGCATCGTTTCCACGCCGGGCAACGGGCTGCGGGTGGAGAGCGGGGTCTCGGTGAATGACGGCAACTGGCATTTTCTGGCAGGCGCCTACGACGGCAGCGGCCAGGCAGGCGGCATCCGGCTGTACCTCGACGGAGTTCCGGTGGCGACGTTCACCGTCCAGAACGGCCTGAGCGGTGGAAGCACGCTCAACAACGTTCCGGTCACCATCGGCTCGCGCGATAGCGGAGGCAGCGCCTACAACGGTCTGTTGGATGAGGCCGCCATCTTCGGGACGGCGCTCAGTGCCGCCCAGGTGCTGCAACTGGCGAACGACATCCTCACCGTGCAGAAGATTCTCCCGCAGTTGGCCTTCGGCGGCGGCTGGTACACGGCCCTGTATTTCACCAACACGAGCGCCAGCGCCCTCTCGTTTCCAGTGAACTTCATCGGCGACAACGGCTCACCGTTGACGCTCCCTTCGGTCGGCGGCACTTCCATGACCGTCAGGCTTGCGGCGCGAGGCACAGCCATCATCGAAGCGCCGGATATCGGCGCCCTGGTCCAGGGATATGTGGCCACCACGCTGCCGGGAGGCGTTACGGGCTATGCCATATTCCGGCAAACGGTGGAAGGCAGGCCGGATCAGGAGGCGGTGGTGCCGCTCTCGGGCGCCACTTCGACCACCAGCACACTCATCTGGGACGATAGCAACTTCACGACCACGGTGGGGATCGTCAACCCCAGTCCGGTGGCGACGTCGGTCGCGATCACGGTGCGGGATGCGCAGGGAGTGATTATCGGCAATTCGGTGGTTCCGCTGGCGGCGAGAAACAAGATCGCCGCGATCTTGCGGAATTTCCCGGGGCTGGCTGGGATGGCCGGCAATCGCGGCTCCGCGGATTTCACCGTGGCGTTCGGCAACGTGGCGGTGCTGGGGCTGCGGTTCGGGGGTTCGGCGTTCACGTCGATTCCGACCACGGACAGGTAGGACGGGCCTCCTGGCCTGTCTCGACGGGCTACGCGTCCACGTGGGTGCTGAAGAAGCGGTCGATCGAGGCCTTATACTGCGCCGACAGGCCTCCCGACATGCGCTGCATCTCCTCTTTGGAGAGCGGCTGGAAGGCCCTGGCCACGCGCGTATTGGCCTCGATGTGCTCGATCTTCGGCATTCCAACCACCGCCGCGCTGATCGGCAGTGAGAGCGAGTAAGAGAGCAGC
>JBGPKH010000231.1:0-12026 GCA_041485845.1 Bryobacteraceae bacterium
AGACGTCAGCGGCGGCGGGGAAGCCAGTGGCGCTGTGGCGATCGGGATCGCAGCGACGACCGCAACGGCCGGCTGGAATACCACCGGACGGGGCACTAGCGGTACGGTTTCCGCTTCTCCATCTCCCGCCGGACCTGGAGGGGTGTACTTGGGCAGGCGCAATGACGGGAGCGTCATGGCGCAGGTGGCCGACCGGCTTTTCCCGTTGGGCCGCCGGGGGAATTGCCGTACTTGCGTGGCCGGCGCCGGCGCCGGTCCTGCCCAGAGGGGCCGATGTACGATTTCGGGAAGCTGAACGGCATGGTCGCCCGCCCGGCTTTCCAAGGGGACAGCGGTGAACGCCGTGACGGCCGGCGCGGACTGCGCCGGGCTGGGAGCGCGTGTCGCCACGAACGGAGCCAGCGCCGCTTCTCTCCGGACAGGGAGATCGGTTAGCCGGGCCCCCGGCTCTTCCCTCGGCCAGGAGATCGCGGAGGAAACCCGCGGGACCTGGGACGCCAGCGCGACCACGGGACTGGCTGCCGGCCACTCCAGGAAAGGAGCAAGCGCCGTTTCCGTCGCAAGACGGAGACCCGCGGCGGGAGTTCCGGATTCCCGCGGCGCCCAGGCGATCGCCACGGACACCAGGCCGGGTGTAGACGGCACGGGTTCCTTGGGCTTCAGGGTCAGGGTCGAGAGCAGCAGCGTCACCGCGCCGGGAATGCTCGTGCCGGCGATGGCGCGAAGTTCCGTGAGCGCCGCGGGCAGTCCGCACGCCGGCCTGCCCCGATTCTCGATGGGCGACGGCTCGCATGCCGATAGCGAATGCCGCGCATCCGCCATGCTCGGCATGCGTACTATTGCGAACCCCTCCGCCGCCGACACCCGGATATGCTGCAACAGGTCTTCCGTCGGATGGAGCTGCGCTACATCAGGGTACCGCAGTGCCATCGATTTCCCGCCCATAGCGGCCGCCGCGAGGCCCGCTCTCGGCCGCACGGCCGGTGTGGCCAATTCGGCGGCGGGAGATCGCTGGAACCGGACACCGGTCGGCAGCCTCGGCTGGCCGATCGCGCACCCTGCCAACTGCGGCAATACCGGCTGCAATTCGCCCGCAAGAGCGTCAGAGGCCGATGGGTATGCGTTGCGCACTGCGGCCGCGGCCCCCGGAACGGGCATCCAGCGCGCGCTCTCCGGCGGATCTGCTGCTGCCGTCCGTCCGCCCGCTACATCCAACGCCGCCGCGGGAACCTGCAGCGCTCGCAGACGCACCGCGGGCGATGGACCGGGTTTGGTTCTGAGATCCAGCACCGGCGGTCTCCATGCCGGTTCCCACGGAGTCAATCCGGCGGCCCCCGCCACTCCTGCGCCGTGTCCGGTCGCGACTCCACTCCACGTAGTCAGACGGGCGGGCGGGCATTCCGGCAGGTGAAGGGAGCGGAAGAGAGGTTCGGGCGAAGGCGTGAAAGCGGCCGGCGGCGGAGCGCTGAAGGCGCCGCCTGAGAGGGGCTTCGCTGTGCTTCCGAGAAGAGGTGTGATACCCATGGGCCAGGACTTGCGGATCTGAATCGCGTGCGCCGGGGACTCCAGTTGCCAGGCGGCAGCCGGTCGCCTGCCATTCTCCTGCAATGGCATCTTGACACAGAAGCCGGCGATGCCCACCGGCGCTGGCTCCGCCGCTCGAATCTGGCCGAGAGCTTTTCCCAGTCGCTCATCGTAAAGCTGGCGGTGAGCGCCATTGCAGAATTCGTCTCCCCGGAGGAGTCGGAAGGCACCGATTTCTTTACCGCAATACAGGCAACCCACGAGGTTCCTCGTCAGAATCTACCGAGAATTATAACGTCAATTTCCGTTGAAAAGTCGCGTGAATTACCTCGATATTCCGCTGGATTTAGTTAAGAATTTGAGCCTAACTGAAGTTAATGTGACGCGATCCCACGCAGGAGGAAAGTCTGTGTTACCCACCTGTGAGAGACTGGATTTGTTGAAGAAAACCGCCCCCATCTTTCTGGCCGCGGCGATCGCCGCCTGGGCCGCGCGGCCCCCCTTCATCACCGAAGACTGGTGGGCGTGGCGCTTCTCCGGCGACCCGCGTATCGCGCCCGGCGGTGAGTGGGTGGTCTACCAGGAGAGTTGGAACCACCGGGCGGCGGACGCGGTATTCTCGAACCTCTGGTTGGTTTCGAGCAACGGCAAGACCCGGCGCCCGCTGACCCAGGGCAATTGGCGCGATACCTCTCCGCGATGGTCCCCCGACGGCGCGCGCGTCGCCTGGCTTTCGGACCGCACCGGCAGTCCCCAGATCTGGGTGGGGCGGTGGGAGGAGGGCGGCGAGACGCGAGGCGCGGTCGCCACGCCCGGGCAAGGCGCTGCCAGGACCGGCAGGGCTACACCAGACAAGGCCGGCACGCGAGGCCAAGTCGGTGCGCAAGGCGCGGTCGCCGAACAGAGCCCGGCCGACCCGCGGAGCATGGCCGCACAGGCCCCGGCTGCCGCTCGAGTCACCACCGGGGAGCGGCCGTTGAGCCTGGCGTGGTCCCCGGACGGTGAATCGATTGCGTTCACCGCCCTGGCCCCCATGAAGACCGCGCCGCCGGTCTGGGCGCCGCCGGCCATCTTACCGCGGCTCCATCAGCCGCGTGAGGGCTACCTGCACCTGTTCCTGGCGCCGGCTTCGGGCGGCGCCGCCCGCCAGATCTCGAGCGGCAATTTCGATTACACCGGCGAGCCTGCCTGGATGCCGGATGGGCGGTCGATTCTCATGTCGCGCGACGGCGAGATCTACTCCATCCGCCTGGCCGATGGCGCCGCCCGGCAGTTGACCCGCGAAGGGGGCCGCAACCTGCACCCGCTGCCCTCGTCCGATGGCGCCAAAATCGCCTGGCTGGCCACTGGGGACCAATCGCAAAGTTACGCGGTGCGTAAAGTCTGCGTGATGAATGCCGACGGCAGCCGCGTGAAAGTGCTGAGCGGATCGCTCGACCGCGACGCCACCGATCCGCAGTGGAGCTCCGATTCGCGCACCGTGTACTTCCTGGCGGACGATCGCGGTTCCACGCACGTCTACGCGGCGCGCAACGATGGCACGGTGCGCCAGGCGACCAGCGCACCCGAGCGGCTGTGGGGCTTCTCGCTGGCCGATAACGGGCGCGCGGTTGCCGTGCGCTCCACACCGTCGGAATCCGGCGGCGTCTACACCTTCACGGTGGATCGCGTTTCCCAGCCGGTTGTGCTTCACACGCCCAATGAACACCTCCTGGCGGAGCGCGAGAGCGGCGCGCTGGAGGAGATTGACTACCCGTCGGGCGCCAATACCATTCAGGCCTGGATGGTGAAGCCGCCGGACTTCGACGCGGCCGGGAAATATCCCCTGCTGCTGGATATCCGCGACCATCCGCGCGCCATGTGCGGCGTGGATTTCAACCTGCGCGCGCAAATCTTCGCGGCCCGCGGCTTCGTGGTCCTGTGCGTGAATCCGCGCGGCACGCCGGGTTACGGCGAAGTCTTTGGCAATCTTCTGCCCACGCGAAATCCCGGCGACGATTACGACGACCTCATGGCCGGAGTGGACTTCGTGGTGGCCAAGGGATATGTCGATGCCCGGCGCTTGACCGTGGCCGGCGGCGTATTGGCGGTGTGGACCATCGGGCATACCGACCGCTTCCGCTCGGCCGTGGTTACGCACCTGGCTGGCGATTGGGGCGCGAAGCCCTGGGGGGATGCGCAGAATCTGAAGACTCCGGCCCTGCTGCTGGCGGACGATCCGGACCCTGCCAGCGAGGCGCTCTATGCCGCCTTGCAGTCGCGGAAAGTGGGCGCGGCGCTGGCGCGGATGGGAACGGCAGCCAAGCCCGGCGAGCAGATTCTGGAATTGGAGGCGATCCTGGCGTGGCTGGCCAGGTGACGGCTTCATCATGCAACCGCCGCCAGACCCTTTTGGGCGACGAGGGTGAGCAGCTTGAGTGAGGAACCGCTGGGGTGCTTGTCACCGCGTTCCCACTGGCTGACCAGGCCCGTTGTCACGTTGAGATAACGCGCGAAAACCGCCTGGCTCGCGCCCTCACGCAGACGAAGCGCGCGGATTTCTTTAGGCTTCAGCGGCCGCACAGGCGTGAGGCACAAGTCGTCGAATTCGCGCATGGTGCGCTTGTCCATGATGCCGGCGGCGTGAAGACCTTCGGCAGTCTCGTGGAGGGAAGCCATGAGTGGACTACGGTATTGCTTGCTCATCGCACATCACCTCTGTCAGTGCTCCGGACGCGATCGCCCGCGAAATCGTTTTGTCGGCATAGGCCGGCAATTCGGTGGCGAGCTTTCTGAGAGCTGCCAGTTCGTCCTCACGGAGGTTGTCCTGCTCCTTCTTGGCGAAGCCGTGAACGAAAAAGGCTCGCGATCCCGTCTCGAATACAATCAACGTCCGAAACCCGCCAGACTTCCCCTGGCCGCGCCTGGCGATCCGCTGCTTGATCACCCCACCTCCAAGGTCGGCGGCAGTCAGTCCCCGATCGGCATCGCGGACTGTCCTGCAGAGGGCTGCGTCACCGATGCCGGCCTTCCTCGCAAAGCGCGCGAACGCCTTGTTCTTGAATATCCGCACCTACCCTCGCCGGGAAAAGCGGGGAAAAGCGCTGCTATGATCCGAAATCAGTATAACACCGAGTACTATAGATGGAGGGGTTCGTCCGCGCGTACACCTTGGATTGCCTCGATCAATCCCCTGGCCGCGTGCTCTGCTTCCCCGGATCGAGATCCGCCTCCAGGGATTCATTGCCTGGTGGGTGGCCGAGGATTTCGAGCCGGCTTTTCCTCAAATTCGGCGCCACAACCCACCGGTCTCTTGACCCCGTCTGTCACAATAAAATCAGGAGGAGAAAGTGCGTATATCGCTCAAACTTGCGTGCCCGCCCACGGACGCAGTGACGCATCGTCTGGAAAAAAGCCGCCCCATGCGTCACAAAATTCCGGGCCTTCTCTGTAACCAAAAGAAAACCAGGGGCTTAACCGCAACGAAAAAAATACACCCGCCTTGCCCCGGAATCGTCGCACCGGCGCCCGATCCGCACCGCCGCCACCCCGCGCATAGGGAGACGCATCCTGCGAAGAAAGCCCTCCGGATGCGTCTCCCAATTTTCATCCAAGCCTGTAACCGGCACGCAAACAAGGACTTACTCGGCCATGAATGATAACTCCACATCCCCCGAAAAATGCGAATTTTCGACTCCCAGCCTTCCGGCCCCATTTCGCGACTTTTTGCCGGAACCGGAGTTTAGAGTCCATTAACCCCATGCGATCCCCTCTCATCCTGGCCGCCGCCCTCTTCGCCTCCGCCGCCTCTGCGGCCACGCCTACCGTCGGCGACGCCACCCCGCAATCGAGCGCCGGCCCCACCGTCATCTTCAGCTTCAATTTCATAGACGCCGCCGGCTACCAGGATCTCGGTGTCCTCAATGTCCTCATCAACAATTTCCTCGATGCCCGTCAGGCCTGCTACCTCGCCTACAGCCAGCCGCAGAATGTTCTCTACCTCGTCAACGACGCCGGCGCCGCCATCGACGGCATGCTGCTGAACGGAAGCGGCACGCTCTCCAACAGCCAGTGCTCCATCTCGGGCGCCACCTCTGCTGTGGTTTCCGCCGGCAAGACCCTGACCCTCACCCTCGGCATCACTTTCAACCCGGTCACCTTCTCCGGCGGCCGTATCCTTTATGTAGCCGCCCGCGACGTCGTCGAGAACAACTCCGGCTGGCAGGTCCGCGGCGTTGTCTCCGTCCCCCCGCTGGCCGTGCAGTATCCCACCACGGTCGGCGTGAACCCGCCGCAGGGCCTCGGCTTGCAGCAGACCTTCAGCGTCACCTGGCGCGACGCCGCCGCTTCCTCGAATTTCACCGCCACCCAACTGCTCATCAATAGCGCGCTCGATGGGCGCAACGCCTGCTACCTGGGCTTTGACCGGGCCAACCATCTCCTCTACCTGGTGTCCGACGATGGCGCAAAGCTGCTGCCTGCTGTGATTCCGTTCAACGGCGTTTCCGCCAGCGCTTTCGGCGGCTCCGGCGCCACTTCCAATTCCCAATGCACCGTCACCGGCCAGGGATCGAGCTACGTCGCGCTCGGCCAGGACCTCATCCTCAACATTAATCTTTCCTTCGCCTCTGCCTTTGCCGGCGGCAAGATCGCCTACACCGGCGTCCAGACCGCCACCGCCAACTCGGGCTGGCAGGCGTCGGGCTTCTACCAAGTGGGAGCGCCGCTCTCCACAACCGCCGTCTATCCCCCCGGCGCCGCGGCCGGCATTCCGTTGAATTCGCGCGCGCACCTGGTCTTTTCCGCTCCCGTGGACGCGACGTCGCTCGCCGCGGGCGTCACCCTCCAGCAGGGAACGAACAGCGCCGCGGGCGCCGTCTCCGTGGCTGCCGACGGCGTGAGCGTGGTCTTCCGGCCCCTTTCGCAGCTCATACCCGGGGGCGCTTACACGGTCCGCGTCGACGGAGTCAGGACCACCGGCGGCTCGGCCTTCCCGGCCTTTTCGAGCAGCTTCACCGCGGGATTCTCCCCCGACCTCGCGCCCGCGCAATTGCTCTCGGCAAGTCCCACGGGCGCCGCCGTTCCGATCAACGCCGTCATCCAGCTTCAGTACAACAAGCGCATGGACCCGAGCGCCTTTTCGAGCGGGCTGCTGCGCGATCAGACCATCAATCAGGTGGTGCCCGCCACTCTCCAACTCAGCGCGGACGGATCCACCGCCACTCTGACGCCGCTCAACCTTCTGGCCGTAGGGCGTCAATACACGATGTTGACCGCGGCCTCCGACATCTTCGGCAACCCGGCCTCCGGCAACGTCTTCGCCTTCACTACGGGCTTTTCCGTGGACCGCACCGGGCCCACCATGAGCGCTTCCTTCCCCGCGCAGGGCGATGCCGCCGTGCCTACTAATGCCAAGCCCATGCTGCGCTTCGACCGCGCGCTCAACCCCGCAACCATTGCCGCGGGACTCCAATTGAAAGCCAACACCCAGACCGTTGCTTCCACGGCGAATCTCTCTGCCGATGGCCAGACCGTCACTCTCACGCCTTCTGTCCTGCTGAGCGCGAATACGCTCTACACCATGGTGCTGACCTCGGCCCTGGCCAGTCTCGGAGGCGGCCAGTTGCTGAACCCGGGCGCCGTTTCCTTCGCCACGGGCGCGGGGCCCGATCTCGGCGCATTCGCGCTCACCGCCGTGAACCCGCCAGCCAACGTCCAGGGCGTAGGCACGAATGCCGCGCTGCGCATCCTCCTCAACAAGCCGGCCAATCCGCTGACCGTATCAGCGTCCACCGTGTGGCTCTCGTTGAGTGCCGGAGGAGCGCCCGCCATCGCGGGCACGGTGCAGCGCTCCGCCGATGGCGCAACCGTAACCTTCACGCCGGCTCCACCGCTGGCTCCCAACACCGTCTACTACTCCTTTTTCAAAGGCCTCCAGGATGCGGTGGGCAATAGCTTTACTTTCTCGAGCAGTTTCCGCACCGGCCCCGGTCCCGATATCACCGGTCCCACGCTGGTCTTCCTCTCTCCGCCGAATGCCGCGAGCGATGTCCCCATCAACGCGCGGGTGGTTGCGCAATTCAGCGAGCCGCTCGATCCCACCAGCATCAACGTCTCCACCGTCGGCCTTTCGCAGGCAGGCACGCCGGTGTCCGGCACGTTGGCGCTGGCCTCCGATAACGCCACCATCGCGTTCCAGCCGGGCGCTCTGCTGGCCGCCCAGACCGCCTATACGGTCACGCTGACCGGAATCTCGGACACCGCCGGCAACGTCATCCCGGCCGTCCAGGCGACATTTACCACCGGGTCGACGCCCGACGTAATCAGGCCCACCGTAGTCTCGGTCTCACCGGCCAACGGCGCGGCCGGCGTGGACGTCAACACCCCCATCGCCATCACGTTCAGCGAGTCGGTGGCCGGCTCCTCGCTTCCCGCCGCAATTTCGGTGACCTACAGGCCCGCCGCCAACAGCATCGTGACCGCCGCGGGATCGTTCGCCGTCTTCGGCAACGTGGTGACCTTCACCCCCGTCCTGCCGCTGCCGGGCTCGACATTGATCGCGGTCTCGGTGGCTGGCGTCCAGGATTTCGCGGGCAACGCCGCGCCCGGTTCGGCGACGTCGTTCACCACGGCGGCGGTCGCCGATCTGACCCCGCCGGCGGTCACTTCCGTCACGCCAACCGATGGCTCGATCGGCCTGTCACCAGTGACCGCCGTGGTGCTGACCTTCTCCAAGCCGCTCAGCCCCGCCACCGTGACTTCATCCACCTTCGCGCTGCTGTGGGGCTCGACCCGGCTGGGCGCTTCCATTCAGATCTCCTCCGACAGCCGGACCGTGGCCCTCAGCGCATTCTCGCTTCCCGCGCCCGCCACCATCGCGGTCGTGGTGACGGGTGACGTCACCGACGTGGCCGGCAATCGCCTCGCCGATTTCAGCAGTCAGTTCACCACCGTGACGCCCGATACCAGCAGCCCGCTGGTAGTCAGCCAGCGGCCGGCCACCGGCGCTACGGGCGTAGCGCCCGGCACTGCCGTTACCCTGGTGCTCAACAAGCCCATCGATCCTTCCTCGGTGGCTGCGGGACTGCACGTCTCCCAGAACGGTGTGCTGGTGGCCGGCAACGCCACCGTCATCCAGAACGCGCAAGCCATTCAGTTCGTGCCTGCCGCCCCGCTGGCGGCCGGATCGCTCATCCAGGTCTTCCTCGATACCTCGGTGCGCGATACCTCCGGCAACCGCGCCACCGCCGCCTGGCTGGGGCAGTTCACGGTGCAAGCGGCTGCTGTGTCCACCCTTTCGGTAACCCGCTCCACCCCGTCTTTGTACTCCACCACGGTGCCCCTGAACTTCGTGGTCGACGTCGAGTTCAACCTGCCCCTCGATCCCTCCACCGTGCAAGCCGGCGGCGTCTTTCTCCGCTTGAACGGATCCACCACCAGTCTGACGGCCACGCTCAGCCTGCGCGGGTCCAACGTCATCCGGCTGGTCCCCACGGCGCCGCTCACACCGAACTCCACTTACTTGATGACCGTCACCAGCGCCATCCGCGGTGCGCAAGGCGAGACCTTCACCGGTAGCGCCTGGCTGTTCACTAGCGCCCAGGCCGCCGACACCACGCCCCTGATCGTCACGTCGCTCGGACCGCACTTCGGCTCGGCCGGCGTGGGCTCAAACGCCGCCATTCGCATCGGCCTCAACAAGCCGGCGGATCCGCTGACCGTGACCCCTGGCGCGGTGCAGATCTCCGCCGCAGGCGTGATGCTCCCCGCTGCCTTTTCCTTCTCCACGGACTACCGCACGTTATTCGTCACGCCGCAAGCCCTGCTCCCGGATTCCAGCGCCATCCAGGTGAGCCTCGCCGGCGTCGAGGATTGGACCGGCTCCTCCATCACGCTCAGCGGCCAGTTCATCACCGGCCCATCCCTCGACATTGTTCCGCCCGCGCTCGTGTCCGCCAGCCTCGCCAACGGCGCCACCGGGGTTCCCGTCAACACGGCGGTCTCCCTGAATTTCAGCGAGCCCGTCGAACCCGCCTCTCTGAACAGCTCGACCTGCTCGTTCACGGATAACGCGTCTTCCAAATCCATCGCCGGAACCTTTACGTCCCCGCCCGATCTCCGGCAGGCGACTTTCACGCCGGCCGGCGCGTGGCCCGTGGGACGCAACATCCGCATGAGCTGCTCGCTCCAGGATCTCGCCGGCAACAGTCTGAGCGGCGTCACCCTGTTCTTCACCACGGCCTTCCAGCCCGATACCACGCCGCCCCAAGTGCTGGCCGCCAGCCCGGCGGCATTCCTCGCGAGCGTGCCCATCAACAGCCAGGTGCAGGTGCTGTTCAGCGAACCCGTGCAGCCCACCAGCCTGGGCGCGGTGTCGCTCGCGGCGCCCGCCTATTCCGTGGGGGTCTTCCCTTTCCTGGATGCCGGCGGGCAACTCCTCACGCTGGCCCTGGCGGCGCCCCTGCAAGCCAACACCGCTTACACGCTGGCCATCTCGGGAGTGAAAGATCTCGCCGGCAATACCATGACCGGCCCGGTGTCGACCTCGTTCACCACGGGCTCCGGCGCCGACTTGGTAGCTCCATCGGAGGTCACCAGCCCTTCGGCCAGCTCCACCAACCTCGCGACCAACGCGGTCGTGCGCCTGAGCTTCAGCGAGCGCATCAATCCGCTGCCGCTGATGCTCGGCCTGACGATCGCCCGGTCCACGGTCCGCGTGCCCGCGACGTTCAACCTTAGCGCGGATGGCAGGATCGCGACGCTCACGCCGATGGCCCCGCTGGCTCCCAATACGACATTCACGGCTTCGATTCCCGTGGTGGGCGATCTCGCGGGCAATACCGCGTCGGGCGCGCAGTTCTCGATCTCCTTCACCACCGGCGCCGGAATCGATACCGTCAGCCCCAGCGTGATCGCCGTCTCACCGCCGAACGGGGCCACGAACGCTCCGGTGAACAGCATCGTCCGGGTGCAACTGAGCGAGTCTGTGGATCCGTCCACGGTCCCCGGTTCCGTGCAGGTGCTGTCCGGCACGACGCCCGTCGCGGGCACGCTGACCACGTCGGCCGACGGCACGACCCTGACCTTCACGCCGTCCGCGCCGCTGGCCGTGTTTGCGTCCTACACCGTGCAGGTCGCGGGCCTCGCCGATCGCGTGGGCAATCCGCTCCCGCCGTTTTCCAGCACCTTCACCACGTCTCCATCGGGAACGCCGGACACCGTGGCGCCGCAGGTGAGCACGGTCTCGCCCGCGAACAACTCCAGCGGCGTCTCGGTGAACACCCAGATCGTTATCACGTTCAACGAGGCGGTGAGCCCCGCGAGCGTGGGTCCGGCCACCATCCCGGTCACTACGGCCCTCGTGACTCTCTCCGGAGCTTACACCGTGTCCGGCAACGTGGTGACCTTCGTGCCCACTCTGCCGCTGCCTGGAAACGCCACCGTGGCCATCGCCGTTTCCGGCGTCACCGATCTTGCGGGGAACCCTCGCTCCGGCTTCACTTCGCAATTTGTCACCGCCCCCGGCGTGGACCTCACGCCGCCCGCGATCACCTCGATCGCCCCGGCCAACGGGGCCACCGTCGTGCCGCTATCCACTCCAGTGGTGCTGACCTTCTCCAAGCCGCTGAATCCCGCGACTGTGACCTCGGCCAGTTTCGCCCTGTTCAACGGAAGCGCCGCGATCCCCGTGTCGATCGTGCGCTCCGCCGACTCCATGTCCGTCACGCTCACCGCGTCGCTGCCCGCCAACGCCAACCTGACGGTCGTGGTGACTCACGATGTGGCCGACCTCGCGGGCAATCGCCTCGCGGACTTCACCAGCCTGTTCACCACGGCTGCGTTCTCCAGCAACACCGCGCCTGCGGTCATCAGCATGCAGCCTTCCCCCGCATCCACCAACGTGCCGGCGTCCACCACCATCACCGTTTTCTTCGACCGCCCCATGGATCCCGCCACCATGCCGAGTGGGGTCTTCGTTTCGCAGAATGGCGTCCTCGTCGCCGGCTCGCTGCTGATGCCCACCACCAGCTCGGTGCAGTTCATTCCGGCCGCGCCCTTCAGCGCCGGAGCGCAGGTCCAGGTCTTCGTGACCACCGCGGTTACCGACACCAACGGCACGCCGGTGAATGGCTTCTCGACGTTCCTGTTCATTGCGGGAACGCCCGGGTCGCAGCCGCTCTCGGTCATTCGCACCAGTGCCGCCGCGCTTCCCTGGGACGCGGTGATCGAAGTGGAGTTCAACGCCGCCCTCGATCCAGCGAGTCTCGCCGGTGTCGAGGTGTCCGCCCCCTCCACGGTGACGTTGCGCGGCGAACGCACGGTTCGCGTCCGTGGCGTCGGCATCCCGGCGGGCGTAGTGGAACTGCGGCTGAGTGGCCTGATCCGGGCACGCGACGGCCGCAGTTTTCCCGGCCAATCGTTCTTCTTCCGCATCGGCGCCGAGCGATCCGTCGTCCCATCGGTTGCCGGAATGCAGATCGAACGCGGCACCATCCGCATCGACTTCACCGCGCCCATCAACC
>JBGPKH010000232.1:0-11973 GCA_041485845.1 Bryobacteraceae bacterium
AAACCTCCGCAGCCGCCTGCGCTGCCCACCGAGGTCTGGATCAACCCGCCAACCAGGCCTGAATCCGGCCCGCCGGATTCAGACAAGAAAACTCAATAAACCATGCCGACCCGCGTCTCAAAACTCTTGACAACTTCCGTTGCCCTTCACCGTAAAACTGGATGGGTTTTGGCGGGGTCGGAGCTGACCTCCCAGCCAGCTTCCAAGGTTTTCGACTCCTGGGCTATCGCCGGGCCGTGGTGGTAGTCGCGGGCGAACAATCAGATGACGTCCCGTAAGGGTCCGGCTGGCAGTGGCGGATCCAGTCGCCGACATAAGAGGAAATAGATGCACGAACTGGCTCTTCTCATCGATCGCGAGCATCGGACGCTGCCCATGGCCATGAAGCCAAGCGTAAAGATCGCGATGAGACTCAGGGTGCAGAGACTGGAAGGGGTTCCGACGCTGACCGAGGCCGACGTCACACAAGCAATGAACGACGTGCAGAACCTATTTGAATACCATCTCAAATCGTTACCCGATGGCAAGCTGGCGTTGCTGGTGTCGCTCATTCTCTTTTGCGGTTATGTTGAAGCACGAGCTCGTCGGGATCGACCGTCTGTCGACTCGTGCGGGAGAAGCAGCGTTCCTTGCCGGCATGATCCGGAACGTCTGCAAATACCCCTTTCCTCGGACCATCGACCGTCGGGAGCTTATGAAAGGTGTGGGCTACCTGCAGTAGCACGGCGGGCAGCCACGACCTTCCCTTCCGCGGAGTTCCGCGCTATCGCACAGACTTGTGAATTGCCGCTGCCGGCCGGAAGATGACGCACACCGTGGTGCCGGCGCCACTGGCCGTTTGCCACGAAATCTCGGCTCCGATCTCTCCCGCGCGCCGGCGCATATTCTCCAGGCCCATGCCGGAACTCCCCGCAACATCCGGGGCCGCGAGCCCCTTTCCATCGTCGGTGACCCAAAGCCGCCAGCGCTTCCCCTCGGGCGCCATTCCGAGCACTACGTGTTCGGCCCGCGCATGACGGGAAGCATTGTGGAGCGCCTCCAACGCAATCAACATCACGTTGCGCCATGCGGCCAGCGAAAGCTTCGCATCGGGCCACGCGGGCGGAAACTCGGTGGCCAAAGCCGGCCCGGAATCGGGGAAAAGGCGGCGGGCACGGCGTGTGAGATGACTGGCGAGTGCTTCGAGCGAGCCCGAGTCGTCGCGAATGGCCCCGACGATCTCGGCCAGGGAGTTGCTCAGCTCTCCAGCGGTCTCGCTGATGCGCGCGGCAAGCTGCCGGCGCTCGGCCTCGTCGAGGGAGTCTTCGGCGGCGAGACCGGAAAGAATGTTGATGCTGCCCAGCCCCGAGCCGATTTCATCGTGAAGATCCATGGCGATGCGCGTGCGCTGCCGCTCCAGGCGCAGCAAAAACTGAGCGCGGGCCCGCTGGGCCGAGTAAGGAATCAGCGCCATCGCCAACACAAAGGCAACCAGCGCCCAGGGCCGGCGGTACCACGGCGCTACAACCTCAAATTCGACGCGTACCGGCGCGGTCGACCAGTTCTCCCCATCCAGCGAAGCGCGGATTTCGGCCGTGTAGCGTCCCGGACTGAGGGAAACGAACTGGAACCGCGTTCCGCGCGAATCAATCCATGGCCGGTCCGTGCGCAGGCGATACTGGCAGCGCAGGAGCCCGCGATCGCGGAAGGAAAGCGAAGCAAACTCGAGTTCGAGCTGGTTCTCCCCTGGGGACAAACGCAACGACGGCCCAGGCTCGCGACGCTGCCCGTTGGCGAAGATCGCGACCAGCTTCATGGGTGGTGGTTGGGTGGGCGAACTCCGCGCTTCCGCGGGAATTTGAATGACTCCCGCCGAAGTGGCCACCCACAGTTCTCCGTTCGGCTCTTCGATCAGATCCGCCGCCGGCGTATCCGGGAATCCTTGCCACGCCGTGAGACGTTCTACCACTTGCCAACCCGCCGGAAGGTCTGGCCGTTCCAGGACGCGGAAGACACCACTGGCGCCCAGAACCCAGACACCGCCGCGAGGGGATGGAACCAGCCCTGCAACCCTGGTCGAGGGCAGTTGGTCTGAACCAGGAATCAGACGCCAGGAGTTCCCATCGAAGCGCCACACACCTTCCGGCGTACCAGCCCAGATGGAGCCGGCGGGCGTCGAGCTGATCGCGGAAACCTGGGTCGCGCCAGCAAGGGGCGAGCACAACCAGTCCGGGCTCCCCCTCATCGCTTCTACGACGGCTCTCGTGGAACAGATCTCATTGTTCACCGCCACCAACAATCGCCCGCGACGGTCCTCAAACAAGACGTCGGGAGTACGGTCGCCGCCGAACGGACCGATGTACTTCGTGGGGAGCGCTCGAACGGGTCCGGTGCGGAACAGTCCCCGCTGGTTGGCGATCCACACCGAACCATCGGCGGAGGGGGAGCACCGCGAGATCTCGCTGAAGTCGATCGAAAAGAAGCTCCCGCGATAGCGAGGGGGAAGGGTCCAAAGGACCCCGTGGCGATCCTCGCACACCTGTGACTTGAAAGCCGGCGATTCAGTGCGTCCGGTCCAAGACCCGCCTTTTTGCTGAAAACGTCCGAGTCCCTGCCACGTCGACACCCAGATGCCTTCCCGGGTCTGATGGAGAAAACGGGTGTGGCCGCTGGGGAGTCCGTCTTTGTCATTCCAGACTATCGTTTCCGGCTCAGGGAACTCGATCAGGCCTGCCACCGTGGTGATCCAAAGGCTCCCCTCCCGATCCACAAAACCGATACCGCCGATGTTGTCGGCCGGGCCGAGAATCTCCGGCTTGCGGCCGGAACGGAAGGCCACGACGTAGCGGTCGAAGGTCAGCCAGACGACTTCGCCTCGGAGAACGAAGTTGCCCGCGTTGGCCTTCAGAAACAGCACTTCGGTGGCGCGTCCGTCGCGAAGCTCAATCACATGGCCGCCGCCGGCGGGCTTTTCAACCAGGAAAAGGCTTCCGCGCGGGTGGGGAATCAAATCGCCAATGACGCGGCTGGAGTAGATCTTCCGGGCGCCCTCGCCGTCGGAGATCCGCCAGGCGCCGCCGCTCGTGATGACCAACATTTCGCCATCGAAGCCGGCGCGAAGTCCGCGGATGGCTTCGCCCCCCGCGCGAGCCATATCGATCGAGGACCAGGAGGCGGAGCGGGAGTTGCGACGGGCGAGCGAATCGCGGCGCGCCACCCAGAGGCGACCCTGCGTATCATAGGCGGCGCCAGTCGCGCCGGAGAAAGGTTCGCCATTCGGTCCAGCCAGCGGTTCCACTCCCCCCTTGACGATGCGCAGCAGCGTCTCGCCACGGCGAGGTAGGGCAAGCACCTCGCCGTCCGGGCCCGCCCAAAGCCAGTCCACCCGTCGTTTCCATGCTTTGCCGGTCCAGGAGAGGAACTCGTTCCCGTCAAACCGGACGATGCCGCCGCCGTCAGTGCCAACCCATAGAAACCCGTCACTATCCTGCGCAAGGCACGTGAGGGCGGGCACGGGGAGGCCCCGGTCGTAGCGAACGAAGACGCGCTCTCTGGCTGGACTGGACGCCGCTGCGCAGAGCAGCAGAGCGGCGAGCGTGGCCGGACGCTGAGGGAGCATACGCGACTTATTGTCTGGATATCTTACCAAGTGAGGCGGGGAGGGTGCTTCCGGCTGCCGTTGACCTCTACCCGCAAGTTTTCAATCGGACCTGTTCGATTGCGGATCGGAACGCTCCGTCATCGATCCAGTTGCCGGCCGGCCGAACCAGACAGTCCCGCGGAGAGCAGGGCTGCCCGAAGCACCCCTCCCCAAAACGGTCAATAAACGCCCGCACTATTGCGATTTGCTCCGCGGCCGCGGCTGCTGGTTCCTTTGCGTAGCGGGAGGCTTGCGCGAAGTCCCGCGGTTCACCAGGCGCTTCACCCATCGCACCAGGTGCGCCGCTTCGTTCGAGCTCTTGGTGATGACCACGTCCGCCCCCGTGTTTTCCTCCGTCAACCCCAGCGGGTCCACAAATCCCGAAAGGAGGATGACGCGCGCGTTGGGATTCACTGTGCGGATTTTCTGAATCAGCTCCACGCCGTTCATGCGCGGCATCCGGTAATCCGTGACCACCACGTCGAAGTTGGAAGCGTTGAAGAGTTTCAGGCCCTCTTCGCCATTAAACGCGATCTGGACGCTGTACCCGACTTCCGCGAGCAGCGAGCTGCGAACGAGCAATCCATCCCGATTGTCGTCCACCAGCAGGATGTTGGGATGCGGCGGAGCTGAAATTGTCATGGAAGGACGGTTGCGAGAGTAACAGAGGTGTAATCCCCCTGTCAACGGTTTTGCATACTCTTGAAAACCTGCCAGATGGAGTGCTTGACAAATCGGGCGGCGGGCGGGCGCACGTCAATCGATTGGGGCGTTAAGACCTCCAAGTGCCCAAGCCTCACCGGAAATTCTCCACCAGCATCAGGTCGCTCTCGTCGCGATCCACCTGGGTGTACAAGATGGAACGGCCGTCCGGTGAGACCGACAGGCCGATAAACGCCGGCTTTCCGATCTCCGCGATCCGGCGGGTTTCTGCGGTCGAGAACCTGTAGAACTGGAGGGAATTCCTGGCCCCGGGAGTGGCGTACGAAACGAAATAGATCCCTCGATCCGTCACTGCCCAGGTGCTCCAATCGTGGACTCCTTTTAGTACGATCCGCTCTGCACCCCCCGCGGCTGGCATCTGCCAGATCGATCCGCCTTCAGGCTTGTAGTAATACAACGTCTTACCGTCCGCGGACTCGAAAGCAGCCGATCCGCCGTTAGCGGTGAAGGGTTTCGGAGCCTGCTCTTTGGCGGTAAAAGGCGGCGTCCCTGCGACCTTCATTACCTGTCGTCCCGCGTAGTAAATCGATAGGCCGTCGCGCGACCAGGACGGGATGCGGCCTCTCACCGTTACCCGCCGGAGCGCGCCGCCCGCGGCGTCCATGACGAAGATTCCCGGTCCGCCCTGCGTCGAATCGAACGCAATCCATCGCCCGTCCGGAGACCAGCGTGGAGTCCCCGCCGGTTTGTCCGCAAATGCGGTCAGTTGTTTGAGCTCGGCGCCGTCGCGGCTCGCCAGCCAGATTTCCTGGTGGCCGGTCCGGCTGGAAGCAAACGCGATCCATTGCCCATCGGGAGAGAACTGCGGACTGTGATCGGCGCGCGTCGAGGAGATCAACGTCCGGGCGATTCCGGGCTTCCCGTCCGCAGTGAGTTCCATCAGCCAGATGTTGGGATCAAACTGGGGTTTTCCATAAACCAGACGCCCCCCGTTGCCGGACCGGCCAGAGTTGAGCGCAAAGACGGAGGCCTCATCGAGATCGATGGGCAACGGTTCCGCGCGCTCCCGGTCTCCGCCAGGGATGCCTCCGCCAGGGATGAAAGTCCGGACCTGGTAGACCTTGCGAGCGCACCACATTTCACCGGACGAAAACAGAATCGACCTGCCGTCCCCGCTCCAAGCGGGGCTCGTTGTGAATTTTCCGTCAAAAGTGATCTGCCTGGGTGGACCGGCCGCTTGATACTCTTCCGACAGCGGGAGAACGAACACGTCGCTCGCCGTAAACGCATTACTGCGAACGAAGGCCAGACTACGGCCGTCCGGGGAGAAAGCGGGAGCGAAGTCCCCCAGGCCAATCGACGTGAGCCGGCGTTTTCCCCCGGACCGCGGGGAGAGAAGAAACAGACCGCGAGGCTCGGGCGGCGCGAGCATGTCGGGCACCGCCAGCCACTGGCCATCCGGAGACCAGGTCAGCCACCCTCCGTACTGCGGTCCGCTGACGTTCGGCGGATTGACCCGGGCGACCGTGCGCTCCGGGCCCCCCGCCGCGGGGACGATCACGACATCAGCCGCTCCTTGCGCCGTTCGCAGGAATGCGATCCACCGGCCGTCCGGCGACCACGCCGGGCCAATGTCGTCCGCAGTGGCCTCGGTCAAGCGGCGAGGGTTATGGGAGCCGATCGGCAGGGTGTAGATATCGTAGTCTCCGCCTTCCTGACGCGCCCAGCTAAACGCCACCTGCGTACCGTCGGGAGACAAGCTCGGGTACCTTTCGCTCCCTGGAAAACTGGTGAGCGGCGTGACGGTGACGGAGCGCTCCGGCCGCAAGGAACTCGCTCTGAAGAACCAGACTGATGTGGCGATAGCCGCCACGCCCGCCGCCAGGCAGGCGATCCATAGCCCGGTCCGCCGCTGCCTTCCCACCACAGGCAATGCCGCGGCCGGTTCATCGGAGCGATTGCCGTGGTCTCCCCGCCTTTCGAGCCAAACGTCCAATTCCGATCGGAAGGCATAGACCGTGGCCTGCTTCTGGTGCGAATGCCGGTGGACCGGGAGGCCCTCGGTCTCCTCCCAGCGGCGCACGGTGCGCTCCCCACGCCGGAGATAGACGGCGATCTCCTTCCAGGAATCCAGCCTGTCCGGTGCGCGCGCGTTCTGCAGGTCAGGTGACGCCATTTCGATTCCTTATTCTAAATCCGCCGGGGAAGTCCCGGGCAGCCAGTCCGGCCAAACCCGGCCACGGACCTTCTGGCCGTGGATTTCCGTTGCCCCTGGGCACTTGCAAAAGCTAGATTGACTCATGCGCAAACACTGGCAGGCCGCAGGCTCTTGGTTGCGGCTTCTCGCACTGCTGATGCCGCCGGCGCTCTGCGCCCAAACCCTCGGCCCCGTGCGGAATCTCGCGTCCCATGACAACCGCCTCTCCCCAGGCGCGCTGGCATCGATCAACGGACCCTTCGGCGGGCGCTCCGGAAGGGAGCCGGCAACCGTGGAGGTGGGAGGCCGGGCGGCCACCGTGATCTTTCAGGAAGGCGTCACGGCAGTGATCCAAATCCCCGTCGAGCTGGCGCCCGGTCCTACGACCCTCGTGGCGACGGCCGGTGGCACGCGGTTGACGCCGGTTACCATCACGTTGGATGCATACGCACCCGGCCTGTATGTCGAGCGCGAATACTCCCTCATCGGGGTTTTCTACCGCCCCTGGCCCTTCGTGGTGGACTGCGCCCATTCGGTTCGCCCGACGGTTTTTCCCTATGACCTTTTTGCCAACGAGGTGGTGACCGTTTTCGCGACGGGCCTCGGGCCAACCAGTCCGTCTGTGCCTAGCGGCGCAATGGCGCCGTCCGCGCCACCCGCTGCGACCGCGGCGAAACCCACTATTTCGGTCGGGGGGCGCCCCGCCGAAGTCCTCCGGTCGGTGCTCGCGCCGGGAATGGTGGGTCTGTATCAGATCGACTTCCGGATGCCCGATGGATTGGGGCACGGCTTTCATCCGGTGGTTCTCAACATCGCGGGAAGCGCCAGCAACACCGTGCTGCTACCCGCCGGCAATACTTTCTACAACGCTGCAGCCGCCAGGCTGGGCGGGTTTCCGCTGGTCGAACAGGAGCCGACAGGGGCGCCGGAATCGATCATGACGGCCAGAGCCTGTCCCGGGATTAGCGTTCTGGCGTATACCGACGCCATCGGAGACCCGCGGAATCCGCCGACCGTACTGGCCGGCACCAAAGTGAAGGTGACCGATTCCGCCGGCGTGGAACGGCTGGCGCCTCTCCTCCTTGTCTCTCCATTCCAGGTGAACTACATCATCCCCGCTGGAACGGCGAAAGGGAGAGCGACGATCCGCATCGTCCCCACCGATTACCCTTATGACGACGGAGTGGCAGGCACGGCGATCATCGACATCCAAAGCGTCATTCCCACTCTGTTCACCCGCGATGGCTTCGACCTGGTGAGACAGGTGCTTCGCGTGCGCAACGGCGTTGCCACGGTCGTACCCGCGGATCAGCCCATCGACTGGGGTTCGGACTCCGACGAGCTCTACCTGGTGCTCTTCGGAAGCGGTTTCCGCTTTCGCAGTTCGCTGGCCGGCGTGCGCGTGGACCTCGGCGGCGCCAGCCTGCCCGTCGTATACGCCGGCCCGCAGGGAGAGTACTCCGGACTCGATCAGTTGAACGTCAGGCTGCCGAAATCGCTCCGCGGCTCAAATCCCGGTTATTGGTTGGTGCTGACTGTGGATGGCAATCCACTCGGACAAGACGTGTCGCACGATTTGAAGATTCCGTAGTCCTGCCGAACAGCCCCGGGAGGCATACTTCGATGCGCCTGCTCGCCTGCTCCATCTTCGCTCTCACGCTCAGCGCCGCAAGACTGCCCCAGGAGCGCTTCGCCAACCTCCCGCTGGCCATCGAGCCGGGAGCCAATGCCAGCGAGTTCGTCGCGCACGCCGCCGGACACACCCTGCGCATCACCGCCAACCAGGCATCTCTGGGCGAGCGCCGTATGAGCTTGGCCGGAGCCAATCCCGCCGCGCAGGCCATCCCCGAACAGCGGCTGCCCGGTGAAAGCCACTACCTGCTGGGCAACGATCCTCGATCCTGGCGCCGTCACGTGCCGCACTACGCGCGCCTGCGCTACCACAACGTGTATCCGGGGATCGACGTCGTCTACTACGGCAGCGGACGCACGCTCGAATTCGATTTCGTGGTCGCGCCCGGCGCGGACCCGGGCCGCATCCGGCTCACCTTCGAAGGCGGACTACGGCGGGCCCTGGACGAACCGGTGATTTACCAGGAGACGGCCGGCCGCCGGCGAATCGTTCCGGGCCGCCTGGTGAGCCACGGCCGCAGCACCGGCTTTGCGATCGCCGGGTGGGACCACGCACGTGCATTGGTGATCGATCCCGTGATCCGCTTCAGCAAGCTGGTGGGCGGCGGCGGGATTGAGTTCAACCCCGTGATCGCCGTGGATTCCGCGGGGGCGGCGTACGTCGGCGGCTTCACCACATCGGGCAACTTCGCCACTTCCACCGCCCTGAGCTCCACGCTGCGAAGCAACACCGATGGGTTTATCGCGAAGCTCAATCCCGCGGGGACGGAACTGGTCTACGCCACCTACCTGGGCGGAAGCAACTCCGAGACCCCCGAGGCCATCGCGGTGGATGCCACAGGTAGCGCCTGGATCGCGGGTTCCACGAACTCGCCCGACTTTCCCACGCTCAACGCACACCAGAGCGCCCTGGCCAACTCCCGCCCCGACGCGTTCAACGTCACCGATCTGTTCGTGACGCGGCTCAGCGCCGATGGTTCCGCACTGGTGTTTTCCACGTTTCTCGGTGGAAGCAGCCAGGAGTACGCTACGGCGATTGCCGTGGATGCCTCCGGGAACGCGTGTGTGGCCGGGTTCACCATGTCTTCCGACTTCCCCACCGTGCATGCATTTCAGTCGAGGTATGCGGGGGATGGCGACAGCATCGTCGCCAAGCTCAGCCCCCGCGGTGAGCTGCTGTACTCGACGTATTTCGGCGGCGCCGGGCAGGATACGGTCAGCGCCATCGCGTTGGATGCGAGTGGCAGCGCATACCTGACGGGGATCACTTCGTCGCCGGACTTTCCCACGCGCAACGCCCTCCAGCCCGCCAGTGGAGGATCGCAGGATGCCTTCGCCGCCAAGCTCAGCACAGACGGCTCCACCCTGATTTACTCCACGTATCTCGGCGGCGCGTTCTCGGACGCAGGCTCGGCGATCGCGGTGGATGGCTCCGGCAACGCGTACATAGCCGGATCCAACAGCATCGTTACGGTGGAGCGGCCGTTTTCGGCATTGTTCCAGAGCACCGATGGCGCCGGCCACTGGACCGCGAGCGCCGAAGGGCTGCACGGCTTCCCCCAAGCTCTGGCCGTCGATCCGCTGCATACTTCGACCGTTTATGCCTTGGCCGATGGTGTCCTGTTCAAAACTGTGGACGGCGGCGCCAAATGGTCGTCCCTGCGAAACGCTTTCGCGGAGAACGCATTTACTCTGAACACGTATCTTCTTTCGCTGGCCATCGACCCGGTCACCCCGTCGACGATCTACGCCGGCAGCTATTATGGGGTCCTCAAGAGCACGGACAGCGGAGTCACGTGGCAATCCTTCGAATTCGGAGGGTTCGCCGCCTACCTTCTCGTGGTGGATCCCAAGAACCCGTCGGTTCTGTATGCGGGGTCTGCCGGCGGCGCGGAACTGGACGGCGTGTTCCAGAGCACCGACGGCGGCCTGAGCTGGAAGCCCACGACGCTCACCGGCATGGGTACCGGTATCCGGAGTCTCTCGGTCGATCCGTCGGGGATCGTCTACGTGAATTCCCACGAGCAGTTGTTCAAGAGCACCGATCGAGGCGCGCACTGGGAACGCCTCGAGGGAGCCCCGGCGAATCCGTGGTTCATCCGGCCAGATCCGGCTAGTTCCGCGACGATCTATGCCGTCAGCTTTCCCACACGAGTGGAGACCAGCGGTTCAAACCGCATCCACAAGAGTACCGATGGCGGCGCAACCTGGCACGACACGAAGGCGCCGGCGAAGTCCGTCAGCGGGTTGGTCATCGATCCCAAGAGAACCGCCACGTTGTATGCCGCCACCGAAGCCGGCATCCTGAAGACCACCGACGGAGGCGACACCTGGAGTGTCCTCGCGAGCCCCACTCCCACGCCGGGCGTTCTGGCCATCGATCCCGCCGCGGGGTCCACCTTGTACGTGAGCGCCAACCTGCGAGCCGAAGCCTGTGTCGCGAAATTGAACGCCGCGGGTTCCGCGCTGGAATTCGTGAGCTATGCCGGCGCTTCCATCCATCCCTCGCAGTACGCCTACGCGGTGGATCGGGCGGGCTTCTCCTACATGGCTGAACCGTCCGGTTTGCTGACCCGGTTCGATCCGTCCGGAACGCCGGTTTCCTCCGTGGATACCGGCCTGCCGATCACGCGCCTCGCAGTGGGGCCAAACGGCGGCGTGTACGCGGAGGGGATGGTCTTCGGGCTTCGCCGCCAGTTCGCTGACGATCCCTTGCAGCAGTATCGCGCCAGCGGAATCTTCCGCAGCGAAGACCAGGGCCGTAACTGGTCGGGCGGCGAGTCGACCGGGGATACGGATGTGTTTCGGCTGGCCGTAGGGTCCAAAGGCTCTTCGCTCCTCTTCGCCATCTCCGGAGGCACGCTGCTGCGCAGCATCGATGGTGGGCGCACCTGGCAATCCAGCGGATTGATGCGCGCGGTGGGCTCCGTGGCGATCGATCCGGTTGACAATGCCACGGTATATGCCGGGGGAGGGGACTCCGTTTGCAAGAGCGAGGCTTTCGGCGCGAACTGGCGCTGCGTGGCGGTGGCCCCCGCGGTCACCTCGCTGGCCATCGACCCGCGGAACCGGTCCATCGTGTACGCCGCTACTTTCAACGGTATTTTCCAATCCCGCAACGGCGGCGAATCGTGGGCGCGCTTCACCCCGTTCGACCGAAACTCGATTCTGACGATCGATTCGCAGTCGGTGGTCTACGCCGCGACCGTCGTCACTGGTGAGCTATGGAGGTCGTCCGATAGTGTCAACTGGGTCCGGGTAAACAGCGTCCTGGGCGTCCGGGCCATGGCCACCGACGCGGTGACGGGAACCCTATACATCGCCGCTTTCGACGGTCTGCTTCGCAGCCGCGACGGTGGCTTGTCGCTGAGCAGTATCTACAGCAACGCGGCGACGTCTTTTACGGCGGCCGGGGTGGTTGCGGTTGCCGTGGACCCGCAAGCGCCATCCACGCTGTATATCGGACCGGCCAGCGGCGGTCTGTTGCGCAGCACCGACGCCGGGGCCACCTGGCAGCCCACCGGACTCGGAGTCCCGGCCATCACCGAGATCGCCGTCGATCCCACCAACTCGTCGCGCATCTTCGCCGCCACGCGCCTCAACTACGGCGACGTCTTCGTGATGAAGATCGAAGAGTGAAGCTCACGCCAGATCGAACTTTTCCAGGTGCAACTGCGCATCGCTCTTTACGATCACCGTCCGCCCCAGAATCTCCTCCAGCTCCTGCAGGTACGAATTCTGGTTCGACTTCAGCAGCTTCGCCACGTCCGGCGCCACGCGCAGCATGACGTCCTTGCCCTCCACTGCCTTGGCGATCTTGTTGGCCTCCTGCAAAATCTCGCCCACCACCGTCTGCGCGCTC
>JBGPKH010000233.1:0-11971 GCA_041485845.1 Bryobacteraceae bacterium
GCACTTCCGGAATCGCGCCTGGAGCGGGCTCCGCCGGCGCCACCGGCTCCTGCTTCCTGCTCTTCTTCCTGGCCTGCTCCGCCTGCTGCTGCGCACGCAAGCGATCCTGTTCCTCCTGGCGTTGCCGCGCCGGAACCAACAGTTGATACGCGCCGGTTTCCATACCCTGGATCTTCTGGCGCACACTGTCCAGAATGTCGCCGATGCGTTGCCCGTACTTGGAGCGATCCTCGTAGATCGCCGACATCTGCGAGTAGGCGCCCATCCCGATCACGTAGAGAAACAGCAGCGCGATGCTACATACCACGAAGCTTGCCAGGCTTCGCGGAAACCGCACCCGCATCAGCAGCGCGACGAAGGGCTCCAGGATAAACGCGATGGTTACGGCCACGATGGAGGTAACGAAGAACACCCGTCCGAAATACAGGACCGCGATGATGACGCCCAGGGCCACGACGGGCAGGGCAAGATGGCGCGCTTCCCGAACGGCCTTCGTTGTGCTGGTCAGAGGCTTAGTGATTAGCGCCACGGCGCAAAGGCAACCCTTGTCTCGACTGTAACATCTTTCCGGCGAGGCGCTGAAGCGGGGGCGCCGTCTATAATGAAATGGACTTGACGCCCACGAGTCTCCGCATCCTGGCCCTGGATCTTGGAAAGAAACGCATCGGCCTGGCCATCAGCGATCCCCTCGGCATCACCGCCCAGGGGCTGCCTAACCTCGTCCGCGCCAATAAGCGCACCGATCTGTCGGCGCTCGAAGAGTTGGTTCGAGAGCGCGAGGTCGGCATGTTCCTGATGGGCAACCCCATCAACATGGGAGGAGCCGAGGGCCGCCAATCGCGATGGGTGCGCGAATTCGCGGGGGCGCTCGAAGCGCGCACCGGCCTGCCGGTGAAGTTCTGGGACGAACGGCTTACCAGCGTGGAGGCCGGCCGCGTGCTGCGCTCCAGCGGCATCAGTATCGCAAAGCGCGCCGCCGCGGTGGACCGGCTTTCCGCAGTCATCCTGCTGCAAAGCTATCTCGATTCGTTATGACGATGGATGGTTACCATCTGAGATTATGTGACCGATCCTGGTGGCGCGGGCGGTTCCGCCTGCGATCCGGGATTCCAGACTGTCCCACGCCGGCCGGCCCGACAGGTGCGCCATGAAGATCCTCCGCATTGCCGGGTTGCTGGTTCTGATTCTCGCCTTCCTGGTTTTCCGGCGTACGCAGCCGTACCAGGGATTTCACGGCGAGGCCTTCGTCGACATACCGCACGGCACTTCCACGGACGGCATCGCGACCCTGCTGGCCGGCGCCGGCGTGGTTCGCAACCGCTGGGATTTCCTGGTGGCCCGGCTGGTGTCTCGCCGCCGGGTGCTACAGGCGGGCGAATACCGCTTCGACCGTCCAGCCACGCCGCTCGAGGTGTACGGCCGAATCGCGCGCGGCGATATTTTCTACTACGAGCTGGTGGTGCCCGAAGGCCGGAACATGTTCGAGATCGCCGCCGCCGCGGAGCAGATCGGGCTGTTCCCCGCTGCCCGGTTCCTGGCCGCCGCGCACGATCCCACTTTGATTCGCGATCTCGATCCGCAGGCCCCCACGCTCGAGGGCTATCTTTTCCCCAGCACCTACAAGCTGAGCCGCCACACTACGCCCGACCGCCTCTGCCGCATCATGACCGCCAGTTTCCGCGACGCCTGGCGCGGTCTCGGGATCACCGCCAACGTGCACGACACCGTAACCCTGGCTTCTCTGGTGGAGAAGGAAGGCAAGTTGCCGGACGAGCGCCCGCGCATCGCGGCCGTTTTCCAAAACCGCCTGCGCATCGGCATGAAGCTCGATTGCGACCCGACCACGATCTACGCCGCGCTTCTTCACGGACGCTATCGCGGGACCATCCACCGGTCGGACCTCGACAGCGAGGACCCCTACAACACCTACCGCCACACGGGCCTGCCGCCCGGTCCCATTGCCAATCCCGGGCTGGCCTCGATCCGCGCGGTGCTGGACCCCTCCCAGTCGGACGCGCTCTATTTCGTGCTGCGGCCGGACGGGTCGGGCGGGCACCAGTTTTCCAACAACATCGCGGCGCACGAAGCCGCTACCGGGAAGTACCGGCATGCCGGCCAGAAGTAGTGCCGGACGCCGGTCCGGGGAGCGCCCCACCGTGTCGGCCGGCCACCAGTTCTCCAACCACATCGTGGCCCACGAGGCCACCACCGGGAAGCACCCACATGCCGGCCAGAAGTAGTTCCGTCAAGCAGCAGGTGCGCGAATATCTGGACGCCAGGCAGCCGGCGGCCATCACGGAAGCGGTGTGGGGCGAGTTGTTGATGCGCCTGGCGCCGGTCTCCGAGAGCTATGTGCGCGACTTGCTGCGGGCCACGGGACTGCCGTTCGAGCAGCCCTTCGCCGGCATTCGCCAGCACACCTTCGAGGAGTTGGAGCAGTCGCTGCGCGAGATGCAGCAGGTCTACTCGGACGCCCGCGCCCGCGGGAATCGCGACCGCGCCGGTTACTGCCGCCGGCAAGTGATCGGCGCCAAGGACCGCGCCCGGTTTCTGGCGCGCAACCCCCGGCTCTCGCCGGAAAAGCAGGCACAAAAGGAAGAGATGGCGCAGTGGATGCTGGTCTGGCTGGAGAACCCCGAGGTTTTTCCGCCTTGGGTGGAGGCGCGCAAACGGGCCGTTTCAAGTGGTCCAAAACCGCAGATAGGGCCGGTTCTCCACTAACCGCAGCAGGTACAAGGCGACCTCGCGCGCATGGTAGTCGCCCCACATCGACGACTCTCCGGCCCCCGCGCACCAACCGTTCGGCCGGTGATACACCGAGTGCAGGATCAGACCCTGGTGGCTGCCGCCGGCGCTCAAATACGGCTCGCTGAAGAGCGTATCGCACACTTTGAGCCCCGCCTGCCAGTAGCGGCCGTCGCCGATCCGTCTGCCGAGGCGCAGCAGCCCCTGCGCCGCGATCGCCGCGGCCGAACTGTCCACCGGCTCGGGCGTGTCCAGAGGATCGGCGTTGCGGCTGCGCCAATCGCCCAGTTGGGCCAACCCCGGCGCGCCCGTGTCCCAGTACGGAATGCCATCCGGCGGGGTATTTTCAATATAGAAATCGCAGGTGGCGCGGGCGGCCTTTTCGAGCGGGTCCAGGGTGCCCGGCGCGCTCACGTTGTCGAAGAACTCCAGCAGCTCGGCGAATCCGCACATGGCCCACGCGAGCCCGCGCGTCCAGGTGCTGAATGGCGAGTACCCCTGCTGGGAACTGGGGCAGCGATAGTTGCCGTCGTTGGAGTTGAAGACGCTCTCGTGCGCCACGCGGCCGCGGACGTCGTAAGCATCGCGTCCTTCGCCGTAATAAACCGAGTAGCGCGCGGTGGCCTCGGCGTGCTTAAAGGCCCGATCCTTCAGCGAGATCTTGCGATCGTTTTCCGCCATGAGCGCGTGGCCCAACCGGTCGCCGATCAGCAGCGCGCGTAGCGTGCGGATGGTGTCGACGAACAACGAATGCGGCCCGTTGAACGAGTAGATGTAGCCGCCGCCCAAGACCGTGTCCGACCAGCGCGTGGCCTGCACCGCGCCGGAACATTTCAGCGCCAGCTCGTACGATCGGCGCTCCCAGACGTTCTCGGGAATGCGCCCCTCCAGCATTAGCCGCAGCAGATTGCCGTAGGTGCTGACGTTGTTGAACCCGTGGTCGTGAACGCCCGTGTGCGTCACGTGGGGCGCCATCACCGAGACGGTGCGCTCGCGGCCGATTTCGAGGAATTCGCGCTCGCCCGTGGCGTCGAACTGGAGGATCGCCGAACCAAACTGAAAACCCTGCGTCCACTCCGTCCATCCGCGGCTGGTGTAGCGTCCAGCGGCGGTGAAAACCGGCGCGCCTTGCGTCGGGTCCCAGGATTTCTCGATGGCCCGGATCTTGCCGGCGGAGATCTCGAACAAGCGCCGCAGTTTGGGTTCCAGCGCGGCCGGGGACAGATCGGTTCCAATTTGGATCATTCCTTCGATCTTAACCGGTAGTGGGATAGGCCTCCCGGCCTGTCCACAGTTTTTGCGAAACTCAATAGCGGGAGCACTCATCTTGTACACAGCGAATACCGGCCGCTACGACGGCATGACGTACCGGCGTTGCGGGTCGAGCGGCGTGCTGCTGCCCGCGGTTTCCTTGGGACTCTGGCACAACTTCGGCGAAGTGGACACCTTCGAGAACGGGCGCGCCATGCTGCGGCGGGCCTTCGATCTGGGGATCACCCACTTCGACCTGGCCAACAACTACGGGCCGCCGTACGGCTCGGCCGAGGAGAGCTTCGGCCACGCGCTCCGCCTGGATCTGGCGCCCTATCGGGACGAGCTGATCGTCTCGACCAAGGCCGGTTACGACATGTGGCCGGGCCCCTACGGCAACTGGGGATCGCGCAAGTATCTCCTGGCCAGCCTGGACCAGAGCCTCAAGCGCATGGGACTGGAGTACGTGGACATCTTCTATTCCCACCGCCCGGACCCGGAGACGCCGGTGGAAGAGACCATGTCGGCCCTGGATCGCGCCGTGCGATCGGGCAAGGCGCTCTACGCCGGCATCTCCAACTACAACCCCGAGCAGACCACGAAGGCGCTGGCCACTCTTCGCGCGATGGGCACGCCCTGCCTGATCCATCAGTTTCCCTACTCGATGTTCCGCCGGACAGCGGACGCCGGGCTGCTCGAAGTGCTGGCGGCCGAGGGTATCGGCGGCATCGCCTTCTCACCGCTCGCGCAGGGGTTGCTGACGGACCGCTATCTCGACGGCATTCCGAGCGACTCGCGCGCCGCCAGGCCGCAAAGTTATTTGAAGCGGCACCAGGTGGACGAGAGGCGGGTCGGCCAGGCGCGAGCGCTTCAGGTGGTGGCGCGAGAACGCGGCCAGAGCCTGGCACAGATGGCCGTGGCCTGGGTGCTGAGGCACGGGGCGATGACCAGCGCGCTGATCGGCGCCAGCCGCGTGGAGCAGGTGGAGCAAAACGTCGCGGCGTTGCGGAACCTGGAATTTGCAGCGGAGGAGTTGGCGCGGGTGGAAGCGATACTGGCGTCGTAAAAGATTCCCAGGATTCCCAGCTCACCACCGCGGATTCGAAGGCGCCCCACTACCGCGGCCTGGACCCGAACAGCAGCACCGGAGGAACGAAGCCTACGATTCGGACCACGCCTGGTAGGGCTATCCGCGGCCTGGACCCGAACAGCAGCGCCGGAGGAACGGCTCTCCTGGCGATGGCCGCGCCGCAAGCCTCGATCAGGTGAAACTGCACTTGGAGCACGGCGCCGCACCGGTGATCCGGGAACTCCTTGCCCGTGGCGGGAGGGCGGCGGACCGTGGAGCGTGGAGGAGTACTGCGCACCGGTGATCCGGGAACTCCTTGCCCGTGGTGGGTTCCAGGTCTGCGGCACCTTGGCAGGCGCCACCTTGGATCATCCGATTGGAGCGCATTGTGTCATGAGCCGGTTCTCATATCCGGTGAAACGCCTTCAGAATTTCGCGTGTGGAGTAATGCAGCGCGATGGGGCGTCCGTGGGGACAGCTCATGGGGCAATCGGTAGCGGCGAGGGCCCGCAGCAGCCATTCCATTTTGCTGGCGTCCAGGCGCATGTTGATCTTGATGGCGGCGCGGCAGGCGATGGAGGCGCAGATGCTGCGGCGCAGGTCGTCGAGCGAGGCGCCGCGGAACTCCTCCTCGGCGATTTCCAGGATCTCGAACAGAATCCTTTCGAGATCGGCCGCCCCCACGGCGGCGGGGGCCGCTTTCACCGCGATGGTGCGGTTGCCGAACGGCTCGGTTTCAAAACCGGACGCGTGCAGCTCGTCGGCGATGCGCGCGTAGTCGATCTGCTGCTCGGGGGTAAGCTGCAGGATCAGCGGCATGAGCAACCGCTGCATCTCGACGCGGCCGGCGGCGCGCTGTTTCATGACCTGTTCGAAGAGGATGCGTTCGTGCGCCACGTGCTGGTCGATGATCCACAGCCCGTCGCGGCCGGCGGCGATGATGAAGCTCTCGTGAATCTGCCCCAGCGGGCGGAGGTCGGAGAGCGCCGAGAGCGACATATCGAGGGTCGGGATGGCTTCCGGAGGGAACTCGCCGTGCGCATCCAGATTGCGCCGCAGCTTGCCGGAAGGCGCCGGGCCAGGGGTGACCTCGAGCGGCGGTGCGCTGAAGTCCAGGCGCGGCGCCGGCCCGGCCGCGGGGCGTAAGGCGAATGCCGGCAAGGCGAATTCCGGCAGCGCGGGCTCGGCCAAAGGGGGCGCCGCCGCAACGGCCTCCACCAGGCTCGGGGCTGCGGGCGCCTCGTTCTCGATCATCTGGCTGAATTCGGAATAGGGCAGGCGCGCGGCGGGCTGCGCGGCTGAGGGCGCCCGCGGGGCCGGCGAAAACGAAGGCGCGGGGCGGCTCTCCATCAGGCGATCGCGGATGGTGTCGCGGGTGAAGTCGTGGAGGAACGAACCGTGGCGGAACCGCACTTCGGTCTTCGACGGATGCACGTTCACGTCCACCTCGTCGGGCTCGCATTCGAGGAACAACAGCGCGAACGGGTACGAGGATGCGGGCATCAGGTTGTGATAGGCCGAAGAAAGCGCGTGCAGCAGGAGACGGTCGCGGATCAGCCGGCCGTTTACGAAAATGTAGATCGAGTTGCGGTTGGCCTTCTGGATCTGCGGGCGAGAGAAGAAGCCGGTGAGGCGGAAGGTGCGCGTGGGCTCCTCCCCGTTCTCGCCGGGCTCCGGCAGGAAGAGCTTTTTCTCTCGCGTCCCGATCTCCACCAGCTCGTCGAGCACCCGGCCGCCGAAAACCTGGTAGACGCGCTCCTTCATCGTGCCCACCGGCGTCACGTGCAACAGCTCGTTGGGGCCGGCGGTGAGCTGGAACGTTTTGCCGGGATGCGCCAGGCTGTAGTGCGTCACCAGCGAGGCGATGTGCGCCAGCTCGGTGGGTTCGGTGCGCAGGAACTTGCGGCGCGCGGGGACATTGTAGAAGAGGTCGCGCACGGTGATGACGGTGCCGCCGCCCAGCGCCGCCTCTTCACAGCGCAGCATCTTGCCGCCGGCGATCTCGATGCGGGTGCCGGTGGTCTCCTCGGCCGAACGCGTTTCGAGCAGCAGGCGCGAGACCGAGGCGATGGAGGGCAGAGCTTCACCGCGAAATCCCAGGGTCGCGATGGAGAGCAGGTCCTTCACGTCGCGCAGCTTGCTGGTGGCATGGCGCTCGAAGGCCAGCAGGGCGTCGTCGCGCAGCATGCCACAGCCGTCATCCACAATGCGGATGAGGCGCCGGCCGCCGGATTCCACTTCCACGCGCAAGTCGGTGGCCCCGGCATCGAGCGAATTTTCGAGGAGCTCCTTGACGACGGAGGCCGGCCGCTCCACCACCTCGCCGGCCGCAATCTTGTTGGCGACCTGGTCGGGGAGGATGCGGATGCGGCCCATGATGCCCACTATAACTTTAATTAACCGGGGGGGTCGCGCACGCGACAGGTCGCCGGCCAGTTCCTGACTGGGGCTGCTCTATGGTTCGAATCCGTTCCGGGGAGCCAAGCTTTTCGAGAAGGGGCCCTTGCTGTTCAGCAAGTTGCGCTTCTCAGCACGAGGACCCCATAGTGGATTCGAACTCGGCTCGTTTGCTCGAAAGCGATTCCGTGCCGATGGGAAGATCCCTTTGCCGATTCGACTGCGACCTCCTACAATGAAGATGATGAAAAGTAGGGCTCCCAAGACTTTCTCCTATTCGGTCTTTTACGAACAAGCATCTGAAGGCGGCTACGTGGCGTTCGTTCCGGCTCTGCCTGGTTGTCACACCCAGGGCGAAACCCTAGAAGAAACGGAGCGCAACGTCAAGGAAGCCATCGCGTTGTACCTGGACAGCTTGGCGACCCACGGGGAAACGATTCCTGAGGAGGGGCGATCGTTCCAGGGAAGGGTGACCGTCCCCCTCACTGTTTCCGCTTGATTCATGGCCAAGCTTCCGTCTCTGACTGCGCGGAAGGTGGTCCGGGCGCTCAAGCGCGCCGGATTCGTCGAAGACCGGCAAAGAGGAAGCCACCTGATGTTGATTCACCCTGAGAGTAAGGCTCGAACCGTGGTGCCCGTGCATCCCGGCCGGACCATCAAGGAACCACTGCTGCGCGCCATTGTTCGGGATGCGAACCTATCGGTCGAAGAGTTCATCGAGTTGCTTTGATCTTCAAACCGCGGCGCCAAGCTCAGAAGCGAACTGGGCGATTTCGCATAACCAGATCCGTGCTTGAGGTGGCGGCGCCAACAGGAAAGTTCGAATAGCGTTGAGAGAGGGGAGCCAACAACGTATCACGGGCGTATCACGGCGCACCCCCGGCACGCTTGACTCAACCGCCAGACTGAGAGACGATCTAGGGAACGGAGGTGGCCCGCTGGAACCCAAGCTTTCCTCGCTCATCAGCGCGGCAGACGTCGGGGACGGCTCCGCCAGGGAGGCTCTCTTTGCGGCGCTCTACTCCGAACTCCACCGCATGGCCCGGCGCGAGCTTGCCCGCAACGGCGCCCAACTCACCCTCGGCGTGACGACGCTACTCCACGAAGCCTACCTGGACATGGCCGCGCGCGAGGGCCTTTCGTCTCTGGACCGCCCGAGTTTCATGGGATACGCCGCCCGCGTCATGCGCGGCCTGATCATCGACCACGCGCGAAACCGGCGAGCCCTGAAACGCGGCGGCCAATTCGAGCTCACCTCTCTGGAACCGGAGACCGGGGCCAACACCGTCGACGACCGTGAGCTGATGGTCATGAGCGACGCTCTCGATGAGCTCGGCCATGTGGATGCCTCCCTCGCCCAGTTAGTGGACCTCAAGTTCTTCTGCGGCTTCTCGTTCGGTGAAATCGCCGCCATGCGCGGCGTCACGGAGCGCACCATCCAGCGGCATTGGGCAAAGGCCCGCATCTACCTGCACCGCAGTGTTCGCGGGCAACCGGCGATCTGAGGACGTGGCATGGGGACGCGCAATCCGGATTGGTGGCAGGCCGCCAGCCCGTACCTCGATCAGGCACTCGATCTTCCCGAGGCGGAGCGCGCCCAATGGCTCGAATCACTCCACCGTGAGAATCCAACCATCGCCGAATTAGTAGGACGTCTGCTGGACGAGCACAGCGTGCTTGCCGAAGAAGGGTTTCTCGAGCGATCCGCGCCGTCTCTGCCCCCTGGCCCGGCGGTTGCCGGGCAGACGGTGGGTGTCTATACCCTGGTATCCCCCATCGGCGAGGGCGGGATGGGCACTGTCTGGCTTGCCCGCCGCAGCGACGGGCGGTTCGAGCGTCAGGTCGCCATCAAGTTTCTCGGTATCGCAGTCAGGGGCCGATTGAGCGAGGAGCGATTCAAACAGGAAGGCCGCATTCTCGGGCGCCTGGCTCATCCGCATATCGCCGAGCTGCTGGATGCGGGCGTCTCTAAGGCGGGCCAGCCTTACCTGGTTCTCGAATATGTGGACGGCGAGCATATCGACCGCTACTGCGACCAGCGCTCGCTCGACGTCAGCGCCCGCATCGGCCTCATACTCGACGTGATCGAGGCTGTCGCCCACGCCCACGCCAATCTCATTGTTCACCGCGACCTCAAGCCATCCAACGTACTGGTTAAGAGCGCGCACAGGCCGGGGCTGCCCCCAGAAATGCCAGGAACCGGCTTGCAGCAGGCAGACCCGGCGCGTGGTGTGGGCGAGTTCCCTGGAAGTGATGGCCAGGTGAAGCTGCTCGACTTCGGGATCGCCAAACTGCTCGAGGCCGGAGAACAGCCGGGCGCCCCTACGCTGCTCACGCGCGAAGGAGGAGGGGCGCTGACACTGGCTTGCGCCGCACCGGAGCAGGTGACGGGCGGTGTGGTGACCACCGCCACCGATGTCTATGCCCTGGGCGTCCTGCTCTACCTGCTGCTCACCGGCCGGCATCCCACAGGGGACGGTCCCCATTCCCCCGCGGGCTTGATGAAAGCCATCGTCGAGGACGATCCGCCGAGGATGTCCGAAACCATCCTGGCCCTCTTACCCGAGACAGCCCACGCGAACGCAGCCAGACGCTCCACCACTGCCGAAAAACTTCGCCGCCTCCTTCGTGGCGACCTCGACACGATTGTGGTTAAGGCGCTCAAGAAAGACCCTCGCGAGCGCTATTCCAGCGTGACTGCCCTGGGCGACGATCTTCGCCGCCACCTCCGCCACGAACCCATCGCCGCCCGCCCGGACACCGTCGGGTATCGGACGGCGCGGTTTATCCGGCGCAACCGAGCCGTCGTAGCCCTTGCCGCACTGGCCGTGACCGCTTCACTCGCGGGGGTGATGGGAACCTTGCTGCAAGCCCGCACCGCGCGCGCGCAGCGCGACTTCGCCGTCCGCCAACTCTCCCGCGCGGAGGAGATCAACTACCTCAACGCCTTTCTACTCTCCGACGCGGCACCCATGGGCAAGCCGTTCACGGTGAACGATCTTCTGGTCCGGGCCGAACGCCTGGTCGCCCGCCAAACTGGGGCTAATCCCGCCACTCGGGTCGAAATGTTGGTCTCGATCGGCAATCAATACGCCACTTTGGACGAAGACGTCAGCGCCCGCCGGGTGCTGGAGCAGGCCTATCAGCTTTCCAGGTCGCTGCAAGAGCCGTCCACGCGCGCCCGCGCGGCGTGTGGCCTGGCCAACATTCTTTCCCGCGGTTCAGAATTAAGCCACGCCGAGAGCCTGGTACAAGAAGGACTCCGGCAACTTCCCGCCGAGCCAATGTTCGCCCTGGATCGCGCTTCCTGCCTGCATTTCGGCAGCAAGGTCTCGCGCGAGGAAAACGCTACCAAGCAGGCGGTTGAGAGATTACGAGCTACCCAGCAGGCTTTGCAGGAGGCCCCGTACCATTCAGCGGTCGCCGATTTGACGGCATTGCTCGATCTTGCGGAGACCTATCGAATTGCCGGCCAGTTCCGCGAAGCGATCACGACGTCGGAACAAGCGGCTGCGCTGATGACTTCGCTCGGCCGCGACGACACGCAGCGGGCCGGCACGCTATTCAATAACTGGGCACTGACCCTCAATCTGGCGGGGCGAACGCTGGAAGCCGAGAAAATCTACCGTCGCGCGATCCAGATCGGCAGTTCGGACAGCAACGAGGGAAGCATTTCTCCCATGCTCCTGCTCAACTATGGGCGCGTGCTGTCGGACCTGGGCCGCTTTCGAGAGGCTGACAGCTACGTGCGTCGCGCCAGCGCCGCTGCGCGGCAGTCGGGCACCCAGCACGTGGTGGCGCAATCGCTGGTTGTCCAGGCCTCGATCTATCGAGGTCTTGGCGACGCGAAAAGCGCAAGCAAGGCGATCGATGAACTCGATCCCCTGTACCGCCGCCTGTATCCGCCGGGCCATCGAGCATTCGCCTCAATCACCTCCCAGCGCTCGCTGAACGCCAGACTAAGTGGCGACTTGACGAGCGCGCTCGAACTGGCGAACCAGGCGCTTTCTTTGATGGATTCGATGATGCAGGCAGGCCGCGGAGGAGGTGATTTGCTGCCCATTCTGCTGGTGCGCCGATCCGATGTGGAGATCCTGCTCCACAACTTTGAGGCTGCGGCCGCCGACGCCCAGCGAGCCCTTGCCCTCCTGCAGAAGGACGCGCAGCCCGGCGCCTTTTCCAGCTCCTTTGGACAGGCCTATTTGTCACTCGGCCGCGCGCTCCACGCCCGGGACAAGAGCGAGGAAGCCCGCGCCGCATTCCGGTCCGCTGCGCAACACCTGGCGAATGCCGTAGGCCCCGATCATCCCGATACGCTGGCTGCCCGGCAGCTCGTCGAACAGGCCCCAAAATAATTTCAGGCCGCCTGTCGTCTTCTTCCCGCGGTTTCCGATTTCCTAAGTTGAGGGAACTTTTGCGGATCGCTCCGCGGAAAGGAGGGGAGATGAAGCTTAAGTCGAAAGTCAGGGCCGGGAAGTTGGCTGCCAACCACAACCTCACGGCTCGTTA
>JBGPKH010000234.1:0-11941 GCA_041485845.1 Bryobacteraceae bacterium
CATGGCCGTATTTCGCTCGGCTGGCCGATTGGCAATCGGCCGCAGGTTGCCAACCTGCCCCACACGCTTGCGCGTCAGCTTCATCGCAGCAACTCCCGGCGTCCGTCTTCGCGCCAGGCGCTGGAGGACGCGGCTGGCCGGCTTTCGGTCCCGGTTCCCGCTCGCGAAACAGTGTGCAGTGCGGCGGCCAGAGCCGCCACGGCAGCGAGATCGTGCGGTGGCTCGGGAGGATGATGGCGCGCGAAGAACTCATCGATGAAGCCGGTATGCAGCCGGCCCTCGCGGAACTCCCGGTCCTCCAGGATCTGGCGGAAAAAGCCGATGTTGGTGCGGATGCCGCCCACATCGTATTCGCGAAGGGCCCGCAGCATGCGATCGGCGGCTTGGTTGCGCGTGGCTGCCCAAACCGCGAGCTTGGCGAGCAGGGGATCGTACTCCATGGGAACGGTCCAACCATTGTAGACGCAGCCATCCAGCCGGATGCCCGGCCCCAGCGGCCGATCGAGGCGTGTCAGCTTGCCGGGGTACGGGAGGAAGTTGTTGTACGGATCCTCCGCATAAATGCGGCATTCGATGGCCCAGCCGCGCCAGGCGACCTCTTCCTGCGCGAAGGGCAGGTGCCCACCGGCGGCGATTTCGATTTGCAGCTTGACCAGATCCAGACCGGTCACAAGCTCCGTAACCGGGTGCTCCACCTGGAGCCGCGTGTTCATTTCAAGGAAGTAAAAGCGCCGGTCCTGGTCTACCAGGAACTCGACCGTTCCGGCATTGTAGTAGCCCGCGGCGCGCGCGGCGCGGATGGCCGCATCGCCCATCACATGACGCATTTCAGGGCACAGCGCGACCAGGGGCGAAGGGCATTCTTCGACCACTTTCTGGTGGCGCCGTTGGATGGAACATTCGCGCTCGCCGAGATGCACCATGTTGCCGTGGCGGTCGCCCAGGAGTTGGATCTCGATATGCCGCGCACGCTCGATCAGCTTCTCGACATAGATCTCCGAGTTGCGGAAGGCGCGCTCGGCCTCGCTGGCGGCGTTCCGAAATGCGGATTCCAACTCGGACTCGGCGTCCACGCGGCGCATGCCCTTGCCGCCGCCGCCGGCCACGGCTTTCAGCAGAATGGGGTAGCCTTCCGTGCGCGCGAATTCTCGAGCCTCCTCCAACGTGACACCGTGATCCGTGCCCGGCACCACAGGGGCGCCGGCGGCGATCGCGGTCTGGCGGGCCGCGGTCTTCGAGCCCATCATGCGGATGGAATGCGCGGATGGGCCGATGAAGACCAGGCCCGCCTCTTCGCAGGCGGCGGCGAAATCCGCGTTCTCGCTCAGGAAACCATAGCCGGGATGGATGGCTTCGGCGTTGTGCTTCCTGGCAGCATCGAGGATGCGGTCGATGCGCAGGTAGCTCTCCGCGGACGGAGACGGCCCGACATGCTCGGCTTCATCGGCCATGCGAACATGCAGCGAGGTGCGGTCGGCATCCGAGTAGACCGCCACCGAGGCGATGCCCATCTCGCGCAGCGTGCGCATCACGCGGACGGCAATCTCGCCGCGATTGGCGATGAGGACTTTGCGGAACATGTGGTGTCGGGAGTTCTCCTCAAAATACCTGGAAGCAGAATGCGACCATGTTGGCGCCCTCGGGACTGAGCACGTACTCGCCGGCTTCCAGGCTCTCGTCCACTTCGATCTTGTAGAGATTGCCGGAGAGGTGGCTGACCTCGATGCGAATCGCCTTGAGAGGCTTCTTGGGCGTAGCCGTCACTTCGCGGCGTCCGTTCTTCGACTCCAGCTTGTATAGGCCAAGGCGGTCGGCCACCAGCTTGCCGGCCTGGAAAATGAAGATCGGCGCGGCGAGCGGAGTCCTGGCCGTGGAACTCGCACCGGCTATGACGTACGTGACTTCATCCTTTTTCTTTTCCTCTTTGGCTTCGACGGCTTCGGTCGGCACCAGGGAGTCGGCGTGTTTCAGGTAGGGCAGGTCCGGCTTGGGCGGCGCCGGGCCATTGTATTTTTGGGCCGAGGCCGCGAAGACCGCGGCAAAGAGTAGCGGCAGAATTCGGCGGATCATAGCAGTGGATCTATCTTACAACGGCTACGGCCTTACAACGGCAGTGGCCCGCCGGCTAGTGCCGGCTAGTGGCACCCGGATTGCCTTTGATCTAGTCGAGCTGTATTTTTCAACAACTTGTAAGGGCAGCCTGCGAGGTTTCACCCGGGGGGTGGGGCAAATGACGCCAACTGTGGATCAGATTCTCCATAATCACGCATTCGTTCACGGCCTCCCAGCGGCTCAGATTGCCAGCCTTTCGTCATTGGCCCGCGAAGTGACCTTCGAAGAAGATGAAGTCATCCTCCTCGAAGGGCAGCTCTCCTCTGCGTTTTACCTGGTGATCGCCGGCAGCGTGGCGATCGAGCTGAGAACCCCTCGCTATGTGATCTGCGTAGAAGCCCTGGGCCCCGGTCAGGCGTTCGGATGGTCGGCCCTGCTGGACCGTCAGGACACACTGTTCCAGGTACGGTCGCGGGAGCGCACCACGACCCTGTGCCTGGATGGCGTGGCCCTCAAATACAAGTGCCGGACGGACCCGGCGCTGGGCATCGAGATCCTGCAGCGCACGCTCGGGCTGGTTGCCGGACGTGTAAAAGCCACGGAAATACGCTTTGCGGAGATGTGTGGCATCCGCGTCTGAAGACACATCCGCGTCATCCCCGTCTGAAGACGCGATTGAAGTCTCCCACCGTGCTACACTGCTCGCCAAATGCGCATCGCCGTTCTGCTGATCCTGTCCGCGGCGTCCGGCGCCGGTCAGCCCGTGATTCCCGTGGGCCTGGATGCCTACCGCATGTGGGAGCGCTGGCCGTATCAGCGAATCGGGGTCCGCGCCTACATGCGCAGCACCTACGACCGCCAGGGCGGCAACGAGAGGGCCGACGCCTCCCACTTCCTGTATCAGTTGGCCGACGACTACAACGTGACGCTCGACGTCGCGGGCCCCGGCGTGCTCTACTTCGCCCGCTACAATCACTGGCACGGCAGCCCCTGGCACTACGAGGTGGACGGTGTCGATCGCATCGTGCGCGAAACCAGCACCGCGGACCCGGCACATCCGGCGCCGGGTTCGGTCTTTATGCCCGAGCCGGCCTTTCCCAATCCGCTGACGTTCACCTGGGCGCAGACCAAAGGCGCGGACCTTTCGTGGGTGCCCATCGGATTTGAGAAGTCATTCCGCATGGCATACTCGCGCACGTTCTATGGAACCGGCTACTACATCTATCATCAGTTCGTAAAGGGAACCAGGCTCTCCAGCCCGATTACCGCGTGGGACGGCAAAGCACCGCCGGCGCAGGATGTTTTGAATCTGATCGGCCGGGCCGGCAGCGATCTCGCGCCGGCCGGAAGCAGCGGGCTTCGCCAGCAGTCCGGCCGGATCCAGCTACCGGCAACGGGCTCGGTCCCCGTGTGGTCGGACGCGCGCGGCCCGTCGATGATCCGGGCGCTCGAATTCTCGGTGCCGCGCGAGCACGCGGCGGCATTCTCCGGCGCGCGCATTCGCATTACCTGGGACGGCCGGGCCGCGCCATCCATCGACGTTCCGGTGGCCCTCTTCTATGGCGCGGGCATCCTGTACAACCGCGACAACCGCGAATACCTGGTGAAAGCCTTTCCCATGGTCGTACGCTATGACCATGACCGCGTCCACCTGAGCTGTTACTTTCCGATGCCCTTCTTCCGCTCCGCCCGAATCGAGTTGAGCGGCGCCGGCCGCGAGCCCATACCGGAGGTGGAGTGGGGAGTGCGTTACGCGAAGTATCGGGACCCGGCCAATCACGCCGCCTACTTCCACGCCACCTACCAGGACCATCCTTCGCCCGAGCCCGGCAAGGACCTGGTACTCCTCGATACCCGGCAGGTGGAAGGAGGCGGAGACTGGTCGGGCCAGTTCGCCGGAACTTCCTGGATCTTCTCGCATGACGCGGTGCTGAATACGCTGGAGGGCGATCCGCGATTCTTCTTCGACGACAGCCAGACGCCTCAAGCCTACGGCACCGGCACCGAAGAGTGGGGCGGCGGTGGCGATTACTGGGGCGGCGAGAACATGACTCTGCCGTTTGCGGGCCATCCGGCCGGCGCCAGGAATGCGCAGGCCGCCGTCAGCGCGGAGGACAAGATCGAGTCGGCCTATCGCTTTCTGCTGGCCGATCTCATGCCGTTCGGCAGGAACGCCGTCATCCGGCTGGAACATGGCGGCGCCAACGAATCGACCCAGCACTATGAGACGGTCACTTACTGGTATGGCCTGCCGGCGGCTTCTCTGATTCAGACCGATGAGCTCGCCATTGGCGACGAGCAAAGCGAGCGCCGGCACCAGTACTCTTCCCCGGATGCTTCGCCGGCGTATGAGATCGAGTCGCGCTACGAGTGGGGGCCGGATACGTTTCAGGGTAAAGTCATCTACCCGGCCACGTCGGACCGCGGGCGCTCCACCAAAACCACCTCCGAGTTCACCGTGCGGATCGACCCCAAGAACCTTGGCGTCCTGCTCCGCCGCAAGCTGGATTACGCGTTTCCCAATCAGCGCGCCGAAGTTTTTGTGAGCGATCCCCACTCACGGAAACCGGAATGGAAACCGGCAGGCGTGTGGTATCTGGCAGGCTCGAATACCTGTGTGTTTTCGTCTCCTCGCAATGAGCTGGGCTCGACCGAGCACGTGGTCCAGACCTCCAACCGGCGGTTTCGCGACGATGAATTTCTGATTCCGCGCGATCTGACCGCGGGGCGCGCGGCCATCCGCATTCGCGTGAAGTTCACGCCCGTGCCGACACCGCTCTACCCCGGCTATCCGCTGCCCGAGCTGGCCTGGAGCGAGATGCGCTATACGGCCTACAGCTTCGTGATGCCGAACTTCCGCCTGAGGTAGGGCAGTAGGATCGAAGCATTCCGGCCTCCATGCTTCTCTCTGCCGGGACTCGTTTGGGACCTGCCAGATCCTCGCCCCCGTTGGCGCGAGCGGTCCGGGCGCGAAGCCGCGCGGTAGCGGCTTGACCCATCCCCACATCTGCCGGAGAGAGGGAACAACCGGGTCTCCCGGCGCGTATAGCCTTTAAGAGGAGGCCCCATGCGCTTTTCCCTGGAAGGCGTGATTGCGAGATACGCGCTCCTGCCTGCGGCGCTGTGCCTGTGCGGTTGCGTGATCGAAACGGCCGGCCCTGCACAACACGACTTTCGCTCCATCGATATGGACGCCTCCGAACGGGTCACGGTGGATCTCAACATGGCGGCCGGAAACCTGCGGGTCGACAGCGGTACCGAGAAGCTGATGCGCGCCGATTTCACCTACAACGTGGCGTCGTGGAAACCGTACGTCCGCTACAATAGCGCAGCCGCGCACGGCCGTCTCAGCATCGAACAGCCGGGGAACAGCCATACCCACGTGGGCAGTATGAAGTACGAGTGGGACATTCGGCTGGCTCGCGAGGTGCCCATGGACATCCGGGTACACTTCGGCGCCGGCCAAGCCGGCTTGAACCTGGGCGGTCTTTCTTTGCGCGGCGTCGAAGTGGATATGGGAGTCGGACAACTCAACATGGACCTGCGAGGCAATCCAAAACACAACTACGACGTTCGCATTCGCGGCGGGGTCGGGGAAGCGGTCGTGCGACTGCCGAGCGACGTCGGAGTATACGGTGAAGTGGAAGGCGGCATCGGCGAAATCAAGACCCCGGGACTGCGCCGCGAGGGCCGCCGGTTCTTCAACGACGCCTATGAACGCTCGAAGGTGACGATCCACCTCGATATTCGCGGCGGCGTGGGCTCCATTCGCGTGATCTCAGACTGACTTCCGGGTCTTCCGCCGCCGCGCCAGGCCGACCGCGAAACCCGCGAGGAAGCCGAGCATACATGCCTGAGGCGAGAGCTTTCAGGAGAGCCGGACGTGGGAAATCTGCATCTCCGGTTCGACGAGGGGAGAGCGGGTCGCGTCGCAGTGACGTCGCCCTCTCTCCTGCTCTACCGGCTCGGAAACGCTTGCTGAGCCGTGACCGGAGGGAGTGGTCTTGCCCGCTGGCCCGCGCGCCAATTCCTGTAACTTGGTACTAGAAAAAAATACTTGAACACTTCCCCGCGCCGGCCAGTCTTAGCCGCGAGGGCGGATCGCGTTCCTGCGCAAGATACTCGAGACTGCGCCCTTCGAAGCGCCGCCGGTGGAGACGACGTCCGCCGAGGAAGCCTGCCGCTAGGCTAGGTGTTGGAGCAGGCCGGCGCCGCGCGGCCGGTCCGCGATGCCGTGGATGCGCGGCTGATCGAGCAGGCGCGGACCAGAACGGGAAGCATCATCAACTCGCGGGACGAGGTGGGAGGCCGGCCGAAGTACCCTGTCGCGGCGGCGCCAAAAGACACCGATGGCGATGGCATTCCGGACGATTGGGAACAGGCGAACGGTCTCAATCCGCGCGATGCGAAGGGTGGCTTGCCGATGGATGCCAGCGGCTACACTACATGAACGCCCCGGCGGGGCCGCGGGGCAGAGTCCGTTAGTACCGCTCCCTTTGGTTGCGGCTCAGTAGCGCGGGTTCCCATACCGGGCCGGCACCAAAGGGGGCGGTTTCTCCGGCGGTACAATGGTCCCTGTGAATCCCTACGCATCTTATCTGGGCAATCGTAATCCGCACGAAGTCATTGCAGATACTCCCGGCCGCCTGACTGCACTCAGTGAACGCCTCGGTCCCGACGGACTGGAGCGCAACCTCGCTCCGGGAAAGTGGCCGGCGCGCTTCATCCTCTGCCACCTGGCCGACTGCGAGCTGGCGTTCGGATTTCGCCTGCGGCAGGCGCTGGCCGAAACCGATCACGTCATTCAGCCGTTCGACCAGGACGCTTGGGCCAAGGCATATGCCAAGCTCGACGGGCACGCCGCAATCGCAGCGTTCTCGGCGTTGCGCCGATGGAATCGGGCCTTGCTCGACACCGTTCCGCCGGAGCAGTTTGCGAAGAAGCTCAGCCATCCGGAACGGGGAGAGATGACGTTTCAGGTGGTGGTGGAAACCATGGCCGGTCACGACCTCAACCATCTCAAGCAACTGGACACCATCGCCGCACGGTAATGGGTGCGACCGTGGTTGACCGCGAGGCGATCGCGCGCACTTACCCGATCATCCGGGCGCACATTCGCCGCACGCCGGTGGTCGAAGTGGAGGGCGGCAATTTCGGCCTCGATACCGGCAGTCTGTGGCTCAAGCTGGAACTGTTGCAGCACACCGGCTCCTTCAAAGCGCGCGGCGCATTCACCAATCTGCTGACACGCGAGATCCCGCCGGCGGGGGTGGTGGCGGCGTCCGGCGGGAATCACGGCGCCGCCGTTGCGTTTGCCGCGATGAAGCTGGGAAAGCCCGCCAGAATTTTCGTTCCGCGCGTCTCCTCGCCAGCCAAGATGGAACGGATCCGCGGGTACGGTGCCGGCCTCGTGGTGGTCGGCGACCGGTACGACGACGCGCTGCGGGCGAGCCAGGAGTGGGCGGCGCAGTCCGGCGCCCTCACGGTACACGCGTACGAGCAGGTGGAGACGCTGCTGGGACAGGGAACCGTCGGTCTGGAGTTCGAGGAACAGGCGCCGCGGCTCGACACGCTGCTGGTGGCGGTCGGCGGCGGCGGACTGATCGGCGGAATCGCCGCCTGGTATGCGGGCCGCATTCAGATCGTCGGTGTGGAGCCGGAAGCCGCGCCGACGCTCGCGCGCGCCTTCGAGGCGGGCCGTCCGGTGGACGCGCCGGCGGGAGGCATCGCCGCGGACTCGCTGGCTCCGAAACGCGTCGGCGAGATCATGTTTCCGATCGCGCAGGCCTATGTGAAACGCGTGGCGCTGGTGCCCGATGAGGCCATACTGGCGGCGCAGGATATGCTCTGGAACGTGCTGCGAGTAGTGGCCGAGCCGGGCGGCGCAGCGGCGCTGGCGGCGTTGCTGTCGGGCCGCTATCAGCCCGGGCCGGGTGAACGCGTAGGCGTCCTGGTGTGCGGAGGCAATACCACGGCGGTGGATTTCGGCAGGTCCGTTACCGCGGCGCCGCCAGTCCCAGCTTTCCCCACTCCTGCGGCGTCGTAATGCGGCCCTGCCCGTGCGGCGGCTTCAGTTCCCGGATTTGCAGGCTGGCGTCCTGCCCGCGCACGTCTACGAGGGTGTAGGCGAAGAACCAGCCGTCCTCGTACTTCTTCGACCCGCGCAGATGGCCGCCGGAACTGGGCAGCGAGAGGTACTGAACGCCCTCCAGGTCGATGTGCAGCAGTTGGTGTACGTGGCCGGCAATTACATACCGCACGCCGTACCGCCTGGCCAGTTGATGCAGCGGGAATTGCGGATTACCGAACGCCGCGTTGAGCAGCCACGACGGCCGGTGCGACACGATGAACTTCACGGGCTGTCCCGAATGAGCCTGCAGATCCTTCTCGAGGAACGCCAACTCGGCGTCGGGCAGCTCGTCCGACCGGCTGTTGTCGAGCACCGTGATGTGCGCCGGCCCGTAGTCGAAGCCGTAGTGCAGCGGGCGAGCGGCGTACTGGCGAAACAATTGTTCCGACCGTTCCGACCAGACGTCGTGGTTTCCCGGCGCGAGGTACAGCGGATACCGCCGGTACCCGGCCAGGATCCTGGTGACCTGTAGCCACTCCGCCTCGGCGCTGGCGTCGTTCAGGCCCTCGATGGTATCGCCGGCGCCGACGACGAACGCCGGCTTCCAGGATGCGGTCTCGCGCCACACCTGCTCGTAGACGCCGGGCTGGGCCTCGCCCGTACGGTCGCCGAGAATCGCGAAGCGGAGAGGTTCGGGCGCGGCGGTTGCCGCCAGCTTTACCAGCGCGGCCGCCAGCGCCGCGAGTAAAACCAGGTACCGCCGGTGTCCCGTCATCCTTTGCCAACTTACCACGCCGTCACCGAATTCATCGTCCCGGCACGCAGCAACCGCAGGTCTATCCCAAACTCGCTGGCGGAGAATCCTTCCCTGGGCCGCGGCCCAAACCACGCCGAACTTCACCGGTGTCTGGGATCTGGACAAGGCCCAAAAACCTCTGGTCAGGCGCCCGACCGCATGAGAGCCAAGATCGATCACCAGGGGTCCACCGTCGAGCGCCTGGACCACCGAACGCCGATACTCCTGCTGGCCCTCGAATCGGAGCTGAACTTCGCGGGCCGCGCGGCGTATTGGATCGCGGGGTGATCCAGGCCGCCCGCAAACAAGCCCTCGAGGTTTCCCGTGGCAGCCGCGGCCGATCTATCGTGTAAGATCGACTCATGCGAAGGTCTGCTTGCTTCTTGCTCATCGCCCTGCCGCTCCTCGGCCAGTCGAATCGCGAGCTCACCCGCCTGTTCGAGGAAGACCAGAAGGACCGGCTGAACTGGCAGTCGCTCAGCGCAGCCGAACTCGACACAATGTACAAGCGAGATACCGAACGGCGCAAACGCGCCGCCGAAATGGTGCGCTCCGGCGCACTGAAAACGGGCGAGGATTACGAACACGCCGGGTATCTCTTTCAGCACGGGGCCGAGCCGGCGGACTATCTCATGGCCCACATTCTGGCGATGACCGCCGAAGCCATCGAACCGCGGCGCAACCCCTGGTTAGTCACCACGACTCTGGACCGGTATCTCCACAGCATCGGCAAGCCGCAGGTATTCGGCACGCAACTCGATTCCGGCGTCCCATTCGACAAGGCTTTCATCCCCGACTCGGTTCGCGCCGCCAATTGCGTTCCCTCGGTGGCCGATCAGGCGCGCATTGTCGAGGCTTTCGCCAAGAAGCAGCCGATGCCTATCGTCGATCCATGCGGGCCGAAAACGGAGTCTTACGTCGGTAAGTGGTCGCTGACAGAGAGGATGCCGGATGGAACCTTCACAACAGCGCTGCTGTTCCTCAGCGCTCCCGACAGCGATGATTCCGACACCCTCACCGAGAACGGTAAAACGGTGGACATCAGCGAAGTGACTTTGGGTGGCCGCAACATACGGTTCCAGGTAGAAGGGCGCGAATTCCGCGGAGTCGTGGACGAGGGAGTGATGACCGGCACGTTCACTCTCTCCAACGGCGGATCGGGACGGTTTGTCGGGTTGGCTGCGCGGGGCGCGAAGAACTAACCCAAGGCCTGGCGGAAGAAGTCCGCCAATCCGCGGCGATCCATTTCGTGGTTAGCGACTTGGATCATGGCCTCGTAGGCTGCCAACTCCGGCAATCGGCTGGTATCGACACCATTGATCTCGAGGAAATCCAATGCCGCCTGGACGCCGGTTCGCTTGTTGCCATCGAGGTAGGCCTGGCTCTCGGCGATGTGGCTAGGCGTAGGCCGCGGCGATCTCAAAGAGGTCGCCGGCCCCGTAGTAGTAGTAGTAGACGTTCAGCGGCTGAGCAATTGCCGACTCGAGACCATGTTCATTACGAAGGCCATGCGAACCGCCGAAAGATTCAATCTGGTCCTCGTGAATGGCATCGATCTGCTCCCGAGTGAGAAAGATGGGCTCTCTGTCCAAGGTCGCTATTCGGCCAGGCGGCGAAACAGGCCGGCGTGCAGAGTGCGGGTTTTGCGTTGCGCCTTCGCAAACTGCTCTTTGGAGGCATAGCGGATGCCCACGGGCTTTCCATTGGGCTTTGGCTCAGTGGAAGCGGGCGGCGATGCGGTCTTCGGCTCTCGTTTCATGGCATCCTTCATAGTTATTGTACCGCCGCTGTCAGCGCGAAGGCCCCGCTGGTCGCGGCTCCCTTGCCTTCTACCGCAGTCCCCGGCCGCAACAGTAGACGGAGAGCAGGTACGCGGCGGCGGTGAACAGCAGAAACCGGGCGCCCCAGCGGTATTCCGCGAGGCCCAGCGCCGTGCCCGCCAGCACCTGCGCGACACCGAAGGCCAGCCTCCCGCTGGTGAAGCGCCAACGCTGTTGGGGGATGCGGACAAACACTGACGAGATGTTGCCGACGGCCAGGGCCGCCAGTCCGAAGGTCATGCCGGGCCAGAGGCTCAGCGGCAGAACGAGGACCAACAGAATTCCGAGGAAGGCGATGCCTTTGGCCAGCAGAACCTGCCAGCCGCGGAGGGGAAGGATGCCATAGCGGGTCGCGCCGGCAGCCGAGTCCAGACCGAACAGGCATTGCGCGCAGGTGCTCAGCGCCAAAGCCACCAGGAGCGCCAGGATGAGGAATGCGTCCGGGTCGGGATAGGGCGTGAGGAAACGCCAGACACTTCCCGAGATGCTCAGCAGCACCGCGACGTATGAGTCGAGAACGCTCAGCATTTGGCGCACGTTCTTGCGGATCAGCCCGCCGAGACGGCCGGGGAGTTGCGGAACGTGGCGTCCCGGATTCCAGCGCGGCGCGCGTTGTGCGACACGGTTGGCGAGGACCACACAGCCCTGCGCGGCGATCGCGACGCCGAGAAAGTAGAGTGCCAACGACGCCGAAGTCTTGAGCAGGAGAAGGACCGTCAGCCACAGGATCGGGCTCAGCGCCAGGCTCGCCAGGCGCAAGGCGAATCGCTGCCCGGCGCCGATAGGCCAGGATGCCAGGCGGCCCGGAGGAATCTTGGCGAGCGGATCGGAAGAAAGCGGAAAAAGCAGCAGGAAGCCCAGGAGCAGAAGGAAGGGATAGGCGCTTGCGGGCTTGACTCCGCTGGCCAGCGCGCCGCCGATGAGCAGCGCGACAAACAGGAAAAAGTTGTTGACCTTGACGGATTGGAAAGTGGCGAGGTCTCGCCGGATGACACGGCTGAGTGCTCTCAGGATGGCGAGAGTGACGGCCACGGAGAATCAGTTCCAAGCGGTTGTGGCCTTAGGAACTGTTAAGAAATAACAGTGTCACTTTCGCGGCAGGATTTCGTAATTCCATTCGCCGTGAAAAGCCTCCCTCTGGAGTTTGATCTCCGCCATTTCCGAGTCTGGAACTTTGATGCCAGCGGGGTAGCTTTGGCCGTC
>JBGPKH010000235.1:0-11867 GCA_041485845.1 Bryobacteraceae bacterium
ACTCTTCTCCGCTCCCTCGGCGCTCGAACTACGCCAACGACACCAAATCCCCGCCCCCCCACTGGCCTCTTGGCTATCCTCGGCGCCTCGGCGCCTCGGCGGTCAACCTACCTATTGCTGGCGGTCGCTTTCTCCAGCCTCTGCCTGGCGCAGGCGCCCGATAATTCGCCGCGCGTCGGCCCCGATCTCCGGGTCACCTTCCGCGTCAACGCACCCGGCGCGCAGAAAGTGCAGGTGCAGCCCGGAGGCGCCGACAACGGGCTCGGCAAGGGGCCATACGACATGGTCCGCGACGAAAAAGGCGTTTGGACCGTGACCACGCCGCCGGCCGTCCCGGGCTTCCATTACTACTGGCTGCTGGTGGACGGGTTCGCCGTCAACGACCCCTCCTCCGAAACGTTCTACGGCTGGGGCAAGGACACCAGCGGAGTGGAAGTGCCCGAGAAGGGCGCCGACTACTACGAGCCCAGGGACGTGCCGCACGGCGAAGTCCGCCTCCGGGTCTATCGTTCCAAGACTACCGGTCAATTCCGGCGGGCGTATGTCTATACGCCGCCCGGCTACGACACCGCTCGCACGCGTTACCCGGTCCTGTATCTCCAGCATGGCGCCGGCGAAAACGCCACGGGCTGGGTCAAACAGGGCCGCGCGAACTTGATTCTCGACAACCTGATCGCCGCCGGCAAAGCCGTCCCGACGATCGTCGTCATGGAGACCGGGTACGCCTACAAGGCGGGCGCCGGCGACCGGCCGCCGAACGCCTTCGAAGACCTCGTGATCAACGACCTGATTCCGATGATCGACGGCGCCTACCGGACCACGGCGGACCGTGCCCATCGCGCCATGGCGGGATTGTCGATGGGCGGCATGCAGACGCTCCAGATCGCCCTGACCCACCTCGACCAGTTTGCCTGGATCGGCTCCTTCAGCGCTCCCATGCGCAACTTCGATGCGAAGACTTCCTACAACGCCGTGTTCGCCGATCCGGCGGCCCTCAACAAGAAGGTCCGCCTCCTGTGGATCGGCGCCGGGACGGGTGAAGAGGCCATCCACAAGGGCGCGCAAGGTCTGCACGAAACGCTCGACAAGGCCGGAGTCAAAAACGTCTTTTTCGAATCCGCCGGCACCGCCCACGAGTGGCAGACCTGGCGGAGGGATTTGAACGATTTCGCGCCGCGACTTTTCCGGGAATAGAATGAGCACTCCTTTCCAAATCGTGGTCTGTGGAAGCATTGTCCCCGACCCGTTGCAGACGCTGGAGCCGGTCATGGGCCCGGCCGGTCCCTGTCTCAAGAACGAGATGATGCTGCCGGCCGTGCTGGACCCGTGGGCCGGCCATGCCCTCTTCGAGGCGGCGCACCTGGCGCAGCGCATGGTGGGAAGCAAGGTCTGGCTGGTCAGCCTCGGGCCGAAGGCCAAACTCCAGCAGGTAATGATGACGGTGGCGCAGAAGGCGCCGTTCGAGCTGGTGGCGCTCGACGGGCCGGCGTCCGGCTTCTCCGACTCGTTCGAGACGGCGGCGGCGCTGGCAGCGGCGATTGGCGGCATCCCGGGACTCGATCCCGCGCGGCTGCTGCTGTTCGGAGGATGGGAATCGGCATCGCGCGGCGCGGGTTCGACCTTGCAGATGGTGGGCGAACGGCTGGGCATTACGGAGCAGTTTCAAGGCGTCGACCAGATCGCGGTGAGGGAAGATGGCAGCTTCGAGATTCTCGAGCGCATCGAAGGCGGGCGTCACCAGGTGTCGGTATGCGGCGCGCCGCCGGCGGTGCTCGGTTGGGCGACGGGTCACCTGCCCGAGCCGCGCAACAATCCGCAGGTTGGGATGGTGAACATGCGCTCCGTCATGCCGTCGCTGCAACGCGCGAAGGCTGCGCCGATCGCCAACACCGGGCTGTGTTTCGGAACGGTGAGTCTTCCCCAGCAACAGCGGGCGACCCGCATCGTGAAGAACCTGGCGGCGGAAGAAATCGCGCACGAAATCGTCGCCTGGATCGGAGAGGAATAGCATTGCCAAGCTCACTCAAACCGCGGCGCCACGGCGCGCCGCTCCGCTTCCGAACCGCGGCGCCACGGCGCGCTTCCGAACCGCGGCGTCACCGCGCGCTTCCGAACCGCTGCGTCACGGCGCGCTTCCGAGCCGCGGCGTCACCGTGCGCTTCCGAGCCGCTGCGCCACCGCGCGCTTCCGAGCCGCTGCGTCACCGCGCGCTTCCGAACCGCGGCGCCACGGCGCGCTTTCCGAGCCGCGACCGTAGGGAGGTCCCGATGGGCCGCGGCGGCCCACCAAAGGGCATGAAGACGCGGCCGGTGCGGGTCGGGTATTTTCGCCGGTTCTTCGCCGCGTCTTCAACCGAGCGGTCATAACATGGAACCCATACTTCTGCTGGCGCATACCGAACCCGATGGCAGGCTGGCTAAGCCCGCGCTCGAAGCCCTGGCAACGGCCCTGGCGTTGGGCGGTGAATTGACGGCCGGACTGATCGGCGCCACGGTGCAGCCGGCCGCCGATCAAATCGCCGGCTGCGGCGCGGTACGATTCCTGGGGGTAAGCGGCGAAGCATTCGCGCCATCCCGATACTCCACCGATGCCGCCGCGGCGGAAGCGATCTGCCGGGCCTCCGGCGCGGCCATGGCGATTGCGCCCGCGACCTCGCGCTGGGCGCGCTCTCTTCCCGGCGTCGCCTGGCGGCTCGGCGGACGCGTGGATACGCACGCGACGAGTCTTGTGCCGCGGGACGGCGTTCCGGCGGTCACGCGGTGGTTCTACCGGCAGCGCATGGAAGCCGTACTGACACGTTCGCAGCGGCCGTGGATCGTGCTGCTGGATGCAGGGTGTATGGCGCCTTGGAGCGGGCCGGCGGGGACGGCGGATGTAGAGTCAGTCGCGGTGGAAGCGCCGCTGGCCCGCACCACCGTGACCGGCGTCCAGGCGCCCAAGGCCGACGAGCAGACGATTCGCCCGGACGCGAAGCTGCTGTTCGTGGCGGGCGCGGGCTGGACCAAGAAGCAATCCGATGGAGCGGTCCACGCCCCTGAAGCGGAGGCGCTGATCCTGGGATTCCTGCACGCCGCCAAGGCCTCGCTGGGCGGCAGCAAGTCGCTCGTAGATCTGAGCGGCGAAGGCCAGGCAGTCCTGCGGTGCATGACGCACCTCAACCAGATTGGCCAGACGGGCGCGACGCCGCGCCATCCCAAGGGTCTCTCTACCTGTTGCCACGGCGAGGAGCCGCACGTGGTGGGCTGGCGATTTGTGAGCCAGCGCCGCGCGATCAACCTGGACGCCAACTGCGGCTGGGCGCGCGGCAAAGCGGACGTTCTATACGTGGCGGACGCGTTCGAGGTGATGCGCCACGTGAACCTGCTGCTGGGCGCCGGATAACGCTACTCGTTGCGCAGAGCGGTCACGGGGTCGACGCGGGCGGCGCGGCAGGCCGGAATCAGGCTCGCCAGAAGGGCTACCGCCCCGAGGATCAGGCTCACGCCGGCGAACGTCAGGGCGTCGGTGGCGGAAACGCCAAAGAGCATTTTCTTCAGGACGCGCGTCAGCCCGAACGCTCCGCCGAGGCCGAGCAGGATTCCCAAGAGCGCCAGCCGCGAGCCCTGCCCGACCACCAGCCGGAGCACGCGCGCGAAGGTTGCTCCGAGAGCCATGCGGACTCCGATCTCTTGAGTGCGCTGGGTGACCGAGTAGGAGATGACGCCGTAGATGCCGATGGCGGCGAGCAGGAGCGAAGCCGCCGCGAAGATGGTCATCAGGAGCGAACGGAAACGCGGCAGCGAAACCGATTCCGAGAGCGCCCCGGTCATGGTGGAGACGCGCGCGACCGGCACGTCGGAATCGATCTCGCGGATGGCCTGGCGGGCCGCGGAAACCATCGTGCGTGCATCGCCGTGCGTGCGCAGCAGCAGCCACATGGGACGCGCCGGAACCTGCGAGCTGACCTCGTAGTAGACCGGGCGGAATTCCGCGTCGAGTCCCTCGTACTTCACGTCGCCCACCACGCCGATGATTTCCATGTAAGGATTGTTCAATGCGCGCCCGCCGTGCTTGAGACGCTGTCCGACCGGATCCTCGTTGGGGAAATATTGCCGGGCCATGGCCTGGCTGATGACGGTGACGCGCGGCGAGTCCGCGGTGTCGCGGCTTTCGAACCAGCGGCCGCGCAGCAGCGGGATGCCGAGCGTCTTGAAATAGTCGCGGCTGACGAAGGGCACCGGCACCGCCGGGTTCTCCAAGCCGGGGGGCGCGGGCTTGCCCTGGATCTCAAAGCCATCGGTGAATGTCACCCGATCGGGCGGCATGGTGATGGCGACGCTCGCGGCCTCGATGCCGGGCAGCTCGCGGACGCGATCGAGAAGCCTGTCCCAGTAGTCCGCCAGCGCGCGGCTGTCGCGGTAGCGGGCGGCGGTGGGAGAGAGCAGCATGGTGAGCACACCGCTGGGCGGCGCCTGGAAGCCCGGGTTCACGCGGCCCAGCAAATCGAAACTGCGGATCAGGAGGCCGGCGCCGATCAGCAGGATCACGGAAAATGTGACCTGGGCGACCACCAGGACGCCGCGTGTACGGCCGTGACTGCGCGCATCTCCGCCGCGGCCGCCCTGCTTGAGCGATTCGCCCAGCGCGGCGCCGGAGGCAACCAGGGCCGGCGCCAGGCCGAATACGATGGCGCTGGCGAACGACACCAGGAGGGTGAACGCCAGCGCGCGCGCGTCGACCCCGATCTCATCGAGGCGCGGCAGACCGCGGGGCGTGCAGCGCCGCGACTCCCCAGGCGGCCAGGGCCACGCCCACGGCTCCGCCGATCAGCGAGAGCACCAGGCTTTCGGTCATCAACTGGCGCACCAGGTGAGCGCGGCCGGCGCCGATGCTGAGCCGGATGGCGATCTCGCGGCGGCGCGCCGTGGCCCGCGCGAGCATCAGGCTGGCCACGTTCGACACGGCGATCAGGAGCACGAGAAGGACGGCGCCCGAGAGGATCCAGAGCAGCGCGCGGACATCGCCGACCATGACCTCGCGAAGCCCGGCAACCGGGTAGCGGAGCCGGGTGTAGTCTCGCGGGTGGTCTTGCTGAATCTGATTCGCGAGGGCCTGCATCCCGGCAGAGGCCTGCTCGATGCCGACGCCAGGCTTGAGGCGGGCGATACCGCGAAGGAAAAAGGGCCCGCGCCGCGTAGGCGGATCGAGAGTCAGCACCGTCCAGGCTTCCACCTCGCGCTGCCCGAACTGAAAGCCGGCCGGCATGACGCCGATCACGGTAAAGGGGCGGCCGTTGAGCGCGACTACCTTGCCCAATACGCCGGGGTTCGCGGCGTAGCGGCGGCGCCACAGGCGCTCGCTCAGGACGACGGTTGGCGTACGGCCGGGTTGGTCTTCGCCGGAGGCGAAGGTGCGGCCGGCGAGCGGGCGGACGCCGAGGGTTTCAAAGAAGGTGGCGGTGACGCCCAAACCGACGATCTGCTCGGCTTCGCCGTCGCCCGTGAGCGTGAAGCGGTTATTGCCGACGGCGTCGAGACCCTGGAAGGAACGGCTCCTCGCTTTCCAGTCGAGGAAATCGGCCACGCAGGCGGGCCCGCGCTCGGCGCCCTGCTGCTGGAACGAGTCGAATACCATCACCAGGCGGCCGGGATCGGGGTAAGGCAGCGCCCGCAGCAACACGCCGTCAACCACGCTGAAGACCGCGGTGTTGGCGCCGATGCCGAGAGCCAGGACCGTGACGGCGATGAGAGTGAAGCCCGGATTCCGGCGCAAGCCGCGCGCGGCATAGCGGATGTCTTTGGCGATGGATTCGATGCGGATGGCAATGTTCATGTCGCGGGTCCTTTCGCGCTCAAAGCAGTAATTGCCGAACTGGCGCTTGGCCGTGCGCAGGGCTTCCTTGCCGCTCATTCCCGAGGCGACGAGCTCGTCCACGCGCTCGGCGATGTGGAACGACATCTCGCGATCGATGTCGCGGGCCACACCGTCGCGCCGCGCCAGATTCCACAGACGGCGGTACCAACCCATGGCGTTATGCGTAGCGCAGCAGGCGGCTCACGCCGTCGGTGAGCCGCGCCCAGCTTTCCTCCTCGCGCACCAGTTGCCTTCGCCCCTCCGGCGTAAGCGAATAGAAACGGGCCTCGCGCTTCTTTTCGGTGATGCCCCATCCGGCGCGGACCCAGCCGTCCTGCTCCATGCGATGGAGCGCCGGGTAGAGCGAACCCTCTTCCACGCGCAAGAGCTCCCGGGTGACGCTCTGGATGTGAGAGGTGATGCCGTAGCCGTGCATGCGGCCGCGTGACGCCAGGGTCTTGAGGACAAGGAGCGCCAGGGTGCCTTGCAGGATGTCGTTCCGGGATTTGGCCATACGCCTAACTAGCTAGGTATGAGTGTAGAAGAGAGGCGCCTGGTTGTCAATTGGGGGCGGGGTCCGTTTGCCAGGAAGCTCTCAGGAACCATAGGAACCATGTGATCGGCATCAAGCCCGGGCACGAGGCGGCCTTTGGATTTGACGTCCAGGCGGCCGGCGGGCATCACGGTCACCTCAAATCAAGGAGCACAGCCAGAATGAACAGGACCGCATTGGGGTCAGTTTCGCGTCCCCGGCCCGTAGAGAATCGCTCCCGGTCTGGCTCCGGTGTGCTGGGCGAGTCGATCACCAGCTTGCCGTTCACGATTACGTACTGTACGCCGAGCGCACATTGATACGGGTTTTCGCAGGTCGCCTTGTCCGCGATTGCCTCGGGGTCGAAGTGCGCCTCTACCACGTCAGCCGCAGGGCCAACTGCGTGAGGCGCGCCACGCCGCCCGAGTTCTGGGTTGATAGGACGCCGTTCCCCGACACTCCGGTGGGGTTATTCGGGTGATTGAACACATTGAAAAAGTCGGCGTTGAAGCGCAAGGTGACGCGCTCGGTGAGACGCGCGGATTTGATCAGGGAGGCATCCTGGAACCACTGCAACGGACCGGGGAAGGACTGGTTACGCCAGGGATGCAGACCGGTGTCGTAGGTGGTTCTCTGCACGGTGCCGTTATTCAAAGGAATCCACACGGTGTTCGTGTCCCAGAACTGCGATACGTTGGTACCGGCTGGAGCGTTCGCCGGCATCGCCGTCGAACCCCACGGGATCAGCGGCCGGGCGGCCGGCTTGTACTCAGCCGGCACACCCATGATGCCATTCGGTTTTCCGTTGGCATCGCGACTGTTGATTTTGTTCGAGGGAATATAACCGTTCCACCACAGATAGCCCGGATAGCAGATTCCCGAGGTGCAGTCCTCAATGGGATATTTGTATCCGTAGATTTCGATGGCATTTCCGGCGGTTGGATAAACGTCGGTTGGGAGACTCCAGTATCTGCTCACCAGGAAACCGGTGCCGGAGATTTGCCATCCGCCGATGAGCTTGTCCAGAGCGCCATTCGCATGGCTGCCGAATTTCCTGCCACGGCCGAGCGGCAGGTCGGCGATGAAGTTCCACCGTACGCGATGCTTGGGAGCGCCGACGGCGGTGCCGCTAAACGGAGGGTCCGACTCGCGCCGGTAGTTCAGGAACCGCATCCGCTCGTTGATATCGGCGGGCACCTGGCCGGGCAGGAACTGATTGAGGCCGGTAACGTTTCCGGTGGCTTCGAGGGCGTTGGCCATGTCATAGAACAACTGGTAACCGAACCCCCTATCGAATCGACGCTCGATTCCCATGTTGACGCCGTTGTACCAGGAAAAACCGACGGCGGCGAGCGTATCGACATTGCCGAACACCTGCTGGTCATAGGGCCGCGTCGCGACGCTGGCGAACTCGCCCGTGGGCGTTGGTGTCTTGGTGGTGACGTACCAGAGATAGCCTGGTGTCGAGTTGTTGTTATTGATCAGCGTGCTCTGGTTCACCGTGTGGTTGCCGACGTAACCCAAACGCAAGACGGTGTTCCGCACGATTTCCTTTTCGAACGTCAGATTCCAATCGTGCACCATGGGGTCGACCAGGTTGGGATCGATCCGAGTGCCGGAAAAGCTGCCGCGGGTAATGAGCCGGGTGTCGTTAACGTCGATGATCGAGCTCGGCGTGTTGACACCGGCTATATACGCCGGAATCGTGCGCAAACCATAGTTCGGCAGACCGTCCGGCGATTGCGCCGTGCTGGTCACGCTGTACTGGAAGGTGCCCGAGAGGATTTGCGGATTGCTGATCGCGCTGTAAATATTTCCGGTGGTCTCCGGATAGTACGAGATCCGATAGCCGCCTCGCAGCACGAAGGCCTTCGCTCCGTCGAACGCGCGATACGCAAATCCCAGCCGCGGACCGAACTGTTTCCAGTTGCGGTTCACCATAGTCTTCGGCAGGTTCGCATCCTGGTAGGTCTCCACCTTCCCGCCGAAGCTCTGGAAGGCCTTGACCAGCGAAGGCAGCGTCGCTTGTTGTTGCACGAAGTGACTCAGGTCCGATCCCAGAACGTACGCGTGTTTGTCGTAATCGAAGCTCATCATCAATTCATTACGGTCCTTCAACGGAGTGCGGAATTCATATCGCATCCCGAGGTTCAGCGTCAGCCGCGGCGTTACCTTCCAGGTGTCCTGGATGTAAGAAGCATATTCGTTTCTCCGCAGGAACGCCGTAGGCCGGCGGAATCCCGCGCTGTAGTTCAGGATTCCCAGGTACAGATTCGCGAGCCCGGAGCCGGTGAGAGGCGCCGCAATCGGATTCGACGGGGTAGAGGCGCTGTCGTACAGCGAAGTAGCCTGCGTCGCGGCATCGAAGGAGCCAGAGGTGGACGGGTTGGCCCGAGGCAGGTCGTACATTCGGTATTGGAAACCGAACGACATCTCGTGCTTACGCACGACTTTCGTGACGTTGTCCTGGAAGGTGATGTAGTTGCTCACCGCGAGCATGGGAGCGGACTCCAGGCCGGCGCTGTAGTTGCCCGGCCCGATGTTATTGATCGCGGGCCAGTTTCTTGCGCCGAACGGATTGGGCAGGCCCAATACGGCCGCATAATCCACCGGAAAACCGGCGTTGTATCCGGAGCCACCGATGCTGTAGTCGCGGGTCCCGGTTGCCACCATTTCGTTAGTCGTGCTTGACGAGAAGGTGTGCATCCAGGTGGTCGATAGCTGGTGATTCGGCCACCAGCGAGTGTACCGGCCGATCGGCTTATCGTTGAAAATAGGCTCGAACCGGGCGTGGTTGCTGCCCAGCGATTCGAAATGCGTGTTGTAACCAAACCTCCCGTAGATCAGATCCCGCGAGCCGATCCGATGGTCGACACGAATGCTGTGCGCTTCCTGCTCCAGCGGACGCCGCGCGACGCCGACGAAGTTGTTGCCCACCATGGGATTGACTTGCGGAAGAGTGGGCCCTTTGGTGATCGAGAACAGGAACTTCGCGACCGGGCTGATCCGCGCCGGGTCGATCATATTCGGAATCCCCCGGTAGGACAACCGTTGCCGCTGCCAGGTCTTCGGATCCGTGGTGAACGGATCGTAGAGTGCAATCTGCCTCCCCTGGCTGTCGACCAGACCGCGGAAATCTCCCTGCATCATCTCAGGTGTCGGCACGGCCAGTTGCACCGTGGAGTCGATGCGGGAGCGGGTGCCTTCCCAGGAGAAGAACCAGAACGTCCGGTTGCGGCCGTTATACAGCTTCGGGACAACGAGCGGTCCACCGACGGAGAGGCCATATTCGTTGCGGTTCACATATGGAGGCTTCGTGTAAGTATCCTGCCGCTGCCGTGCCACCCCGTAGCCGCTGTTGCGGTTGTTATAGAACAACGCGCCATGCAATTCGTTGGTTCCGCTTCGGCTCGACATCACCAGCGTCGTGGGCCGCGCGAACTTTGCCGAGGAACCGTTCACCTCGACGTGCAGCTCCTGGATCGCATCCAGATCCGGCAGCCGGGGCAGATCCCAGCCGCCATGTTCTTCGGTCAGAGGATTGCCATCCATGGTCAACTGGGTAGAGCCCACTTGCAGGCCATACGCCAGGGGCCGGCCGCCTGTCTGATGCCCGTGGTTGGAATAGACCAGTCCGGGCACGGTTTGTAGCAGGTTTTGATAGCCGCGCCCCAGCAACGGCAGTTGCTCGATGCGTTGGCGCTCCAGAGTGGAGCTCAGCGAAGCGGTGTCGGTTTGCAACACTGGTGTCAGGTCCTGCACCTCCACATTCGTCACTGCCTGCGCCACGCGAAGGGTGATGTCGACCGATGCATCCGAGGATGTTTGCACTGTCAGCGCGCCCTCGAACTTCTGCATACCGGGAGACTCACCGGCCAGGCGGTAAGATCCCGGGATTACTCCGGGGAACACGTAAATCCCGGCCTCGTTGCTCAGCGTGCTGCGCGACACGTTCGTATTGACGTTGGTCAGCGTAACCGCGGCCCCCGGAATTACCGCTTGAGCCTGGTCTCGAACCGATCCACGAACCGTACTGTTGCCACCCTGCGCCCAAGCCGTGGCCGCTGCCATGAGCGACAGAATGAACCCCCCCATTTGCACATGTCTCCGCATCTTGGTACCCCCCCCGCCTTAAGTGCCGGTCCGAATTCTATTGAACGCCCGGGTGGAAGTCAAGGGTCAATTGCCCCTTTGTCAATTGCCCCTTTGTCAGTTGCCCCTTTGTCAATTGCCCCTTGTGTCAGTTGCTCGTGTGGACCCAAGTTTCGATTGCAGGGCGGACTACGACCGCGCTACTTCTTCGCTGGAGAGACTGAAGCCGGAGGTGTGGCGCGGGGAACCTGGACGGGCTCGCCGATCAGCTTGGCGCATTGGTTCGCGATCGTCGGGTTCCGTTCGACGCCTTCCCCATTCCGGTAGAGATTCCAGGCGTACCGGGCGGCCTTGAGGTCGCCGCCTGCGGCCGCCTTGCTCCACCATTTCCCGGCCTCGGCGTAGTTCTGCTGCACTCCTTTGCCGTTGGCGTACAACATGGCGAGCGCCGATTGAGCCGGAACGTTGCCTTGCCCGGCGGCCTTCAACGTGGACTGAAAAACCGAAGCCAAGTCGGTCCCGGACGGCAGACCCAATACCAACTGCTGCGCGGTGATTTCGTCCAGCCACTTTTGCCAGCCTCCCTCGGGCGACCGGCGGCGTTGAGCGCCTTCGCCAGCGGGTTCGTAGAGTGGCGCCAGGATGCCGGAGGCAGTGGAACGGACGGGCTCTTCCTTGTCCTGAAGCAACGAGACCAGCGCCTGAAACATCGGCGGGTCCTGACGGACTCCTTTCAACTGCAGCCTGACTGCATAGCCTATGGCATCTGTGGCGCTGAGCCGGTCGAATGGGACGGCGCTTTTGTTCGCCGCAAGCTCGATCAATGCCTCTTGCGCAGGGGCGTAGCGCCAGTTGGCGTACATCGCCAGCGCGCGGATGGCGGACTGGCGCACTTTGACGGATGGGTCCGATACCAGCTTGGCCAGCGCGACGGTGGCGGCATTGCCAAAAATACCGTGCTCGCACGTTTCGGCCGCAGCCGCGCGAACCGCCGCGTCTTTCGATTCAAACAGTTTCTGTAGAACGGCTCCGGCCGGGGCTCCGCCCACTAGCGCCAGCGCCGGATAATATCCGCCGGCCACCGCAGGAGGCGCGCCAGCGAACGCTTTGAGCAGCTTCGTCTCCTCCGGCGAAGGCGCAATGTTCTTGTTCCGCAGCCGCGTCGCCCACGCCAGCGCGTCGTCGTTGCTGGGCGGATGGTAGGTGCGATCCCCGAGTTCGTCGAACTCGCGATAGATGAGGTGGAATCCCTTCTCGCGCAAGCGGAGAAAAGCGTCGCGAACACAGGAGAGATGGTTCGCCAGATCCCGGCGGCCGAGAGTCAGGTAAATCTCCGGCGCGCCGTTCACGAAATCCAGCGGCTCGGTCAACTCGGAGGGCATCAGCCAGGCGCCCCAACTGTACCCGATCG
>JBGPKH010000236.1:0-11842 GCA_041485845.1 Bryobacteraceae bacterium
GCGAGCGCTATCCCGTCAACGTACGCTACATGCGGGATTACCGCAGCGATCCCGACAAATTGGGGCGCGTCCTGGTGCCTACCATGGACGGCCAGACGCAAGTGCCGCTCGCGCAACTGGCCGAGATCCAGGTGGTGAGTGGTCCCGCGATGCTGCGAGACGAGAACGGCATGCTGACCGGTTACGTGTACGTCGACGTTGCCGGCCGCGATATCGGCAGCTACGTCGAGGAAGCGAAGAAAGCCGTGCACGACAAAGTCAAGCTTCCCGCCGGGTACTCATTCGCCTGGAGCGGACAGTACGAGGCCATGCAGCGCGTCCGGGAGAAACTGGCAGTGGTGCTTCCGCTCACGATGTTTCTGATCGTCATGTTGCTGTACATCAACACCAAGTCCATGACCAAGACCATGATCATAATCCTGGCGGTACCGTTCTCAGCCGTGGGCGCCATCTGGTTCCTGTACTTCCTCGGCTACAACATGAGCATCGGTGTGTGGGTCGGTTTGATCGCGCTGCTGGGTGTGGATGCCGAGACCGGCGTGTTCATGATGCTGTATCTGGATCTCGCTCACGACCAGGCGAAGGCGGAAGGGCGGCTCCGCAGTCTGCGGCACCTCCAGGACGCCATCATGCACGGCGCGGTAAAACGAATCCGGCCGAAATTCATGACCGTGGCGACGATGTTCCTGGGCCTGGTGCCGATCATGTGGTCCGTGGGAACGGGGGCCGATGTGATGAAGCGCATCGCCGCCCCGATGATCGGCGGCATCTTCACGTCATTCATTCTGGAACTGGTGGTTTATCCGGCAATCTACGAGGTGTGGAAATGGAATTTCGAGTTGAAAAAAGAACTGGCGCGCTCTTAATCGGGCTGGCGCTGTTGGCGCCCGCGACCTTCGCTCAGCAGGATCTTCGTTACGACGTGTGGCACGGACACTCGCGCCCGCCCAACATCAGGAAAGCCGGCCATATGGGCACGCTGACGCTTACCGATTCGGGCATTGCCTTCGAGGAGAGGTACGAGGGCAAGAAGCCCAAGCATCCACACGCATGGCGCTGGGACTACCAGGACATCCAGCAACTCAAGATCGCTCCCAAATCCCTGACGGTCCTGACGTACAAGGACAACCAGTGGAAGCTGGGGGCAGACCGCGAATATCACTTCGACCTGATCGCGGACAAGACCTTCGAAGACGCCTATCAATTCCTCAAGGGCCGTCCCGAGCAACGCCTGGTGGCGGCGATTCCCGACAGTCTCTCCAACATCCTGTGGGAGATTCCTGTGAAACACCTGCTGCGATTTGGCGGGGATGAAGGGGTGCTTCAGGTTGGCCCGGACGCGATCGTCTACAAGTCTGCGGAAAAGGCCGAGTCGCGCACCTGGCGGTATCGGGATATTGAGAACATCAGCAGCTCAGGGCCGTTCGACTTGACGATCACCACCTTCGAGCGCGCCAAAACGCATTATGGGAATCTCAAGGGCTTCAATTTTGAGCTCAAGCGGCGGCTGGGAGAGGCTCGGTACGACGACCTGTGGTTGCGCCTGAATCAATCCAAAGGGCTCAGGATCTTGGATTCCTACAGAGGGGCAGGCGGGCGGTGATTCTCGATCGCGTGGGCTGTACAAGTCTACGGTTCGTTCGCCGCAGAACGAGCCTGGGCGGAAGGCGTCGCGCGGTTGCTATCGCGGATGGTGAATACTCCGAACCCCCGTTTGAGATACACTGCCGGCCCGCCTGCGCAGCGCGCGGCTTTGTGGATGAAGCGACTATTGCCGTATGCGTTCCTTTGGAGCACGGGATGCTGCGGCATTAAGGGCTGGGCACAAGCAGTCAGGAGTGAGGAGGGCGCTGGAAGACCCAGTCTCCACCGCAGCGGTCCGCTTCGAGTATCTTGGTAGTCTCATGCGAAGGGGGACCGGGCTTTGGCGAAGAGCGTACGGCACAGCAACCCTGCTGTTGGGGGCGGCTGTACTGTCCCAGGGGTGCACGCGTAACAGGATCTCACGGCCGACCGAAGCCGACTACGCGCCCCATGGCAGTTGCCAAGCGTGCCACGCGGAGATTGCGCAGAGCTATCAGCGCGTGGCGATGTCCCGCTCGCTCTTCCGGCCAACCCCCGGCAACACCATCGAAGACTATTGGAAGAACAACCATTTCTATCACGCCGCTTCACAGCGCCACTACCGGATGACGGAACGGCAGGGCCACTTTTATCAGCAGCGCTATCAAATCGATGAGCGCGGCCGGGAGATCCACGCTCTGGAAGTCGAGATCAGCTATGTCATCGGATCCGGCGCTCACGCCCGGAGCTATCTCCACCTTTCCGCAACAGGCGAGCTGACCGAGCTGCCCGTGACCTGGTATTCCCAGGAGCGTCGCTGGGGGATGAGCCCGGGATACGAAAAGCCCAGACACGCCGATTTCAGCCGGGCGATCGACCACAACTGCATGTTCTGCCACGATGCCTATCCGGCGTTGCCCGCGGGCGCCGATCGCTACGGGAGCGAGCCGCGGTTTCCCCAGCAGCATTCACTGGGAATCGACTGCCAGAGATGCCATGGGCCGGGCAGCCGCCATATCGCGATGGCATCGAGAGGGAACAGCAAGCCCGAGGTAATTCGCGCGGCGATTGTAAACCCGGCGCGGCTGACGCCCGAGCGGCAAATGGACGTGTGCCAGCAATGCCATCTCGAGATCACCAGTGCCCGGCTGCCGCAAGCGGTCGCGCGGTTCGGCCGCCCCGTCTACTCGTTCCGGCCGGGTGAGCGTCTGAGCGATTACCTGGTGCACTTCGATCGGCCCCAGGGTGCGGGCTCCGGCGACCAGTTTGAAATTGTCAGCGCCGCCTACCGTCTGCGCCAATCGCAATGTTTCTTGAAGAGCGGCGGCCGGCTGACCTGCCTCACTTGCCACAATCCGCATCGCACACCGGCCGGAGCGGGGGCCGTAGCCCAGTTCCGTGCCGCATGCCGGACCTGCCACAACGGGCCGATCGCGAAGCCGCATCCGGATCCGGCCTCCAGCGACTGCGCGGCCTGTCACATGCCCAAACGCCGCACGGAAGACGTAGTTCACGTGGTCATGACCGACCACCGGATCCAGCGCATCAAGCCGGACCGCGATCTTCTGGCCGCACTTCAGGAAAGAGAGACGGCGTATCGCGACGGCCTCGTGTTTTACGACTCGCCTCAACTCACCGGCCGGGATCGCGATCTCTATATGGGAATCGCGCTGGCCAAAGACGGCGCGGATCGGCGCAAGGGCATCGCGCTGCTGGAAAAGGCCATCGCCCGAGTCGGCGGGACCGTGCCTGTCGAAGCTTTAATCGAGCTGGCTGACGCGTACGCCGCGGAGCGGAACGCGGGCGCCGCCGCAGCCCACTATCGGAAAGCGCTCGCGATCGATCCAGGGCTGGTAAGGGTCCGTTACAGCCTCGGCCGCGAACTCGCCGAGTTGGGCGAGCTTCAGGCTGCCCGCGAGCAGTACGAGCAGGTGATAAGTGAGGATCCGAACCTTCCGGAAGCGCACAACAATTTGGCGACGCTCTTGGCCCGGCAGGGGGAATTCGCGAAAGCGGCCGAAGCGTATCGAAATGCCATGCGGGCCCGCCCTGTTTATGCCGAGGCCCACAACAATCTGGGCCGGCTCTACGCGGACCAAGGCCGGTTCCAGGAGGCTCAGGCCGAGGCCGACGAGGCTCTGCGGTGCGATCCGGTTTTTGCGCCGGCATTCAACACTCTCGGAATCGTCCACGCCAATCAGCGGCGGATGGAGCTGGCGATAGTGGATTTCGAGCGTGCTGTCAAAATCGACCCGGACTTCGCGGAAGCGCATTACAACCTCGGCCTTGCGTTGTACGCCCAGGGCAAGCCGCAAGCCGCCGTGGCGGAATACCACCGCGCCCTCCATCTCAATCCGAGCCTCGCCCCGGCACACCTGAGCCTGGGAGTGGCGCTCGGCGAAGCCGGGAACCTCGAGGCGGCTAGAGATGAGTTCCGCGAAGCGCTGCGCTTGCGCCCCGGATATCCGGACGCGCAGCGCAATTTGCAGTTGTTGCAGGACATGAAGCCGGGCAAATAGTCCCGCCGGAGAAGAGTGCTTCGAAAGATATCGAGTTCGAAACCGCGATTGGGTGTATAATCCAGATATTTTTCGAGAGTCAAAATCGGACCCAGCCCCTTTTATGCCTGACGCACAAATTGTTTAGCGCCGGCGACGGCATGGCATTTTAGAGTTACTGAGGCGGCCCAAAGATGACAGCGGGGCAATGTTCCGGTTTGCGCAAAAGGGCGCTTCTCATGAAGAGGGGGCGATATGAGGCACGTGGCGATTACCTTGGCCGCGATCTGTTTTTTGATTGCGACTGCTTTTGGACAGACCATTACCGGCTCGATTACGGGGACGGTGCTAGATCCGTCGGGCGCCGCGATCCCAGGCGCAAGGATCTCGGCGACCAGCTACGGCACCAACTTGAAATACAGTGTGATTTCGAACGCGGCAGGGGCGTACAACCTGCTGTTTCTGCCGATCGGGAGGTACACAGTGGAAGTGGAGGCGCCAAACTTTAAGAAGCTCGCGATGGGGCCTTTCGCGTTGGAAGTCGATCAGATTGCCCGCATCGACGCGCGGCTGGAAGTGGGGCAGACCACCCAGACGGTCGAAGTCAAAGACGTTTCGCCCATCCTTCAGACGGAGGCTACGCAAGCCGGAGGCGTAATCACCGGCGCGGTTGCCAGCTCGCTCCCGCTGTCGGGACGCAACTTCACGGCACTGACCCTGCTGATGCCGGGCTCGGTGACGCCCTCGGGCACCAGCGGCAGGCCGTACACCAACGGGAATCGCGAGCAGACCAATACGTTCCTGCTGGATGGCGTGGATATCAACGAGACCATCGATAACGGCATCGCGTTCAATCCCAGCGTGGATGCGCTTGCCGAACTGAGCATCTCCACGGCCAACGCCGCCGCCGAGTTCGGGAACGCCAACGGCTCCATTGTGAACATGGCGCTGAAGAGCGGCACCAACGCCTTCCACGGCAACGCCTTCGATTACCTGCGCAACGACAAACTGGACGCGAATGGCTACTTCCGCAACCGCTCAGGGCTGCCGAAGAGTCCCGTACGGCGGAACGTCTTCGGCGGAACCTTTGGCGGGCCGGTTCGCAAGAACCGGGTCTTCTTCTTCGTGGACTACGAGGCCAGCCGGGTTCCATCCGGCGGGCTGACGTCGGTCAGCGTGGCGTCCCCGGCCATGCGGACGGGCGATCTTTCCGTGCTCACGCAACCGGTGAAAGATCCGCTCTCCAGCCTGGCTTGCACGTCGGCAAACCGCGCCGGGTGTTTTCCGGGGAACGTGATTCCGCAAAGCCGGATAGTGAACCCGGTGGCGCTGAAGCTGTTTTCCGATCCAAACCTGTATCCGCTGCCGAATAATAAAGGAACGGGAACGATCGGAATCACCAGCAACTACGCCACGTCGACCAGGGGTCACTCCAGCCGCGATCAGGCCGATGCCAAGATCGATGCGCGGTTGACGGACAACGACAATATCTCCGCCCGATATACGATCGTACACAATGATTCCGGCACGACCAGGCTCGCGCTTCCGACGTCGGTCACCGCGGTCACCGACCTCTATAGCGCCGGCGCCGCGTTCAACTGGACGCGAACGGTAAGCCCGAGCATGGTCAACGAGCTGCGATTGGGCTTCACTCGTGCCAATTCCGGAGGCGACACCATAGACGTGGCGGGTTTCCTGGGGCGCGATGGAAACGCCAAATTCGGGATCGGCGGCGGCCAGGCTGAGCTGGGAATGAGCAGCATCACGATGGGCGACGGCACCAGCGCCATCGGCGGCGGCGCCAACAACAGCAACACGACAGACAACGACTTCTCCTACGGCGACAACCTGAGTTTCCATCGCGGCCAGCACAACTTCAAGATGGGCGCTCAGGCGTTGCGTTACGACCAGAACCGCTTTTATGGCGGCAACAACGGTGTGCTGGGGTTCTTCACCTACAGCGGGCTCTACACCGGATCGGCGTTTGGCGACTTCCTGTTGAACCAACTCGCCTCCAAGGGCCGCGGCAGTGTGGCGGGCAGATGGGGGCACCGGCAATGGCGGAACAGCCTGTTTTTTCAGGACGATTTCAAGATACGGCCAAACCTTACGCTCAACCTGGGCTTGCGGTGGGAGTACAGCTCGCCGATCGTCGAAGTGGCCGACCGCCAGTCGAACATCGATTTGGCGACCGGCAGGCTGCTGTTAGCGGGCAAAGACGGCAACAGCCGTGCGCTCTACAACCCATATTGGAAGCAGTTTCAGCCGCGGGTGGGCATCGCCTGGACACCCACGGGGTTCAACAACCGGCTGGTGGTCCGGAGCGCGTTCGGGATCACCAGCTACCTGGAAGGAACGGGCGCCAATCTGCGGCTGCCTCTGAACCCGCCGTTCTTCTATGAGTCCAACATCACCTACGACGCGAACGCTCCGGGGGACATCCGGGTGGGCTTCTCGGATGTAGTGCCACCGGGAAATACGCTGGCGGGACAACCGCGTTACTGGAATCCGGATCTGCGCCCGGCGTTTATCCAGCAGTGGAACGTCACGCTCGAGTACCAATTCCTTCCCAGCTTCTCGGTGTCGGCGGGCTATGTGGGAGAGAACGGAACCCACCTGGTAGATCCGCGTGAGTACAACCAGCCGCTGGCGGGAGTGGGTCCGGTCGCGACATGGGCGCCCTCCCTGCAACGGCGGCCGCTGTACAAGGTGCTGCCGCTGGTCACCAACATCAGCGGCACCGACTCCAGCTCGATCATGAATTACAACTCGCTACAGGTCAGCGCCCGAAAGCGCTTCAGCCACGGCCTCGAGTTCCAGGCGTCGTACACGCTCAGCAAGGTGCTAACCGACAACCGGGGGTATTATGGCAACGGCGGCGCGGACGCCGAAGCAGCCTACTGGCAGAACGCATACGATCGCCACGGGGATTACGGGGTGGGGTTCTTCAACGCGACCCATATCTTTACCTCCGGCGGCCACTACGACATGCCCGTCGGCAGAGGCCGGACTCTCGGCTCCAGTTGGAACCGGGTGATCGACGCGGTTCTGGGCGGCTGGGAGACCGGCTACATCCTCCATGCTCACTCGGGATTTCCGGTCACCCTGCAGGCGACTGGAACGGCGGGCGGTCAAAACGATCGCGCCGCCCTGCGGCCGAACCGTTACCTGGATGGATTCACATATGTAAATCAGAGCATCGACCACTGGTTCGGCACTGCCGACACGATTTGTCTGACGGCCGGAGTCAACGACGGCAAGTGCGCTTATGGCGTTCCCGACGCAGCATCCTTCGGCAATTCTGCGAAGTCGACCGAACGGGCGCCGAGCCTGTTCAGCCTGGATATGAACCTGAGCAAACGATTCAGGATCACGGAGTCCAAGTACGTGATGCTCCGGTCGGATTTCTTCAATCTGCCGAATCATCCGAGCTTTTCTCCGCCGGCGCGCAATATCTCGACTTCCAGCACATTCGGATCCATCACCGGGACGAGCGTCGGCTCGCGGACCATAGAAATGGCGCTGAAATTGTACTTCTAGCCAATTTCTCTGTACAGGCAGGCGCCGACGACTTTGGCCGGCGCCGATCTGTCAATGCCTGGTGGCGTTCCATTGTGGGTGGTGGCGGGCATAGGACGCAAATTGACTCCCGTGTGAATCATCCGCAGAACCGCGGCGGTAAGGCGGCGAGTGTGCTTACTGCCCCGCCGGCACCCGCGGCCCCACTCCCGTCATGTCGATCTGCTGAAACCCCATTTTCAGCGCGGGCGACTCCGGACGCAGCCGGAAATCGAAGTTGCTCGCGTTCACAAATAGAGGGTCCGCGACGATCGAATCCGCGTCTCGCGCGGCGGCCTTCCACTCGTCAAACGGCTTGCCCGCAAACCGAATATCGTTGCCGCGCGTATCGAAGTAGATATTGCCCTTCATCACGTACTTGTCGTCGCTCCAGTTGCCGCCCAGTAACCGGCCCTGGTCGAAGTACACGATATTACGCTCGAAGATGAACGAAAGGTGTGGCTCGGCCCGCGTGCGCATCAACTGATTCTCGCGGTTAAACGCCCAAATATTATTGCGCACGATGTTCTCGCGCCCGTAGTGCTGATGAAAGCCCGCGCTCTTGCAGTTGTACGCAATGTTCCTTTCGATCAGCATCTCCGAGGAGCCTTCATCCGGGTAGATGCCCCAACCGCCGTACGTAAACGAAGCGATGCCGTGGATCAGGTTATTCCGGATTCGCGTTCCGGGTTGCACACCGAGGGTGTAGATGCCGCCCATGTCGCTCAGCATTTCCTTGCCGATATCGTGAATGTGGTTGTACTCGATCACGTTGCCCTTGGACTGGTTCGGCCCGTAGCCCCAGGTCCATCCCACGGAAATCGCGGTGTAGAACACGTCGTGAATGTGGTTGTGGACGATCTGGTTGCGCCCGCTCTGCAGCACCCACACGCCGACCGCCGGCGAATACACAAGCCCCAGATCGTGGATGTGGTTGTCCGCGACCACGTTTTCGTAGTTCTGCTCGTCATCATTCGCAAATTGCCCCGCCTCGCCGAGCTTGACACCGCCCGCGCCGAGGTCGAACAGTTCCGACGCCAGCACCTGCGTCCGCTTCGATCCGCGGCCGAAGAAAATCGCGTACCCACCCGAGTGTGCCACCGTGCATTTTTCGATCTTCGTATCGAGCGCGCCGATTCCCACGATCGCCGCCGCAGCCGGTATTGCAGCCTGCGTGTCGGCATAGCCCTTTTCGCCCATGGTCCAATCGGCGTGCTCGAATTTCAGCCCGCGAAAGGTCACGTTGCGGACGAACTGCTGCCGCTCGGGCTGGCCCTCCAGGCGCACCAGCTCAACCAGGGCCGGAGCAATCACCTGCCCCGCCTGCATGTTCTCGCCCGGCATCGGCCAGTACGAGACCCTATGCGTGCTCCGCTCCAGGCGCCACTCGCCGGCGGAATCGAGCCCATCGGGCGCGTTCTCGATGTAATAGCGTGCATCGCTTTCCTTGTTCGAAGGGCGCGGGTCGAGCGTCAGAATCGCCGCGTGGGCGCTCTCGTCCACGCTGACGATGGGCATCCGGAAATCGGCCCACGCCAGCATTCCGATCGCCTCGACGTCGTGGCCCGCCCACTGCGGCTTGATATCGTTGCCGCGGTAATGCAGGCGAAGAGGCTTGTCAGTGGGGCTGGGGCCGTCGATGCGATAGAAGCCGAAGTTGGGCGTGCGCGAGCGCTGGGCCCGGCGCCCGCTGACGAACAGTTGGCGGAAGTAGGGTTCGCCGGCGTCGGCTGTCCAGATGGGGCCGGAGCCTTTCTTCCACCCCGAAATCGCACGCCCGCCACTGATTGCCGGCCGGGCGCCGGGCGCGGCCTCCCAAACGGTGTTGGAGTCCCCGGGCGTCAAGACGAGTGTTTCCTTCAGGAAGTACACGCCGTCACGGATCTGAATGGTGATGGTTCCGCTGGCGCCCTGGCGCCGCTGGCCGCGAACGGCATCGCGCGCCTCGGTGAGAGTCTTGATGGGGCCGTCAGGCGAAACGACAATCGTCTGCGCGCCCAGAGCCGATACGGAAAGAAGAAAAGCCGCCCGCAGTTTCATAGGGCCTCCACCCCTGCATCGTAACAGCCGGCGGCGGGTTTTCACTCGAGGTCACCACCGGCTGAGAACCGATCCTGGCCGGCGGAAGCGGGGAACGGCTACCGGCTTTTGCCGAACCGATGGGCGCCACCACTCGGTCCGGATTTTCAGGAGTCATGATGCCTGGACCACATCCAGCGTCTCAGCGTGCTCGGCGCGCCGGGGAGACGCAGGTTGGAGCGGCTACTTCCAGGCTCCAGCCTTTGTCCTGATCGCCGCGCGCGTTCCACGCCCTGCAACGGTCAGCGTTGGCTTAACCTGGGGCCACGTATCGGCACGTGGATCGGGCGGTGTCTGGATGGGCGCCATCCCATCAGCCTGCCCCCTAATCCTGGTAAGCCATGGCAAGCCATGGTTGGACACGAGATCTGAGACCGGATAAACTTTCAGGGGAAAGAAAACGAAAGGACGCCTATGAACCGCAGAGAATGGATGGCGCTCGGCGCAACGGCACTCGCACGGGGCCGGGCGGGCCGCGCCCAACAGCCGGCGCGAGTTCCCCAACCTTCCACCAACGGACTCCCACTCGAGCAGTATCAGCCCAAGAGTATGCTGCATGTGCCCGAGACGCACGTGCCTCGGTCTCGTTTCCCCCTCATCGACTTCCACACCCACATCACCGGCACAAGCCGCAACGCCCCCGACAAGATTCAATTCAGTATGGACCCTGCCAACTGCCTTGCCGTGATGGATCGCAAGAATATCCGGAGCATGGTGAGTCTTACGGGAGGCTACGGCGAAGGGTTGCGCGAAGCGATCGCCAAACTGCCGGAAGCGCACCCCGGCCGATTCGTGGTCTTTACCGAACCGGCGTGGACGAAGGCTTCCGAACCCGGCTATGCGAAGCTCCAGGCCGGCCTGATCGAAGACGCGCACCAGGCCGGCGCCAAGGGGTTGAAGGTGGCGAAGACTCTCGGCCTCTACCTGCGTGAGCAGGTTAGCGGCAAGCTTGTTCGCATAGACGATCCGAGATTCGATCCCATGTGGGAAGCAGCGGGCACGTTGAAGATGCCCGTGGCCATCCACATCTCCGATCCGGAGGCCTTTTTCCTGCCGATCGATCGGTTCAATGAACGCTGGGAGGAGTTGCACGCGCATCCGAGCTGGTCTTTTTACGGAATGGATTTTCCGAGCAATCGCGAACTGCAGGAGGCCCGCCGCAACGTCATGCGGCGCCACCCGCGCACCCAGTTCGTGTGCCTCCACTTCGCGGACTCGGAAGATCTCCCATACGTCGCGGAATGCATGGACAGCCATCAGAACATGAGCGTGGACATCGCGGCCCGAATCGGCGAACTGGGACGGCAGCCGCGCATGGCGCGCAAGTTCTTCGACAAGTACCAGGACCGGATCGTGTTCGGCACAGACGCCAGCTCCAGCCCGGGCACACCGCAACAGATCTTCGGCGATGCGCTGTATGAGATCTATTACCGCTTTCTCGAAACCGAAGACGAGTACTTCGATTATGCCCCCGCTCCGGTGCCTCCCCAAGGCCGTTGGCGAATCTACGGCATCGGGCTGCCGGAACCGGTCCTTCGTAAGGTCTACTGGGAGAATGCAGCCCGGTTGATGGGGCTGCCGGCATGAGGGGCCGTTCCTCGCCCGATGGCCTCCTGAGGATTATTTCCGCGCGCTGTGCTTTGGCCATTTGAGCTCGCCTCGGTTGACCGCCCGCGTGATGAAGTTGAGCGTCACGTCAGGACCAGCTTCCTCCCGGATCCCGGCCTTCCAGTGCAACCGAGATCTCTTCCCGGCAGAAAGCCGCTCGAACCGCAGAATCGCGATCTCGGCCGATCGAAGCTTGTCCTGGTGCTCCTTATCCCGGCGTTCGCGCGTGATACGTGTCGCCGTGTCGGGCGGACCGGTGATGAACTGGAAGGAATTTGATTCGCTTTTGGTCCGGCCGGTGGAGCACCTGGACACCGGCCGGCAACCAGGTAGCCGTACTTAACCGCCGAACCCAGAACGCGCGACAACACGTCCCGGATCTTGTACACGGACTCGCGAGAGAGTCGCTTCCTTCAGAACTCCTGATCTCGCCCAGTAATTTCTCACAGTCGGTGAAAACAGAATGAGCCGGAAATGTATTTGCGGAGTGGACGGCAAAAGGTTTAAGAGAGAAGGATGCCGCAACTGCAACTGCC
>JBGPKH010000237.1:0-11842 GCA_041485845.1 Bryobacteraceae bacterium
AGTGTCGCGCCCGCGCGGGGCGCGTGGATTGAAACACCAGAATGCCGGGCCCTTGTGCCGGTTGCAGTGAAAGCAGGCCAGCGCAAGATTGTCGAGATCGGTTCCCCCCTTGGTGTTGGCGGGCGATGATGTGGTCTATCTGAAAAGGAAGGCGGTAGTGGGAATGAGGAAAAGGGATTCGGCAATGCTGAACCAATCGCTGATTCACTGGCGGCCGGGTTCACTGCCGGGAGGAGTGACTTAAGCTTTATAGACACGGGCCTTCGACTGCATGATCGTCAGCAGATTGCCGACGTGAAGATAGCTGTCCAGCTCCGCCGCTTCCTCCGCCGACAGCCTGCCCTCCCGCGCCCGCCCGGAAAGAAAGTTCATGCGTGCGGCATCGTCAGGCTCGAAGTCGAAGGACGGCAGATATTGCGCCACCTCCCGCGTCATTTCGCTTCTCGCTCTTTTCTCGCTCAATCAACCGCGCGAAGATGGCGGCTTCGGTATTGTGTACAACCGCTCCCAAACTCATCGGACCTTCTTTTGTGATGCGCCATTCTTTGGTAATGGTAAAGGTAGCTCACCCGCGTCCACGCTCTTCCGTCATTTCTTTCCCGGCGGCACGAGTCTTTGGAGTTCCGCGGACCAGTTGAGGATCACGTTCAACTGGCGCGGCACGGAGCCGGCATCGCGATGAATCATGAGAAACCGTTTTCCGTCGGGCGCCGCATCGTAGCTGTGCCAGAGGAAGTAAAACCCGGAACGGTCGAAGAGTTTGCGCCCCGCCCCAAACGATCCGTCGGGCCGCAGCGGCACTGCCATGACGGCGTCCCCGGCGACGTAGAACAACTCCTTGCCGTCCCGCGACCAGGCGGGAGTGATTCCGCCTTCGGTCGACACCACAGAGTGCTTTCCTCCGCCGGGCCAGGCCTCTGCGTAGATTTCGAATCTGCCCGACTCATCCGATTGGTAGGCGACCCAGCGGCCGTCGGGAGAGAACAAGGCGTTCACGGCGGTAAACGGCGTCACCCGCAAGGGCGCGACCCGGCCATCGGGGGACAGGGTGAATAGAGCTTCCCCCCGGTTCGGGTATCCTTCACCGAACAGCAGCGTGCCGTCGGGAGCCATGGAGGTCGGGTACTGATCGTCGGGACGCTTGAGGAATACTTCGGCGGGCCGCGATCCGTCCGCGGGCTGAGAGTAAATATCGATGTCGCCGCCTTCATTCGAGGAGAAGAAGATACGTTTGCCGTCACGGCTCCACATGGGCGAGGAGACGATTGCGCCATTATCTCCATTGAACGTCACACGGCGGCGGCCGCCGGTAGAAAGGTCGTGGACCCAGAGATCCGCACCCCGGACGGTCAGCGCTTTGGATCCATCCGGTGAGAGGACACACTGCCAATAAGCGCCCTGCTCCTTGGAGGCCAACTCGAGGTTGCCCGCGCGGTCCACCCAGGCCAGGGACCGTTTGGCGGGGTTTCCGGGTATGTAAACCGCGGTGCCGGTCCGGGAGACCGCCAGCCAGGTGCGGAGGCCCTCGGCCCGGTAGAAAACGTCGGTGAGCACCGGGGTATCGGCCGCCGTGCGCGCGGGGTGTGCCGCATCCAACAGGGCGGCTTTGAGGCCGGCGGTAAGGTCGCTCGCGAGCAGCCAGCCCAAGGAACCGCTCGAAGGAGCAAAAACGGTTCCGCCCGCCCCTGGCAGCACATGCTGCCATTGGAGCGTACCCAGGGAAAGCACCGCACTGCCGATTACGCCTTTTCCCCAAACGGTGAACAGCACTGCGCGAGTTCCGGGAAGCGATTGCGGCCAGACGTGTGCGAACCCATTAGCGCCGCCATCGGGGCGGGTGATCGGTTCGGGCTTGCCTCCCGCCGCCGGAATCCGCCAAAGTCCGGAGACATTTTCGGGGACGTAGACGATGGTGTGGTCTTCATTCCAGGTTCCCCCAAAAGGAAAAGTAGCGCGGGCAAGCCGGACTGGCGCTCCGCCGTCGATGGCGGCTTTTTGCAGTTGCCCCTGGGCAAAGAACGCCACCCATCGGCCGTCGGGCGAAAAGAAAGGTTGGGTGGCGCCGTTCGAGCCGGGCACTTCGCGCACTTCAAAGGAATTGAGACCGCGCAGGTAGAGGCGCGGTTCCCCACTGCCTTCTCGCGCGGAATAAGCGACGATTTGCCCGTCCGGAGAAATGGCCGGGTGATCGGTCAACTCCTGATTGGCGGGAAGGGCGATGGAAAGGCGCAACACCGCTTTAGAAGGAGAGGACCACCGGGTCCACAGAAACAGCGCGACGCCGGAAGAGGCGATGAGAAGACAGAGCAGCACCGCCACCAGCCAATCCTGCCGGAGCGGCGAGCGCACGTGCTCGACGGGAGCGGCGGATTCGGGTTCGGCAAAGGCATCGCCAATATCGCGCAGGCGGCGCTTGGGATCTTTCTCGAGGCACCGCCGCAGGAGGTGGACGGGGCTGCCCGGAGGCAAGGCGGCCCAGTCGGGCTCGGACTTTACCACCGCCGCCAATACGTCCGTGACGCTCTCACCGCCGAAGGCCGGCCTTCCCGTCAACATCTCGTAGAGCACACAGCCGAACGCCCAGATATCGGTCCGCTTGTCGAGCACCCGACCGCGCGCCTGCTCCGGCGACATGTAAGCCGCGGTGCCCATGATCGCGCCGGCCCTTGTGGCGCCGATGGTAACGGTGGGCGAATGGGCGGGATCCGAACTCACGGACGAGAGCGCATGGGTTACGGTGGCGAGGCCGAAATCCAGGACTTTCACGACGCCTTGCGGGGTGACCTGAATATTGGCCGGCTTCAGATCGCGGTGTATGATTCCCTTCTCGTGCGCGGCTTCGAGCGCGTCCGCAATCTGGTGTGCGTACTGCATGGCCGTGTCGACCGGAAGGGGACCGCGCAGCGATTCGCCCTCCACCAGCTCCATGATCAGCGCACGATCTTCGACTCCGTAGATGGCGGCGATGTTGGGATGATTGAGCGACGCCAGCACCTGGGCTTCCCGCGTGAAGCGCGCCATGCGGTCGGCATCCTGGGCGAACGCCGGGGGAATCACTTTGACGGCCACGTCGCGGCCGAGCTTGGTATCGGTGGCGCGGTAGACTTCGCCCATGCCGCCCTCGCCCAGCTTGGCGGTGATACGGTAATGCGCGATCATCTGTTGCGGGCTCATTTGGACAAGGGGATTCCACCCCGCATGATTCGCCGGAATCTCCGATCCAGCGCCATGCGATGGCCGCCATCATAACATTTCCTGAAATGAGGCGCCGTAGGCTCAGCGTGCCGCGGCGTGCCGCGCGTGCCGCCAAAATCGGGATCGATTGAAACGGCGGACTGGAGAGATCGGCGGCCGGCGGCCCGGGTTGGCGCGCTCCCCCCCCGGCGGCCGGCGGGGATCGCGGCCCTGCGCGGCCTGCCGATTGGGCACGCCGGATTCACGTATATGGGATACTGAATACGACACATCCAACATCCAAACTCGTACCCCTTCCAGTACCGTCGGGCCCGGCAGTCCAGCCGAGCAGCGCTCCTGAGAAGTCGTGACACGGCTTTTGATGGTTGCGCGGACGCCGTGTTCCGCGTGTACCAGGGGGAGCGCTACATGTCCAGGCAGATTCTGCGAGAGGATGGGCCTGACCCTAAGACGAACCGTCTCCTGGCCCAGTTGGCGCCGGCGGACTATGACGCAATGATGCTGGGGGCCAAGCTGGTTTCTCTGAAACTCCGCAAACGGCTGCACCGTCAGGACGAGCGTATCGATGCCGTTTATTTCCCTCTAACCTGCATGGTCTCACTCCTGGTCAGCACCAATGACAGACCCCAGATGGAAATGGCAACCGTCGGAAGGGAAGGAGTTGTCGGGGCATCGGAGCTGATTCAAAACCAAGGAGCGATGGGCCTGAACCTCATCCAGATACCCGGCGTCGCGGTGCGGATCGACGCGGATGCCTTCCGCAAATTGATGAGCAGCCGGCCCCTGGCGCAGAAGGTGATACATAAGCATCTGTATGCGCTCATGCGGCAGATATTGTATGGAGCGGCCTGCAACCGGCTCCACAGTATGGAAGAGCGTTGCGCCCGCCGGAGGGCGACGGTAAATGTAGCGACCGGGATGTTGAAGAAAGCGGGGTTTATCGGGTACGTGCGGGGGAACCTTACAGTCATCGACCGGCGCGGCCTCGAGTCAGCCTCCTGCGACTGCTATCAAGCCATCATCGCGGCGTACGAATCGGTGTTGTCCGACCGGTCCGTCCGCAGCGTTGGTCTTTCCTGACGCGATTGCCGGCCGGGACACTTCTGTACGCCGGCGGGCAGATGGAAGTGAACGGTGGCGTTCACATAATCTTGTGTTTTCATGCGTTTACATGTTGACCTGCGTCAACTTCCATTCAAATAATAAAGGATGAACCACAGGGTAGAGCCCGGATGTAATGAGAATTGTGTTGCGGGTTCTAACGGCAATCACCGAAAGACGCCAACCAGACCCCACCTTCGTAGATGCGACTTGTCATTCGACAGGCGATCCCGCGACGTCTCGCGAAGCGCGGCGGCTCGGGGCGATTCGGTGGAAATGACAAGTGGATCATGGAGACAAGGACTGCGTGCCTGACGGCGGGAGCAGCCCCGGCCGCGGCGAACGGGCGCGCCTTGTGAAGCCGAGCCTGCCCGCCGGAAGGAGTTCCTTTGAGCCTGTCCGACACCTTCATTCGGCGGCCCATCGCGACCAGCCTGCTGATGCTGGCCATTGCGATGTTCGGAGTGATCGCCTATCGCGCGCTGCCGGTCAGCGATCTTCCCCAGGTCGATTATCCAACCATCTCGGTGTCGGCCAGTCTGCCCGGGGCGAACCCCGACACCATGGCTTCCGCCGTTGCCACACCGCTCGAACGGCAGTTCACCACCATCGCGGGCATCGACTCCATGATCTCCAGCAGCCGCCAGGGATCCACTAAACTAACGTCACGCTGCAGTTCGACCTGGACCGCAACATCGACGGCGCCACGGTGGACGTGGAGACCGCCATTGCGTCCGCCATGCCACTGTTGCCGCCGGGCATGCCCTCCGCGCCGTCCTTCCGCAAGTCGAATCCGGGCGACCAGCCGATCATCAACCTGATGGTTAGCTCGCCGACCATGCGGCTTTCCGATCTCGACGAATTCGCCGAAACCATGATCGCGCCGCACATCGCCATGGTCTCCGGCGTGGCCCAGGTGCAGGTTTTCGGCGCCGCGAAGTACGCCGTGCGCGTGCAGGTGGATCCCTCCAAGCTGCCTCGCCGAAGCTAACGCTCGGCGGGAGTTCGAGCGCCTCTCCCGGTGGGCACAAAGGCGATATCCGTTCAAGGGCGCTTGGCGATCGGTATGGCGGCAACTGAATCTGATGATTTTGAACGGGCTCGAAGAAGATCTGCTCCTCCACTACCACGTTTCGTAGTCGTCCGTGTGAGACGTCACGCCGGACCACTCGCGTCGGTGAGCGGTACTTGAGTTCGTGAGTGAATTCAGGAAGTCCTCCACGCCCTGGACTCGCGGGCGGGGCGGAAATTGCGGGCGGGGGTGGCGCTGGAAGTTGCGCAGGTGAGGTAGGGCGGCTGCGGCATGCAGTTCGTCACCGCCTAATTAGACGATGACTGGGCTGGTCTCAGATTTGGCCGGCTATTCGCGATTCCGGATCTCTCAGGTCCGGCCTTAACACTTGAATCCGGCGCATTCGACTCCCCCGAGAAACCGTCGAAAGCCCTGTTGACAGGTACTTGAAGCACTTTTTCGATCTCCGCGAATTCCTAACCGTCGGTTAGTTAGGGTTTGGAATTCGCGGACTTGGCATGTTTCACCCCGGAATTACAAATCGCCTGCGTTCATGCGGGTCAGACGCACTTCGGAGGCGTCTCCGCCCTCCATCAATTCCTACGAGTGATGCATCCCACCCGTGCCATCATGAGAGGCCTGCCCCAACCGGAGGAGCGAAAGCAGCGATTCACAAGCCTTCCGTAGCTCTTGCTCATCTCCCAATAATCACCGTGGCCCCATGTCGATTGCGTGAATTCGCTGACTGCTGCACGGCGTCATCAACTATGGCCGGTCGGTCCGACAGGTAACTGCCCGTAGAAGGCAATGTTGACGGCCCTCGGCACTGCTCAGAGGCACACGCTAGCGGCTGCTTCGTGGCGGCTGTCGAGAGCTTCACGCCGGATCCAAGTAACAACCTTGACCGGTCCTCGCGTGCGATCAAGAACAACTCCCTTATATTCGAGCACCGGCTAAGCAGAGCTGGACGTTCGCAGACATCACTCCGGTGACGTTTGTGACAAGCCCGCGGCCGTTTACAGGATTTTTACGCTTCCCGCACAACCTGCTTACGCATGTCCGTTACTCTGAAATCAAGCTTGGCTGAGTCTACCGCAGGGAGTACAGAAGTGAATCAAAGAAGTTGGTGCAGGACGGTCACGGTCTTAGTCGCGAGCCTGGCTTGGACCGAAGCAAGCGCCCAGCCGCGCGCGATCGATACCGAGAAATCCGCGATGACCGTGCGCGTCTACAAGGCCGGCCTGCTGTCTGCCTTAGGTCACAATCACGAGATTACCGCGCCGATTACTCGCGGCGTGGTGGATACTACCGCCCGAGCAGTCGAGTTACACGTGAAAACGGGCGCACTACAGGTGCGCGACCCGGAAGCTTCCGACAAGGACCGCGCGGAGATCCAGAGCACCATGCTGGGGCCCGAAGTCCTGGACGCCGAACGCTACCCGGAAATCGTCTTTCGATCAACAGGCGCGGAGCCGGTGGGTGAGGGTTCGTGGATGGTACACGGCAACCTGACGCTGCACGGACAAACCCGCACTGTGGCGGTGGAGGTGCGGGAAACGGGTGGGCATTACGTGGGAACTTCACGCATCAAGCAGACGGATTTTGAAATCAAGCCGGTCAAAGTTGCGGGGGGTGCGATACGGGTGAAGGATACAATCCGGATCGAGTTCGATATTCAGTGGGCGCGCTGAGAAGATCGAGGCGCGCTGGAGGGGAGTCCTGTCATGACCAGATTCAATAGGAAAAAGGCAATCGGAAAGTTTTTGTGGGTGGTCGGAGTTACCGGTGTACTTACGGTCAACGCGATGGCTCAGTACGGAGGAGGCGGCGGAGGTACGGCCGGTGGCGCTACTGGAGCAATCCAGCAGGGTAACAATTATCACGTTGGTTTTGACCGTCCGGAAGCCTGGGGGCTCAAATACTTCGCATCGACAACTATGCTGAGCGGCTTGCAGCCGCCGGCGCCGCCCGAAGGGCGCCGGATCGGCTCTGTCACGGTGGGACTCGAACTGGGATGGCTGCCGACGCTCGACGCGGGGCAACGGCGAATCGGCTTCAATGACAGAGGGATCGAGGATCTCAACAAGGCGCCTATGATGGTAAGGCCTGTGGTGAGAGTCGGGCTTCCGGGAAAGTTCACATTCGTTGCTGGCGCACCACCGCCGTTCCGGGTATTTGGCGTCACACCGCACCTCCTGGCATTCGGCCTGGAACGGCCGGTATTGGAACGGGAGCGGTGGACGCTCAACTGGCGGGGATACGGGCAGGCCGGGTCGGTGAATGGCGCATTCAGTTGTCCACAGAGCGTGCTGGCGTTTGCACCGGGATCTCCGGATAATGCCAAAAAGTGCGTGGGCGAGTCGGCGGACGTCGCGTCGCTGCGGTACGCCGGAAGCGAATTTCAATTTGCTTACCGGATTCCAAGCGTGCCGAAGGTGGCGCCCCACGTAGCCGCCGGAGGCAATTTCATCGACGGCGTCTACCAAGTCCATGCGCCGGTTCAGAACGGGCTCGACGAAACCCGGCTTTGGACGCGCGGCGGAACATTCTCGGGGAGCGCTGGTGTCAGCTACTTAGTCACCAAGCAGGCGGCGTTTACGGTGGATGCGTTCTACAGTCCTCTGTGGGTCCAGCGAAGCCCCACCGCGCCGAGAACGAATGACGGGCTTTTCAACGTGCGCGCTCTCCTGAGCTACACTTTCCGCTGAGATCCGTGCCGGCAGGAATTTGAGTCCCGGGCCGGTCGGGACTTGGGCGCGGGGCTAGCGCTATCGCGAAGCGCAAAGGCCGGCGGCGCAGACCGCGTTACACTCGTGTTCAGATGCCGGGCTGGATCAACCTGCCGAATCTTCTGACCCTGCTGCGCCTGGCCCTGGTTCCGTTTGTGATCCGGGAGATTCTCGCCGGCCGCCACGTCCTGGCCCTCGCCCTGTTTGGCGCCGCCGCCGTCACCGACGTGCTCGACGGGGCCGCCGCCCGCCGGCTCGGACTCGCCACCGAGACCGGCGCCTACCTCGACCCGATCGCGGACAAGTGCCTCCTCAGCGGCGTTTTCCTGGCCCTGGCGGCGGCCCGAATGGCGCCCTGGTGGTTCGTGGCGGTTGTGTTCGGCCGGGACCTTTATATACTGATGGGGGTCGCCGGGGTGATGCTGTTTACAGGTATCAGGAAGTTCCCCCCCAGCGTTTGGGGGAAGGTCTCCACCTTCGTCCAGATCCTGACGGCTGTTTTTTGCCTTTCCCAAAATGTCCTGCAACTTCGGGTACTGGAAGCGCTTTCGCCCGCAATCCTCTGGCTCTGCTTGGTTTTTACCGCCTGGAGCGGCATCCACTACACCTGGCGGGGGGTGCAGCTTGCACGAGCACGTTGACGAGGTTCCGGCTAGGGAGTAGTCTTAAATCAGGGTTGCTCATGACTCGCTATTTGCCCGCGCGATACCACCTGTGGCTGGGAATCTCCGCGGTGGTGTTGGCCGGCTTATCCGGGTGGTTGGGGCTGAACTACCAACTGGCTTACATCCCGGCGGGGCTGTTCCTGGTGACGGCCGCACTTCTCCTCCTGATGGCATTTCGGCCCGCCATCGAAGTTCATGAGGGTTACCTGTCCATGGGAAAACGGATTGTCCCCTGGATGGACATCCGCCGCCTCGACCGCACCGGATGGATCTCCCCGCTGGTTGTGCGCGTTACGCTGTTTGACGATTCCCGGCTGCTGCTGATCTACCCGGGCGACCTGGATTCCTGCAACAGCCTGCTGCGCCACCTGCGGCGCCTTTCGCGGGACGCGCTCATCGACGGCATCCCCTACCGCCAGTATTGGGGCGAGGTGCTGGCCCCCGGCAACGAGCGCAAACAGGCCCACGCCGCGGCGCCACGCTATCGAATTCTGCGGCCCGAAGACGAGGCGGAAGTGGAGCGCCTTTACCAGCGTCTGAAAACGGTCGGCAATCTGGATCAGAAGAACGTGGACGAGAAGTAGTCCGTGGTTCGCCGTTCTTCGTCTCGCATCCGGGTATTCCTTCTGTGCCTGGGTTTCGCGGTGGTGGCTTTCCTTGCCCGTTCGCGTTGGCTTCCCTGGCTGGCGTATCCTCTGATAGAAGATGACGGCCCGGCGAAGGCCGACCTGGCCGTGGTGCTGGCGGGCGATACTTACGGCAATCGCATCGAGAAAGCGGCGTCGCTGGTCCGCCAAGGGTACGTACCCCAGGCGCTGGTCAGCGGCCCGGCTATTTACGCCACTCATGAGTGCGATCTGGCCATTTCGTTCGCCGTGAGCAAGGGGTATCCGGCGGAGTGGTTCATCCCCCTGCGGCATTCCGCCCTCTCCACCAGGGAAGAAGCGAACATCATCTTGCCCGAATTGCGGAGGCGCAACGTTCACAGCTTCCTGTTGGTCACCAGCAGCTACCACAGCGCCCGCGCCGGCCGCCTGTTCCGCGCCTCCTTACGGGCCTGGGGCGGCGCACCGTCGATGCGCGTGGTTGCCTCCCCCGCCCAGTATTTCCGGCCGGATGCCTGGTGGCAAAACCGCGAAGGCCAGAAGACAGTCTTCATCGAGTGGTGGAAAGCCCTCGCCAACGCCGTGGGGATGTGAGCCATGTGGGAATCCCTCGCCACCGTCCGCAAATACTTGTGGCGCTACCGCCGGAGAATGGCCCTGGGGTTTCTCTGCCTGATCCTCAAGGACATCGCCCAGGCGCTTCAGCCGCTCATGATCCGTGGCGCCGTGGACTCGCTGGCGGGAGTGCTCCGCGGCCCAGGCGGCGGATCGGCCTTCGTCCGCTTCCCCGCATACCTGGTGGGGCTGGCGCTGCTCAAGGGGACTTTTCAATACTGGATGCGCGTGATCATCATCGGCATTTCGCGCGACATCGAATACGATCTGCGCAACGACCTGTTCCAGCACCTGGTGGGTCTCTCGCCCGATTACTACGCCCGCACGCGCACGGGCGACATCATGGCGCGCGCCACCAATGACCTCAACGCCGTCCGCATGATGCTCGGTCCGGGGGTCATGTACTGCTTCGAAACCGGTCTGACCTTTGTGCTCGCCATGGCCATCATGGTGTCGGCGGACTGGCGGCTCGCGGTGCTGGCGGTGATGCCGGCGCCCGCCGTGAGCCTGGCGGTGATCCTTTTCGGCCGGGCCATTCACGCGCGCTTCGAGCGCATCCAGGCGATGTTTTCGGATATCTCCAGCCGCGTGCAGGAGAACCTCTCGGGCGTCCGCATGGTTCGCGCCTTCGCGCAAGAGAGGGCCGAGATTCGCCGCTTCGAGGAGCTGAACCGTCAGTACATCGCGCAAAACCTCAAGCTGGTGCGCATCGACGCGGTGTTCCAGCCGCTGATGGAAATCCTCATCGGGCTGACATTCCTGGTGGTGCTATGGATGGGCGGCCGGCAGGTGGCGCTGGGGCGCATCTCGATCGGCAGCTTCATCATGTTCAACACCTACATGGGCATGCTGGTGTGGCCCATGATCGCGCTCGGCTGGGTGGTGAACCTCATGCAGCGGGGCGCCGCCTCGCTCACCCGTATTAACGAGATCCTGCGCGAAACTCCCACCATCCGCGCGCCGCTGAGGCCGGCGCCGCTGGGGAGCGTTGAAGGCGAGATCGAGTTCCGCGGCGTCTCCGTGGACTACGGCTCCGGGTGCGCACTCGACGGTGTGGACCTGCGCATCCCCGCGGGATCGACCATCGCGGTCGTCGGCCGCACCGGCTCGGGAAAGAGCACGCTCGTCAGCCTGGTTCCGCGCCTGATGGATCCGACCGCCGGCGCGGTGGCGCTGGACGCCATCGACCTGCGCGATCTGGATCCCGCCGAGTTGCGCCGGCACATCGGCTTCGTCCCCCAGGAGACCTTTCTGTTCAGCGCCACGATTGCCGGCAACATCGCTTTTGGAGTGGACTCGGCGACCCCCGGGCAGATCCGCCGCGCGGCGGAAATCGCCGGGCTGGCCGCCGACATCGACTCGTTTCCGAACGGCTACCAGACGATGGTGGGGGAGCGCGGCATTACGCTTTCGGGCGGGCAGAAGCAGCGCACGGCGATCGCCCGCGCCATCCTACGCGACCCGCGCATCCTGATTCTGGACGACGCGCTGTCGAGCGTGGATACTCTTACGGAGGAACGGATATTGACGCACCTTGCCGGGGTCATGCGCGGGCGCACCGTGATCCTGATCTCGCATCGCGTCTCGACCGTGCGTCAGGCGGATCGCATAGTGGTGTTGGAGAAGGGCCGCATCGTGGAGCAGGGCACGCATGCGGAGTTGGTGGAGGCCGGCGGCTACTACGCCGACCTCTCGCAGAAGCAGATGCTGGAAGAAGAGTTGGAAGCGATTTAGGGGGAAAGTAGGACAGGCCTCCTGGCCTGTCTGTTCGTGTTGCAAGTGTGGCTGGGGGACAGGCCAGGAGCATATTCCAATCCAAGAATGATCCTGAAATGACGAACCGTTTCCAATACGGGATGATCCTGAAAAAGGTACACCCGGTCAGAGTGGTCTCCTTTCTTTGAGATGGTTCCGCGCAGC
>JBGPKH010000238.1:0-11833 GCA_041485845.1 Bryobacteraceae bacterium
CTCAACTTCGGGGTCGAGTTCGAGAACACGGAGGTAGCGGAGAAGCGCGATCCTGGGTGCGGCAGCGTGGCCCCAGGGCTGATAAACGATCAAGTTATTTGTGCGGGGTGCCTAAGCCAGGGGTGCAAACTCCTTTTCGCAACGAACCCGCGCCGGCCCTTATTTCACGGGCATCCGGAGCGCATTGCTGGCAGTTCCGCCCGCCTGGACCACTACGTCTGCTGGAGCGGAGTTGTCCAGGTCGTCGGGAACCTGGAAACGCACCAGTGCGATGCCGGCGGTTCCCGGGGCCAGACCGGCAAACTCCGGGGAAACGACGCGGCCTCCGACCAGCGCGACGACCGGATCCACCAATGGAAACGGGGGAGCGGCCGAAACTCGAAATCCGTCCAGGGGGACGGGTTGAGATGGTCCGAGACCGGTTCCGTACAGCAGGATGGTCTCGCCTGCCCGCGCGGGCGAATCCGCAGTCACTGGCGAGCCATCCGGATGTGCGGCCAAAAACAGGCCGGGCGCGTTGCGGGTCAGATTCAGCTCCACCGTAACGGTCGGGCTACCGGAGCGGCGCAATTCGACGCGGTACTGTCCCGGCTGGAGGTCGCCCGGCACCTGAAAATTGATCTGCTGTGGGGAGACGTACAGCAGCGGAAGAAGGTGGCCGGAACAGAGAAGCGTCACACCGGCCAAGGTCTGGGGCAACGGGTCCACGCTGGCGGTGGCGGCCGTGTCCGAGAGATCGGCCCCAAATAGCGAGGCGATCGAACCGGGCGCCACGGCATCCACTGGAGTATCGCCGGCCGCGTTCCCGATGCGCGGCTGGGGAGGCGTATCGGGCAGTTTGTCGAACACACCCTGCACGGAATGGGGAGCGTCCATCTCGAGGATCTGGGGGTTCGCCGTTCCGCTCAGATCCTGCGCCCAATCGCGAAATCTCATCCCGTCCGCGGCGTCGATCCCGATGTTCACGGAACTCCCCGCGCGATAAAACCCGTCCGGGCTGGCCGGTGAGAGGCGCCAGGACCCTGCACTCGCCGGCGCTGTGCCCAGCGTCAGGCGATAGGCGGTCTGGTAGCGCGCCGTGACCTTCCGGTACCCGGCCGCCGCCGTGAAGGTAGGGCCGTCGACGCCTTCCCACGAAGCGAAATCGAGTCGCGCCCCCTCGGCGACACCGATCGAGGATGGCGCGCTCAGGCGCACGGCGCTTCCGACCGGGCGCTGGACCTCGCAGGGCGTGTGGCAGTCCGCGCCATCCAGCCCGAGAGTCAGCCCGCTGGGAACGCTCTCCAGGCGGATGCGGCTCAGGGGGTCGTATGCCGCCGTCAGCCGGATACCGGGCTCCACATCCCCGTCCACGACCGCGATCGTTTGCGTATTGGCCGCACCGTTGGACCATCCCCGGAAGGCCCAGAGGCCGCCCGAAGCGTCGGTCGCCTGGAGCGGCGCGGTCACGGTATGCCGATCCCCGGGGGCCCAGGCGAAATTACGCGGCGAGACGCCTGCGGCGCCATCTACCGTAAGCGGCAGCCCGATCGGGCCGGTGAGCAGCGCCACGGCCACGGCGGGGACAAACTGCCCGACCAGGGTGACTGCCGACGCGCCGGGCTGAACCTCGTAGGTCCGGTTGACGGCCCCTCCATCGCTCCAGGAGCGCAGGATCCACAGCCGCCCGAACCGGTCCCATTGCGGCGATACGGCGCCGAGGGTATGGGTGGTATTCCACCCCCAATCGAGCGTGAGTGGCGTGGTCACCGGGGCGCGGTCCGCCAGCAACTGGAGACCGTCGGGAACCGAGAGCAACTGGATGGCGCGGGCCACGGCGAAGCGCGGGTAAACCGTGGTTCCGGCATTCAGGACGAACGAATAGATGGACGAAAGGGCGACGTTTTGGCCCCATCCGGCAAAGACGTAGCCGGAATTGGGCGATGCTTCGAGCGAGACGGTAGACCCGGCCGCCAGCCAGACGTCGGTATCCTTACGGTATGCCACCTGGTTCATCCAGATGGTTCCCGGGGGGGCGCACGAGCCGTCCGGGCATTGGTAGAAATTCAGGGAAACGGCGTATTCCGTAGTCAGGTCGGCGTTGAACCAGGGAACGCCGGGATCGGCCGTGATGGTCACCTGGTTGGAAGGCGAGGCCAACTGTCCGGCCGGGGTGCTCCAGTGCTGGAAGATATAGCGGGTCCTCTGTTGAGAGGGCGCGTACTGCCAGGGGGCGATTCCCACGCTGTGCTTGCTGCCGGCCGGCCAGGTAAAGACGTACGCGCCGCTGAATGCCTGGCCATCCACCAGAAACGCCGCATCCTTCGCGGTGGCGGAGACCCTGGTCATGACCAGTGTTTCCTGAGCCGGCAGGCATAGGACAAAAGCCGCGGTGAGCAGGCAGGCAGCGCCGCCCGCCGTCCTGTGGGTCCGTAGGATCCGCCGGCCCGGACGGTTTTCGAATCTTTCGTAGCAGTTCACTCTACTGAACCTTATCGGCCCTGTCGATAAGAATGTTATGCGATGCGAACGCCTCATTAAGTTGCTGCCAATCTGGCTGGCGGCGGGTTGGATGGGCATCTCGGGAGCGGCGCGCGGGGCCACCTTCGGCGATGTCGTAGCGATTGGCGGCCAGGCGGCCGATATCGCGCTGGACGAGGGTCGCGGCGTGCTTTACATCGCCAATTTCACGGCTGCCCGGATCGACGTCCTGACCCTTGCCGATCGTACGATACGGACGTCGATACACGTGGCGCCGGGGCCGTCGTCGCTGGCGCTCTCCCCCGGCGGGCGATTCCTGGTGGCGACGCACTTCGGAAACGTGGCGCCGCCCGGATCGCCGGCCAACGCTCTGACGGTCATCGATCTGGAGAGCGGCGCGCGGCAAACCTTTGCTTTGGGCAATCCGCCGCTGGGCGTGGCGTTTGGCGCTGACGGGACGGCGCTGGTGGCCACCACCGGCGAGTTTCTGCTGCTGGATCCCGCCAGCGGCCGCACCGAACTGGTCGACACCGTCGCCGGAATCACGGCAACCAGTCTTCCGGCCGCGCCGGGCACGCCGCCGGTGCAGATTGTGTCGGCTGCCATGGCGGCTTCGGGCGACGGCCGGTTCGTCTTCGGCCTGGCCGACACGATGCGGTTTATGTACGAGGTCTCCGCCAGGCGCATACGGGTGATCGGCTACACTGCCACTCCGCCGCTGGGCCCGCGCGTGGTCAGTGTGGCGCGCGACGGAGCATATTACGCGGCGGGATGGGGAGTCTTCAGCCGGCAAGGCGTTCTGCTGGCTCAGTTTGGCAATGCTTCCGGGGCGCTTGCCGTGGGGTCGCATGCCATCGACTCGGCAGCGGGAATTGTGTACGCTCAGATTCCAACCGCCCAATCCGATACGGCCGCGCTGCGGGCGCCGCCCGTCCTCTCAATTGTGGATGCGGATAACCTCACGGTGCGGGAGTCTCTGCGGCTCCCGGAGAATCTGGCCGGGCGAGGTCTACTGAATGCGCAGGCCGACACTCTCTACGCCGTGTCCGAGAGTGGCGTCACGATTCTGCCGGTAGGCTTGCTGGGCCAGTTCCACCGGCTCGCGGCCGATCGTGAGGACCTGGTATTTCACAGCAGTTTTTGCCAGCGCGGGGGGATCACGCAGACGTTGAAGATTGTCGATCCGGGCGGCGGACGCACGGCTTTTGCGCTCGGTTCGGATTTGGCCGGGGTGACAATTTCGCCGTCGTCCGGCCGCACACCGGCGACCGTGCAGGTGCGGATCGACCCCGCGACTTTCCAGGACCGCCGCGGCACCGTGACCGGGTGGCTGACGGTCAGCTCTTCGGAATCGGTGAACCTGCCTTGGGCGGTGCGGATTCTGGTCAACAACCAGCGGCCCGACGAGCGGGGCGCTGCGACCGATGTTCCCGGGACGCTGGCGGACCTGCTGGCCGATCCGGTCCGCGACCGGTTCTACATCCTCCGTCAGGATCGCAACCAGGTGCTGGTCTTCGACGGCTCCGGGCTTTTTCCCATGGCGACGCTGCGCACCAGCAACACGCCTACCCGCATGGCGATCACGCCCGACCACCAGAACCTGTTGATCGGGCACGACAATTCGCAACTGGTTTATGTCTACGACCTCGATACGTTTCAGCAGTTAGCGCCGGTCGTCATGCCGGGGGGACACTATGCAAGGTCCGTGGCCGCCTCGGGAAACGCCATTCTCGCGGCCTCACGGGTGGCTGGAGCGATTCACACCATCGATCGCCTGGACCTTCTCTCGGGCACGGCGGTGACGCCGCCAAGCCTGGGTGTCTTCCAGAATTCAATCCACCTCGACACCGTGCTGGCAGCCACCCCGAATGGGGGAGCGATCATGGCGGCGTCGGCGGACGGCAACCTGATGCTGTACGATGCGGGCGCCGATACGGTCACCGTTTCCCGCAAACTGCCAGGGGTGGTGACGGGCGCCTTTGCCGCATCTGGCGCGGGCCTGTTTGTCGCCGGAAACACACTGCTCAACAGCTCGCTCGTTCCGGTCGAGACCTGGACAGGCGCCGAATTTCCCTCCGGATTCGCATTTGTCGACAGCCAGGGTGTGCGGCTGACAGGTCCTCCGCCGGGAGTTCCATCCGGGGGCGCCATCGCACGGGTCGACCTGAGTACGGGAGGCGCCATGCGGCCGACGCGTGTCGCCGAGCAACCATTGGCGGCCGGAGGCCGTTCGGTCTTCACGCGAACGCTGGCTCCGCTGGCCAACCGGAATGCCCTGATTGCGCTGACGGTTTCCGGGTTCACCACGCTGGCCTGGAGCTTCGACGCGGCGGTGGTCCCTCCCGCCATCAGCCGCGTGGTGAACGCCGCGGACCTCACGGCCGCAGTGGCGCCCGGATCGCTGATCTCGGTGTTCGGAACGAACTTGAACCCGACCAATGTGGCGACCCAGACGATTCCGCTGCCAACCGCGATAGGCGAGTCGTGCCTGACGGTGAACGGTTCCGCCCTTCCGATGTTCTTCGCCTCTCCCGGCCAGATCAACGCCCAACTACCGCTGCACATCGATGGACGCGTGGCGATGACGCTCTACACGCCGGGAGGCGTGAGCGACGACTACTATCTGAACCTGCTGCCGGCTGCGCCCGCCATATTTCATAGTGGAACGGCCGGTCCCCTGACGGCGATTCCGGTGGTAGTCAAGGGCGGCAACCAGGAACTGGTGACGCCCTCGAATCCCATTCACGCGGGCGACGAGATTTCCATCTACGCCACTGGGTTAGGCGCGACCTCGCCGGAGGTGGAGGCGGGCGATGCTTCGCCAGCATCGCCGCTGGCGGTGGCGCTGCTCGGCCCCGACGTCCGGTTGGGGGGCGTGCCGCTTGCGGTAAGCTACGCCGGCCTTGCGCCGGGGCAGGTGGGCGTCTACCAGATCAATGCCCGAGTGCCGCCGAAACCGCCCGTGGGGACGGAGGTGCCGCTCACGGTTACGCAAGGTGGGGCGGCCGCGACGGTAGGCGTTCGCGTGGTGGATTGAAGGACGGTGATTTCCCGTGTATTGGACAAAAGCTCTTATGTTTTTCGCCTTGCTGGGCGCCGTCCGCGCGCAGCAGTTCGAGATCGGCGTTCTGGGCGGCGGAGGTTTTCTGAACGGCACTTCCGTACAGGGAGCGCCGGCCCCGGTTACCGCGGGCTTCAGCCCCGGACCCGCCGCCGGAATTGTGTTTGGTCACAACCGTTACGCGCGTTGGAGCGGGGAAATGCGTTACCTGTTCGAGCAACGCGACCCACGGCTGGCTTCGGGCCGCACCACGGCCGGCTTCTCGGGCCAGGCCCACGTACTGCAATATGACATGCTCCTGCACACTCGCCCCCGAAAGAACCGCGTGCAGCCCTACGTCACCCTTGGAGCCGGTGTCAAGATCTTCCGTGGGACCGGGGCCGAAACGGCATACCGTCCCCTGATGGAATATGCCTACCTGACTCGCACCACCGAATTGAAGCCTATGGTGGCGATCGGCGGAGGCCTCAAGTTTCGCCTCGGAGAGCGATTTGCCGCCCGGTTCGATTTTCAGAACCAGATCACGCGTTTCCCGCGGAAGGTGATCGCGCAGGCGCCGGGAATGACTTTGGGCGGGTGGTTACTGGATTTCATCCCTACCGTGGGGTTGAGCTGGGTCTTTTAGCGGCCGCATACGTTTTCTCGAAGTGGTTCCGGCCGTTCAGTACGGTGAACGCGCCATCCTGGCGAACGGAAAGCTGGATCCAATTTCCACAAGGCTTCGCCGAATTGGCGATGAAGTTGTCGGGCGCGTTGTGAGCCCGGCCGTTGGCCGTGGCGTAGTGAAGTTGCCACAGGTCCAGCAGTCCCGGAGAATCGTGAATCGTCTGCCAGGTCTCCGGCGCTGCGTCCGTATCCGGTCCGTTATTCATGATCGCGACTCTCGGTTGCAGGGCCCAGACTATCTGCCGCGAGCCGGAAGTACTCTTGCCGTGATGGGTGGTCAGATACACATCCACCACACCGAGCTTGTTATTGGGGCAGGCCAGATCGTGCTCCCGGTTCCAATGGAGATCGCCGAGATCCACCAGCCGGAAGCCGCCATAGGTAACCACGATCCCGATCGAGTGCGCATTTTCGCCGTCGTCCGGCGGCAGAGCCCGATAGCTCGCGCAGGCTGGGTTGGGCTGTCCCGCGCCCGGCAGCGGTTGGGCGATCGCTTTGCCCGAGGCGGTCACGACGTCCACCTGAATCCCTTCCATGGGGATTCGATCACCGGCCTTCACCACCATGTGATTGGCTTTCTTGCGGGTCGCGACATACGCGTTGTAGGCCGCGGCATTGCCTTTCGCATCTTCGAAGTTCCTGCCATGATCGACAAAGTTGCGGATCGGCAGCCTGGCGGCGAGTTGGGACACCCCGCCAACGTGATCGTGGTGATAATGCGTAATCACCAGGTAGTCGATTTGCTTCACGCCGGCTGCTTTGGCAGCCGCCACGATGCGATCGGCGTCACGGCCGTGGAAACCCCCGAAACCGGCATCCACCAGCATGGATTGCCCCGAAGGCGAAACGAACAGCGTGGCCTTCCCGCCCTCCACGTCGATGGCATAGACTTCCAGATCGGCCGCTGCGGATAACAGGGACACACTGGCAATGAACAGGGCCAGAACGGTTCGCATCCGTCACACCTCGGGCTCGGGGTGAAAGCCATCGCGTTCGACCCTCTGTGGCCCGGGCTCGGGACTCTGGATGTCCAGGTTGACGACCACCGGCTCCTGACCGCTGCGCACCACGACGGCCTCCACCGGGGCATCCGGCCGGGCGTTGATCTCCTGGTGCGGCACAAACGGAGGAACGTAGATGAAATCGCCGGGGCCGGCTTCCGCGACAAACTCCAGCCGGTCGCCCCACCGGAACCGCGCCCGGCCGCGAATGATATAGAGCACCGTCTCCAGCTCGCCATGGTGGTGCGGCCCGGTCGCCACTTCGGGTTGCACCACTACCGTGCCGGCCCAGAGCTTTTGCGCGCCGGTTCGCGCATAGGTGATCGCCGCGGCGCGAGTCATGCCGGGCGTCTGCGGAGTGTTGTGGTCCAACTCGCCGGCGCGCACGATGCGTATCCCGTGCTGTTCCCAATCGACTGCAGGCATCAGGGCAAGCCCATCTTTCCTACGATCTCGCGGAAGCGGGGATCGCCATGCAGGCCGGTAAATGCAGGCTCGGTCCTCACCAGCGGCATGATGACCTCACGTTGTTCGTAGGACGATTGTAGCGCGCGAAGAGCTTCCTCTTCCCGGCCGACCCCGGCGTAGGCCATGGCCCGGTTGAAGAAGCTGGTTCGTTCCCCGCGATCGAGGATGGAGCGATAGACCTGCGTGTCTCGTTCGGCGCGCGCGATGCAGGCGGTTGCCCCGGCAAGTCCCGGTTCGAGCTCCAGCGCCAGATTAGCCTGGGCGATGGCTTCCTCAAAATGATGGGCCTGCAAGCAGCACCCACCCCGCATCGGCGTTGACGCGAGGCGAAAGGGGATCGAGAGCGATGGCGCGGCGCAGCGCCGCAACTGGCGAGATTCGGGATGCCCTGTGGCGACCAGGTAGAACGCGTGATCGTGATGAGCCTGCGCAAAGCTGGGGTTGATCGACAGGGCGCGCAGGAAGTGGGCTTCCGCCTCCTTCCAGTTCCAGTCGCGCGACGGTTTGATGGCTGGCGGCCGCCCGGACCTGGCAACCCGAGGGCCCCGCCGCCGGGAGTGAAAAAGCAGCAGCGGTGGGGGCGCGCGGAACGGCGGACCGAATCGCCGATGGCCGGGTGAAGTCACCAGGCAGGCGTTGACAAGGACCTGTAGCGGCGTAAGATGGACGAAGATGTTCCGGCCCAATCGCCGCATGTTTGTTCAGTCGCTTAGCCGAGCTGCCGCGGTGTTCCCGCTCGACCAACTGCTCTCCGGCGTGACTCTGGACGTCCAGTTCGTGAACGTGGCGCGCGAAGCGGGACTGCGCGCGAAGACCATCTATGGCAGCGAAAAGAGCAACAAGTTCCTGCTCGAAACCACGGGTTGCGGCGCCGCCTTCTTCGATTACGATCAGGACGGCTGGCTCGATATCTTCCTGGTCAACGGCTCGCGCTTCGAAGCCACATGGGCGCCCGCCAACGCGCCCGTCAGCCGCCTCTACAAGAACAATCGCGATGGCACGTTCACCGATGTTACCGCGGCGTCCGGAATCGCACGGAGCGGATGGGGCTGCGGCTGCTGCGTGGGGGATTTCGACAACGACGGCTGGGACGACCTGTTCGTCACCTACTGGGGCGATTGCTCGTTGTGGAAGAACCTCGGCAACGGCAAATTCGTGGATGTGGCCAGCAAGGCGGGAGTGACTACGCGGACGAAGAACGGATTGAAGCGCCACAACACCGGCTGCGCCTTTCTCGATTACGACAAGGACGGCCATCTGGATCTCTTCGTCGCCAACTACATCGATTTCGATCCCAAGACCGCGCCGCTGCCCGAGTCCGGCCCGTGCAAATACAAAGGCATCCTGGTGGCCTGCGGTCCCCCCGGGGTCACGGGCGGCAAGAATATCCTGTTTCACAATCGCGGTGACGGGACGTTTGCGGACGTCTCGGAAGCTGCCGGCATCCTGAAGACGCCCGGCACCTTCGGACTGGGCGTGGCGGTATTCGATTTCGATAACGACGGCTGGCCCGACATCTACGTGGCCAACGATTCCACATCGTCGGCGCTCTACCAGAACAGACACGACGGCACCTTCCAAGAGATCGCCATCGAATCCGGTGTTGCCTATTCCGCCGACGGCAAGCCGCAGGCGGGCATGGGTGTGGCGGTCGCGGACTACGATTGCGACGGCAACTTCGATCTGGTGAAGACCAATTTCGCGGGCGACACCACCAGCCTCTACCGCAATCTCGGCGGCGGCTTCTTCGAGGACCAGACCTTTCAGGCGGGGCTCGGCCGCATCACGCGCTTCCTCGGCTGGGGAATCGCATTCCTGGATTTCGATAACGACGGCTGGGCCGACATCGTCCAGTGCAACGGCCACGTCTATCCCGAGGTGGGCGAGAGCCTGACGGAATCCGGCTACAAGCAGCGCAAAGTGGCCTATCGGAATCTGCGCAACGGGCGGTTCCGCGAGGTCTCCGAAGAACTTGGCCCTGGCATCATGGAAAAGGTGAGCGGCCGCGGAATGGCCGTGGGCGATTTCGATAACGACGGCGATCTCGATCTCCTCGTCAACTGCATCAACGACGTGCCGCAGATCTTGCGCTGCGACTCGCGGTTGAAGAACAACTGGATCAAGATCAAGACTACGGGCACGAAATCCAATCGCACCGGAATCGGCGCGCGCGTTTATTGCACCACGGAAGTCGACGGCAAGCCACACCGGCAAATGGATGAAGTCCGCAGCGGCGGCAGCTACATCTCGCAAAGCGACCTGCGCGTTCACTTCGGCCTGGGCGCGGCCGAGACGGCGGACATCGAAGTGCGGTGGCCGAGCGGCGCGGTGGACAAACTGGCCAAAGTGCCTGCCAATCGCGTGATCGCGGTGGTGGAGGGTGGAGTCGGGTGATGGTCTTCTGAACGCGGATCGCGGTGACTGCGGAAACGGACATCATGCCCGTGTTCTTCCAGCATGGCCTCGATTCGCCTCGCCGGCCTGCGCGGGTTTTTCGGGAGCGTCGATTACAGAAGCCATGATGGGAGTTCGGGCATGGCCTCTCCGACTCTCTCCGGTGTCTCGATGAACTCGATGCGGATGGGCAGGTTCTGCGCCAGCACTTCGATCTTGGGCGGGTGCAGCGTCCGATGGCCGCCGAGGGCCGAGTCGGCGCGTGTGGCTGTGGCGCCGGCGACGGCCTTGTGCAACGGCGTCATGTGGTGGCGGGTCCCGGCGCGAGCGGCGCGATTAGATTTGACTGGCTCTTCCGCCGTCCGCTATCCTGAAACTTCGCGGTAGAGGTGCGGCGGTCATCAGTAGCCGGGTCGAGTTCCGATTGCGCTTCGGAGGCCTGAGTGAAAGGGGCCGCAGGGAGATCCGCCGAAACCGGGATGGAGAGCCCAATTCCTTCCGGTTGGGGAGTCCGGTCAATACCGGCTCACTGTCACCCGTTACACAGGCGGGTGGAGCGCTATCGGGAATGAAGACGCGCAGGCGGTCCGCGCGGTGCTTTCCTTCTTCCGGTTCGTTCCCCCTCCAATAGCTTATGAACGTTTTCGAACTCACACGCGCACTGATCGATATCGAGTCGATCACCAACAACGAAGAGCAGATGGGCGCCTTCCTCCTCGAGTATCTGACGCCACTGGCTTCGCGATTCGACGGGCGCGTGGAGGCCATCGAGGTGGAACCACGGCGCTTCAATATCTTCGCGCAATGGGGCGAGCGGCTCATCGTGACGCTCTCGACCCACATGGATACGGTACCGCCGTTTTTCATTTCGCGCGAGGATGACGAGCACATCTGGGGGCGTGGCGCGTGCGACACGAAGGGCATCATCGCCGCCATGCTCAAAGCTGTAGAGGCCATGCTCGAAGCCGGCGAGCGCGATTTCGGTCTGCTGTTCGTGGTGGGCGAGGAACGCACCAGCGCCGGCGCCTACCGGGCGGCAAAAACGCCGCGCGGGTCGCGCTACATCGTCAACGGCGAGCCGACGGAGAACAAGCTGGCGCTGGGGTCGAAAGGCTCGTTGCGCTACGAAGTGGTGGCGTCGGGCAAGATGGCGCATTCGGCCTACCCCGAGTTGGGCGACTCGGCGATCCACAAACTGATCGACGCGCTGGCGGAGATGCGGCGCATCCCGCTGCCGGTCGATCCGCTGCTCGGTCCGAGCACGATGAACATCGGTACGCTGGCAGGCGGGCGGGCCCCTAACGTGATCGCAGACGAGGCGCGCGCCGATATCATGATCCGGCTGGTGGGCGATCCTGCGGAAACCAAGAGGGCTCTGGTGCGAGCGGCCGAAGGACTCGTGGAGCTGCGCGAGGTGATCGAGATCCCGGCCCTGCGCCTGAATTCGGTGGACGGAATCGACACCACCGTGGTCGCGTTCACCACCGACATTCCGGCGTTCGGCGGCCAGTGGGGCGAGCCGTTTCTGATCGGGCCTGGGTCCATCCACGTAGCGCACACGCTGGAGGAACGCGTGCCCAAGCAGCAGTTGCTCGAAGCAGTTCAAATCTATCGGCGAATGGTAAGGCACTTATGCAAACGCGAATCGAAGCAGGCATTCTAGGCGCCACCGGGATGGTGGGGCAGCATTTCATCAAGTTTCTCCAGGGCAACCCGTGGTTCGACCTGAAGTGGTTGGGAGCCAGCGATCGCTCCGCGGGCAAGAAGTACCGGGACGCCATGA
>JBGPKH010000239.1:0-11816 GCA_041485845.1 Bryobacteraceae bacterium
ACAGGCCTCCGGAAGCCCGGCGTCGGTGCTGTACCCCATCAGATTCGCGAAAGTCGGGCTAGAGACGGACCTTCTGTAACGTGACTGTGGTATCGGCTGGAATTCCAACGGTGGGATCGCCCTGGAGGTAGCCGAGCGAAGCCAGGAACAAATCGATCTGCCGGAGCACCGGGGTGTGCCAAGGCGAGCTATCGCTGCGGTTGAAAAACCCGTGTCTCTGACCATCAGCGGTATAGAATTCGGCTCGGGTCCCGGCGCCGATCAGTTGCCTGGCGAAAACGCGCGCCTTCTCTTGCAGGGGATCCTCAGTGCCAAAGAACAGGATGGCAGGAGGGCCGCCTGCCGTCACTTTCCAACTAGCGATGAACGCGCCGAGCGGACCTTCCGCGGCCTGCGCTTGTTCCGGCGTTAAGCGGCTGCGGTCCGGGAAACCAAACGCGGGGTTGACTAGCACTAACGCGTCAGGTTTGCAAGAGATCGAACCGTCCTCACCATCCGGCTCGAAGGTCGTATTGTAAGCCGCGAAGGCGGCGATGGACGCACCCGAGGAGCCGCCGCCAGCGATCACGCGGCTGCCGTCGATCCCCAGCCGCGGCGCGTTCGTGCGTAACCAGCGGACGGCGCTCTTGCCATCTTCGGCGCACGCCTGCGGCGGGGTGTGGTGGAGGCTTTCGATCCGGTACTCTGCCGAGGCCGAAACCAGACCTCGCGTGGCGAAGTACTCCGCTGTGCTTGCAAACTGTGCCGGACTCCCGGTCGCACAGCTACCACCAAAGAAGAAGACGATCGCCGGCCGCCGATCCGCGGCCCTCCAGTCGGGCGGAAAAAAAAGGTTGATCTTCAGATCTCCTTGCGGTGTTGCCTTATATGCAACGACGGCTCTATTGCCGACTGGCCGGAAATCAGTGTCGATCGGCTTCAGGGCTGCGGGCATGCGGCTGACCACAAACAGCAACGCCAGCACCACTCGCATAATCTGCATGTTTCCTCCCGACCGCCATATTCTCTCATGGCAAGCTCGGGCGCAACGCCCGGCTGGGAATCCGGAAATTGGACACTCATCGATGGCCAGTTCGAGCGGTGAACTGGGGCCGCCCGCAAAATACAGAAACGAAACAACGATTCTGGCTGGCTCCCCACACTGGACATGTTTCGAACTTTTGCCGGGGAAAGGGGGTGTGCTCGAACTGGTGAGCGACACGCGGGATCAACGGGTTGCATCGATGCCTGACAATTACGCTCCGGTGAAGAGCCGCTTGCTTCTCCGCCTGGTGCGGACTGGCCACCAGCGAGAGTCGCAGAGATTTCCGCGCCCCATGGGGCCGCTCGCAGCCGGAGGAGAGCCATCATCGGTTCAAGGCGGAATGGAGCGATCATCACGCCACCTGCACATTGGTGATAGCGTCAGAGACAAGAGTGGACTAATTTAGCACTAGCTGAACGGTGGCAACCAGGGCATCAACGGGAACGGTGAAATGCAAACTTCGGCTCTGGTAGAATGCTGGATGATGAAGTATCGTGTCTACCTGGAACAGGACGAGGACGAGATATTTGTCGCCACTTGCCCGGCTTTGCCAGGGTGTGTATCCCAGGGCCGCACCCGATCAGAAGCAACCGAGAATATTCGTGAGGCCATCGAAGGATACCTAAAAAGCCTCCGCAAGCATGGTGATCCTGTGCCTCCCAGCATCCTCGAAGAGGTCATCGAGGTTGCAGGCGGATGAAACTGCCGGTCGTTTCCGGCAGCCAGGCAGTCAAGGCATTCCGAAAAGCCGGATACGAACTCGATGAGCAGCACGGCAGTCACATGATTCTACGACGCAACGATCCTCCGCATAGACGGCTCTCCGTTCCAAACCATAAAGAACTTGGCAAAGGGACCCTTCGGGCGCTGATTCGAGAGGCCGGGCTTACGGTGGAAGAATTCGCGAGGCTGCTCTAAGATCGCCGCCCGTGGTGGGCGCCGGCCGGACCGTCGTGTAGAGTTCGAATCCCGTCTGGGGTTTTGAAGTTTGCCCCAGTCTGGACAAGTTGCGAACTTTTGCGGGCCAACTTGCACTGTGATCGAACGTGTCAACGCGTAACGTTTTCAGAATGATCGGTGTGGGTCGCCGACGCTTGTCCATACTGGCTCCCCACGTAGGATTCGAACTTCCCAGCGTCGTATCGCCCCCCAGACTCCCATCCCTCTACCTCCCCATGAACCGCCCGCGACCCCGCCCGCCTTTCCCCATCGGCAACCCAATCCCTATTAAACAGAATTGATCGAGCGCGAACAGCACCACCGATTCCACCCCCGCCCCCAGCGCCAGCGACCGCTCCTTGTCCCATGGGGTCGTGTAGTCCCCGATCCCCACCAAGTGACTGCTCTTCGACGCCGGGAACCCCAGCCCCATGGGCAGCCCGATCGACTCGCGCGCCTTGTCCAGATTCCGGTTCCCCGTGTAAGTGAAATTCTCCGTCTTCAGACACGCCAGGTTCGCCGCGGTCCACTGCGCCAACGGAAAATTAATCACGCGATTGAGAGCCGTATCGTTCACGTCCGGCGGATACAGCACCTCGAAGCGCGCGTCCGCGTGGCTCGCCCGCACGAACGCCATAATCGACTGCGTGAACGCGCCGATCAGCCCCGGCAAGAACGCGCACTCGTCTGGATACGCGCCCGGGTTCGCATTCTGGTTGGCAATCACTGCCATCGGCCGCCCGTATGCCGCTTGAAACGCGCTCTTCGTGTAGTCGTCGTAAAACGGCATGCTCGCGCCATCCGCGAAATACCACCACTCGACCTCGCCGAATTGCAGGTAGGGGGTCACCCCTGCGGCCGTCATCACATCCGCCATATCGAGGTAGATCTGCTTCCAGAACGCCGCGCTTGCCGGCGAGAAATTCGTCTGCAACGCCGGCGTGTTCAGCCACACCGGCCCGTCCGCGTATCTCTGTGCAATCCCGGCCGCGAGGCTGTCGTCGCCGTGGCGCAATTCCATACTGAAAGCCGCCGCGACATCGATCCCGTACCCCTTCAGCGCCTGGAAGAAGCTGCGGCTCCAGTCGCGCGCCGCGCGATTCATCCGCGGCGCCGCGGCCAGATCGGTCCGCCACGCGCCGTTCGTTCCGCCGCTGAGCGTCGCACCGCTGGTGGTCGCCGTGAATTGGCCGCTGCCCGTGGTAGCCGCGATGCCGATGGCGTTGCCTTCGATCCCCATCGGCCGCGCGGTGATCGTCAGCGTCGCCCCATTGGCCTGCGCCCAAACCGCCGACGAGCCCGCCGCGATCCACAACTCGAAACACTTCGCGATGCTCGCCGCCGTATCGCCGATCAGGTTCAAATGCGAAATCACGCTCCCCGCCAGCGTGATCTGCGTCGTGCCCCCGAACTGCGGCGTTCCCGAAAACGCGATGGCGCCCGAAGCGTATTGGTTCCCCGCGCAGCTCAGCTCGTAGAACCACATGGCGCCCGCGTAGTGATTGGCGCGTCCCTTGAACCCGAGCGTGTCGATCAGCCACGCCGTCCGTTCCGGCGCGATCGCCAGCGAATGGTCGGTGTCCCAGTCGGTGGCCAGCGTAGTGGTCGGCGAGACGTCGAACACCGGCAGTGCCGTGGCCGGAATCGCGATCTCGAAGAAGTCGAAGAAGACATCCGTTCCACCGGCCCCGCTGTGGGTCACCGTCACCGTATGCGTCCCCTGAAACTGGCCCAACGGAACCCGGATCAAAACGTCCTCGAGGGCGCGCTTCAGGTTCACCGTCAGCGGCGCGTTCGAATCCACCTGCACCGTGATCTGCCCGCCGTTGTCGCAGTACCTCGTCCCCAGGTACAGCGCGTGCGCGTACGGCGCGGTATACGTGCATTGCACGCGCGCGCCCGACGCTGTGGTGTGGCGGATCGATCCCGCGGAGTAATTCCCGCGCTCCTCCACCCACGCGCCCATGTACACCACGTCCGGCGCGCCGTCTTCGATCCTCCGGCTCCCCTGCCCCGCGACGCTGTACAGCAGGTTCGTGCCCGTCACCTGCCAGTTCGACACCACTACCGAGAACTCGCTCCGCTGAAAGTTCCCCGCCTGCAAGTCCGCCGCCCAGGTCCACCGCAGCTTGCGCACATTGCCGGTTGGCACGGCGAGCCCGTCGTCCCCCGTCAGGTTGCTGAAGTCCAGATCCACCCGCCACTGCTGCGGCGAGATGCCCCCGCTGAACATCCCCCACGAAGGCGACCACGACTCCGTCCCCGCGCCAAAAACCGTGCCGTACACTCCGACCCGATTCCCGTTCGATCCCGGCGCGCCGTGATACGTCAGCGTAATGACCGCGCCGTTCGCGCCCGCAGTCACACCGTTGGTAGCGCTGGCCGCATTGATGAAGCCCGCGAGCCCCGCCACTGCGCTGGCCAGCGTGTCGCCCGCCGCGATCAAGTAGTTCGAGTGCTGATCGAGCCACGCCAACTCGATGTAGTCCCCGGGCGTCGGATCGCCATGCAACTCGAACTGCACGGCCGGCTGCGTGTAACTGCCCACCGCCGTCGCGTACTGCTTCAACAGAACGCGGTGAAACTTCTCGACGCCGCCCGATTCCTCCCAGATTCTCAAATACGACCAGCCGATCGAATCGTACGTCGTCGAGTCCATCGGGACGCTGTTCGTGCGAGCCTCGTCATAGCTCAACCGCACGCCGCTCAAGTTACCGTCCGGTAACTTACGCAGCGCGGGATGCTCGAACACGTTGTCCCGGCTCCATTCGAGCACCACCCAATCGAACTGCTGCCGCCAGCAACCCGAAACCGTGAATCCGATAGCGCTGGTGGCGCTCAACGCCGCCACCGTCGAGGGCTGCTGAAAATAACATTGCAGGTCCCGATCCGGCCGAAGTTTGGTGAGTTGGTCTGGCATTACAATCGCACCAGCACCGTCAGGTCTGCCCCCGGATTCACTTGTCCCGCCGACAGCACGGATAACGTCAGCTTCGCGCCCGAGACCAGCGGCGGCAGCGTCAATCCGCTGACGCTATTGGAAACGATCATGCCCGCCGCGAACGATAACGTGCAGTACGACGCCCCGTTCACGTTCAACTGGACCTGCACCGCCGCGTCGGCAGCCGTTCCCAAAATCGCGAACAAATCCCGCACCGCGTGCGATGCTTCCATCACAATGGCCGGCGCTACCGATTGATCCACCGCCAGGTAGCCATTCACCTGGATCGAATACTGCCCGCCCGAAAGCGTGCGCAGCCCGCAATCGTCGTTATTAGTCAGGTAGATGCTGCGCGCCGCGCTGTTCCCCCGGCCGTTGGTGACGCGTAGTTCGGCGCTCGCGATCCGGATGTCCGGTGCGGGGATCGGGAAGGACCAACTCCCGCTGTAGGGGCTGCCGAAGAAGTCCGGCGGAAACGGCGCGATCACGGTTAGATTCGCCAGCGTGTACACCGGCGTCTGCGCCGCATGCGCCGCGGCCTGCGTGCCGTCGATCCCACGCGTCACGCTATACTGCGTCCCGTTGTTCTGCTCCACCCGCATGACTTCCGCGTCGAGCTGAATCAACGCGCCCACCTGCGCCGATCCCGCCGAGTTCAACGTCAATGTCGTATCCCCCGCCGCCACCACCCCCGCCAGCGCGAGCGCCGGCTTGCCCTGCAATTCGTCCCAGTAGTGCATCGTCAACGTCGCCGACGAAATCGACCGCGTGTTCGTCAAATCCGTGAACGAGACGCCGCTCAAGATCGCCGTCCCGCCGCGTGGGTCGGCCGACATCCCAAAGAAAGGAGCCGGCGGAAAGTCGCTGTCGCCGCCGCCCGCGCCGCTGCCGCCGATCTGCCAGCGCGTCACCGTCGATAACTCGGCTGTCGATTCCATATCGTTCACGTTGGCCGCCCGCCCGCTGATCTGCACCGTTTCTCCCGCCTGATTCGGAATGGCGAACTGCACCGGACTGCTCTTGGCCAGCGCGCCGAACCGCCAACCGCTCTCCGCCACCACGAAAAAGCTGGTCGCATCCGGCGCAATCGACCACGCCGGCGAAACTGTCAACGTCGTAGCGGTGTTCGCCGAGATCGTTCGCTCCTGTCCTGCGCCGTGCCCTCGCGTGATCCGCGCGACCATCCCGCGATAGCGATTCACGGTCATCTGCAACGTCCCATTGCCGGCCGTGTTCGAGGAATGTACCGCCGCCGCGCTCTCGGGTTGCAGTTCCATGCGCCAGTAGAAATTGGCATGGTCGAAATTCGCATCGGGAGCCGCGACCAACTGATCGAGCAACCCGGTGTCCGTGAACTGCGTCGCCATGGGCTGATCGGAGGCGATACGGTAAAGCTGCGCCGGCGTCGCGCCGCGATACACGTGAAACGCGCTCGTCGCCGATGGAAAGCTCAACCCGGAGAGGGTCACGCTGCTCCCGTCGCTCAACGTGCTCGCCGCGACGATAAACGACAATCCGCTCTCCCCGCCTGCGCCGTCCGCCCCCGCAACCGCGTAGTAGAAAGTCTGCCCGCCGTTCAGCGTCCCGCCCGTCCCGATGGTCGCCGCCAGACTCACCAGCGGCACTCCCAGGCTGCACGCTTGAACGATGGCCGGCGAAACGAAGCTGACTGTCACACTCGTTTCTACCGTGCCATCGCTGCTGGTGGCCGCCGACTCCCCAACGCCGAACTGAATGTCCCCATTGACATCCAGTTCGGTCCCCATCAGCGGCCGGGGCAAGCCGACTCCTGGGTTGCCCTGCTGGACCGTCCCAGAGGGCGAAGTCACCTGCCCGTTCGTGTCCGCGTACCACGCATCGTCATGGATTTGCGCCGCGATCGTGGACGTGCGGTAATTCGTTGCCGGCGAGATCTTCTGCACGCGAAACGGCTGGCGGTTGAAGCCCTCCTTTAAATAGGTCACGGTGATCAGGTCGCCCGGCCGGATCCCGAAGGACTTGACGCTCGTTTCGAATTGGATGTAAGTGTTCCCGCGAATCGATTTGTCGAGCGTGAATTTCAAAATGCGCGCGGCCTGGTCGTAGTTCGGCAGCCCCAATGCCGGCAGCGTCGCCGAAACCTGCTGGCCCGTTAACCGCGCGTCGTTCGGGTCGGCCATCTGGTAGCTGTCCTGCTGATACCCATTGAGCGCGTCCTGAAACTCCACCGTGAGCGCGTTGGGCGTGTCGGCGATGCCGCGCGACGTCACCGCCACGCTGGGCGCTCCGTTCGCCAGCCGCATGATTCCCGAGTAGCCGTTACTGCCGTCGCCGAATTCGTAGCTTGGCCAGCCTCCGTTCCACACCGACTGGCTGTTCGACCACTCGGGCTTGGACGGCCGTTCCAGCGCCGCCGTGTTCTCCACGTGCAGTTGCAGCAACCCCGCGTTCCCGTAGGTCAGGTACAGCCGGCCGGTGTTGCGCACGCCGCGAACGATGTCTCCGCAACTGCGGCGGTTCTGCAAAACCAGGTTGCACTGAAACCGCGGAATGGCGATGGCGTTGCCGTTGAGATCCGTCGACGCGATGGTCTGGTCGCAAAACGCCGCCGCCGCGGCGAAGCTCGCGAGGTCGATCTCCGATGCGCTCCAGCCGGCGCGCCGCAGGACGTCCAGCAGGATCCACGCCGGATTGCTCGAGAACTGATCGCTGACGTAAGTCCCGTCCGCCGCGTAGACCGGCGCCTTCAGGCCCTGCGCCAGCACCTTTACGGTGGGCAGCGAAGCCCCGTTGTTGAGGCTGTTCGGGACCACCACGGAAAGGTACGCCATGCTGCCGTAGGGGTCGCCGGCCGGCTGCCCGCCCGCGTCCGTGAAGTTCGGGTCGAACGCGCCATCGCGCGTGCCCAGCGTTTCGATGTTGTACCAGCCTGTGCCCGTCATGTTCCGGCCCGCGACGCCCACCGGAATCTGCACTCCGTTCACCAGCAGCGTGATTACGCCCTGCATCTCGCCGATTCCCAGCAGCGCCTCCATGCGTGTGAGGTTTCCGTCATTGCGCGCGAAGACCACCAGCGGCTGATACCACGCCGTGCCGTACACCATCGGGACGAAGTCGTTGTACCGGGCCTGGTTCACCGACAGGGCCGACGTCGACCAGTCCTTCCCATACGCGCGCACAGCGATCGCCGGCGGCACGAACTCCAGCCCGCCGAAGCGCGTCAGCATGCCGCGCGCCTGGCAGTCGGACCGCGTGTACCCGCAGGAAGTGAACGGCGCGCCGTTGTCCAGGTTTCCCCGCCCGCCTGCGACCCCGGCCGAATAGCCGCAGCGGTAATAGCGCGAATACTTGCCGTTCACTCCCCCATCGACCGCCTCGGTCCGCTGGGCTTCCGTCGCCGGAAAATCCCACGGACACCTGCGTTGTACGCGCACCTGCGGCAGCAGCAGCCGCTGCAGGTTCATGCGATTCGCTGCGGTCAGCCGGAACGTCGATTCCTTGATTTCATCGGGCGCGTTGCAGATTCCCTGAAACACCACCACCGTGTCGGTGAGCGGCGCGTTGTTGCGCAGGTCGTAGAACAGAAACCCCGCCGTCAGCCGCGCGCCCTTCCATCCCGTGGCGCGCTCGATCTCCGAAAAATGCGAATCGGCGTTCGCCAGCACGATCGAGATCCTGGGACTCCCGTCCACGCCCTGGTCGGACGCCGTCTGGATGTCGAAGCTGCTGTGCTGGATGACGCGGGCCGCGTACTCCGTCGCGCCCACCGTCACCTGGTGCGTGCTCCACGATTCCGTCTGCCCGTTGGCCAGCACGCAGTCGAACACCAGGAGCGGCGTGTCCGTGACCGCCTGCTCCTTCAAACTAGAGGTGCTTTGCATAGTAGACACTCACCGTGCAGGAATGTTGATTCACGCCCGTCGCCGTAATTGTGAGGACGTCGTCGCGCAGCCGCGCGCCTTCATAGACGCCGCCCGTGGTCGAGGCCTTATATGCCGACGCTCCGGCCTGCGGCTCCGCCTGCATGCCGTTGACGTCGATGGACAGGCCGGCCGGCACTTCCAACCCGAACGCAATCGACTCCTGCGCAGGGTCTCCACTGGCCGCAAATTTGATTCGCGACCAATAGCTGTTGACCGTGCGGCCGGCCCGCTGGTTCCCGAAAAGCATGGTCACTTGCGAGGTCTGCGACGACCGCACATACGCGCTGAAGCAGTACAGGTATCCCGCCGGTGCGGCGATCGTCTGCGAAATGTTCTGCGCGCCGCCGCCCGTGTTGCTGAGATGCCAGGTGCCCGGCCCGCCCGAAAGCGACAACAACGGACCGCGAACCCACACGGCATTGTCCAACTGGTCGCTCCGGGCTAACAGGTTGGAAGTCGGATCGAGGAACGTGAAGGTGTTCAGGGTGCCTTCGGCCGCCGTGAAGAACTGCTGAATCACGGCCAGCTCGGCATCGCTCAGTTGCGAATATTCCAGAATCCACTCCGTAAATTCTCCCGGCGGGTCGGCGAGCTTGATCGAGCTTCCGTCCGCCATGACATTCACGGCCGTCCGCATGCGCCGCCGTTTGCGCACCGGAAAGTGGCTCAGAGCCCCGGTGCCGAGTTGTGGGTATGCCAGCATGTTTATCCTCGGTTCTCGACGATGGTCAACGACGTCGTGCCATCCATTTCCGCCAGCGACGTGGCGTTCAGCTCGTCCGATCCCAGGCTGCAGCTCAGGTACACTTCGCCATCCCACGGATCGGTAAACGCGAAACGGGCGAACACCCCCTGGTCGGCGGCGAAGAACTGTTCGAGGGAGGCCATTTCGCCTTCATCGAGCTGGTCCAGCCGGATTTCCCAGCGGCGCAGCGGCCGTGCGCAGTCCCGGTACCGCTGCTCCGTTCCATCCAGAAACCGGATCGCCTGGTTCCTAAACTTCAGAAGCTTCTTCGCCGGATACTGCGCCACGGCCGTGGTTTTGAGATTGGGAAAGGTAATCATAGTCAAAGCTCGCTCACCACATCATTCAGTGAATTCAGATTGAGCATCGCCTCGCGGACCGCGGCGGCGATATCGCTACTCCGGTCGAGGAACGACCGCGCATCCATGGCCTGCACATTCACCGTGATCTGCGGCGGTGCAGGGGGGGCGCTGGCCGCGGGGGTGGCGGCGCCATAGGCCCGCGGCATCCCTGTCTGGTCGTAGTCGGCGAGGGCGACTCCCGAGTTCGTATCCGCCCCCTGAAACGCGATCGATGGCGGCATGGCATACTTCACCAGCGGCGCCGGCTCCGGCGAATCGCCGCCACCGAACAGGCCCAGCAATCCGCCGATCAGCGGGACCAGCCCGAGCCCGCTTTTCAGAACGGTCGAAGCGATCGATTCCACGGTGCTGCCGATCCCGCCCGAATGGCCCGATTGCGCGCCCTGTATCGCGCCAATCAACGGCACCGTGCCAAAAACGTTTTGCAGCAACTTCGAGGCGATGGACTCGACGGACCCGACGGTGCTCGTCGTGGCGGGGCTTGCGGTGGGACCGGCGGTCTCCGCCGCCGGTCTTGGGACCGTGATCGGCGGTTCGGGCAACGGCGCATACGTTCCGGGCGCACCCGCCGGCCCGGTACCAGGCGGGGGCAACGCATTTGGCGGCACTGGCGAATCGCTCTCAGGCGCAATCGTCCTGGCCGGCTCACTGGCGCCGCGATCCGCAAACCACGCCGGCAGCATCGCGGTCGCAGGTGGCGTCCCAGTTGCGTAAAGCGGGTCCCCTTTCGGCGCCGCCACGCGATCCATCACCTTCGCGATCTTCGCGACCGCACCGGCCAGCTCTTCGCTGGCATCGATCATCGGATCCAGGCTCGACGGCTGGCCGCCCGATATCGCGACGAACGTTTCATAGAGCTTCTCTTGTGTTGTGTTGGGCATTGTGCATCTCCGCGGCCAGCGCCTTTTCCAAAATCACGAATGCTTCCACCTGCCTCGCGGTCAGTTCCGCGAAGTCCATTCCGCCGAGCCGCCGCCGCACGAAGAATTCCTCGACCAGCGTCTGGCTCCCGGCGGTGATATACGACTTGGGGCAGGTCCTCAACGAGACCTGGCGTCTCACCCAAACCAATGGCGCGTCCACATCATCGGCGTGATTCAACCACCCGCACCGGCGTTTCTTTTCCAGGCCGGACCTCCGGCACGCGTCGCAATTCCAGCCGGCCTGGTTGGAATACTGAAAGTGGAATGCGACTAGGAGTTTTTTCGTTCTTCCTCGCTGAGTCCCGTTTCCGCGCGCACCGCGGCCAGCGCTTCGCGGAACAGATCTTCAGGCCCCGCCTCCGCCAGCGATTCGGGCGACGCCTCGGCGCCATCCACCTGGAGCCCCGAGACCGAGCGCAGCCCCCACGCCAGAAACAGGCGGTCGATCTCCGCCTGGAGCATCGCCGCATCCATGCGGTCGCCGGGCTCCTTGCCCGCTTCCAAGAACTCCATGCGCCGCGCCAACTCCCGGACCCGGCGCATCAATTCGACGCGCCGCCCGAACGACATCCGCGCGACCGCGAACGCCACCCCGGGAGCCACCCGCGACTCCACCACCGTCACACTTTCGTAAGTCATCGTGAACCTCGTGTCTGCACTCCGCGCCCCGCCCCGCGGCGGGCGGCCCCCCTGCGGCCACAGCAGGAGGCTGTTCCCGCATCCCGCGGCCGTTCTGTGGGCCGAGAGCCGTCCTGGGATTTCCCGGCTCCGAAACTGTTCCCGCGGCCCGAGACCGCTTCTGGCTCGCGGCCGCCACCGGCGCGAAACACGCTCGGCCCTGCGGCCGTCCGCGGGGCCCGAGACCGCTTCTGGCTCGCGGCCGCTACCGGCGCGAAACACACTCGGCCTGCGGCCGTCCGCGGGGCCCGAGACCGCTTCTGGCTCGCGGCCGCCACCGGCGCGAAACACGCTCGGCCTGC
>JBGPKH010000240.1:0-11809 GCA_041485845.1 Bryobacteraceae bacterium
TTCAACGGCTCGGCGGGGAGCCAGGTGCAGATGGTGACCAAGCGGGGGACTAACGCGATCCACGGCTCCGGATACGAATACTACTTCGCTACCAACGTGGGGGCAGCCAACAACTGGGACGCGAATCACACGCCTGCCAAAGGCTTCCCTTACACGCCGCTGCCGGTGACCCATACCAATCGGTTCGGCGGGACACTGGGTGGGCCGCTGCTGCCCAAGCTGGCCGGCGGGAAGACGTACTTCTTCGTTAATTACGAGGGCTTCCGCTTCCCCCGATCCGCAGTCTATGAGAGAACGCAGGTTCCCACACCGTTGCTGCGCGCGGGCGTAATCCAAATCAACCAAGGCGGCACATGGACTCCGTATAACCTGAATCCGGCGCCGGTCACGGTAGGCGGCGTTACCTACGCGCCGGCCGTGTGCAACGCAGGCGCGTGCGATCCACGCGGCATAGGGCTCAACCCGCTGGTTTCGCAGCTCTGGCAGAAGTTCATGCCGCTGCCCAACGATCCCCTGGCGGGGGACCACTTCAATACGCAGGGTTACCTTTCGACTGTCGGGCTGCCGCAGAAGTCCAACAACTACGTCGCGCGGATCGATCACGACTTCAGCGACAAGTGGCGCTTCATGACGAGCTACCGCTACTACCGTTACCTGCAACTGGGGACACAGCAGGTGGATATTGGCGGCGCTTTGCCCGGAGATACCCTCGGTCAGCCCGCCGCCAAGGCCGTGCGGCCGCAGATCCCCAGTTACTGGGTGGCTGGGTTGACAACCAGTATTACCCCTACCATTACCAACGATTTCCGCTTCAGCTACCTCCGTAACTGGTGGCAGTGGGGTACCGCGGCGGCTCCTCCCCAGTTGTCTGGATTGGCCGGCGCACTGGAAATTGGCGGTGAAAGCGCCAACGCGCTGATCCCGTACAACGTGAATACCCAGAGCGTGCGGCAGCGCTTCTGGGATGGGCAGGACAAGGTGATCCGCGACGACGTCTCCATGGTCAAGGGGAACCACCTGCTGGCCTTCGGAGGCACCTATCAACGCAACTTCGACTACCACCTGCGCAACGACAACGGCCAAGGCATCATGAATGCCACGGTGTACCAGATCGGCGCCGGGTCCATGCCGGGAATCACTTTCCCGTCGAGCTACCAGCCGGCCGGGCTGCCGACTAACCAGTTGAGCAACTGGAACCGGCTGTACACCGAAGTCCTGGGGATGGTACACCAGCCACAGACTCTGTACACGCGCAGCGGAAAGGACCTCACGCTACAGCCACTGGGATCTTCGATGTTCGACCAGAGCATCATTCCCTCGTATAACCTTTATGTCACCGATACGTGGCACCTGAGGCCGACCTTTACACTGACATACGGATTGGGATACTCGCTCGCCATGCCGCCTTACGAACTGAACGGGAAGCAGGTTGCGCTGACCGATCAAAGCGGCAAGACCATCATCCTGAAGGATTATCTGGACGCCCGCAAGGCCGCGGCTCTCCAGGGGCAGGTCTATAATCCCACGCTGGGGTGGGCCACCGTGAAGACCGCTGACGGGGGCCAGAAATATCCCTACAATCCGTTCTACGGCGGGATTGCCCCGCGCGTGGCCGCGGCCTGGAATCCCAGGTTCAACGATGGGATGCTCGGCAAACTCTTGGGCAATGGCAAAACCGTCATCCGCGGCGGCTATGGCCGCGTTTACGGGCGTCTCAACGGTGTAGACCTGGTGTTGGTTCCGCTGCTCGGCACCGGCTTGGGCCAAGCGATTTCATGCTTCGGCGCCAGCAGGACCGGGCAGTGCCTGGGCAATGCAGGTGTCGATCCAACCACGGCGTTCCGCATCGGGACCGATGGCACTTCGGCCCCGCTTCCGCCGGTTTCCCAAACCCTGCCGCAGCCCTACATCCCAGGCCTCAACGGGAACGCTGCATCCGGTTCGGGCTCGGTCCTGGATCGGGATTTCCGCCCCAGCCGTACCGATAACTTCACACTCAGCATCCAGCGCGAGATTCACTCCAAGGCCATCCTGGAAGTCGGCTACATCGGCCGCATCATCCGGCACGAGTGGCAGCAGGTGAATATCGACGCCGTGCCGTACATGACCACCATCGCTGGCCAGAGCTTCGCGCAGGCTTTCAACAACGTGTACTGGCCGGTTTCGAACGGCTTTACGCCTGCGACCCAGCCCTTCTTCGAGAACGCGCTGGGCGGGGCCAATTCCGCCTTCTGCAGAGGGTTCAGCAGTTGCACCGCGGCGGTAGCGGCCAATTCGACCATGAACAACCAGATCGCCACGGTCAGTGTGTACGACTTCTGGGCCACTCTCAACCGGAGCTCATCCTGGACGCTGGGCCGCACCATGCCGAGCAGTTCGGGGACGGGCGTACCCGCGGGGCAGTTGTCCGCCGTTTTCTTTGACACCAGCAACGGTTTCGGGAACTACAACGCCGCATATGTCTCGTTGACTACGCATAACTGGCACGGCATCACCGCGCGCTCCAACTTCACCTGGGGGCGGGCGCTGGGGACGGGCAATCAAATCCAGGCTTCCAGCTCCTATACCGTGCTGGACCCTTGGGATCTGCACGCCATGTACGGTCCCCAGATTTTTGACACCAAGTTCGTCTACAGCCTGACCCTGCTTTGGGACGACCCCTTCTATCGCACGCAAAAAGGAGTGATCGGCCACCTGTTGGGCGGGTGGAGGATCGCTCCGATCTTCACGGCGCGGAGTGGGTCTCCCCTGTATATCAGCAACCTGAACGGAGGTTGCCAGTCCTTCGGCGAAGTGAATTGCAGCGCGGGATACACCCAGGAAGGCGCCGTATTGCTCAGCAAATACACCGGCGGCAGCTCCGCGCTCTACAACCAGAACGTGCCGGAAGACCCGAAAACCAATCCGTCGGGCGCGGGTACCAATGCCAACTACAACAACGGCGGAGTGGGCACGCAAATGCTTGCCAACCCAGCCGCCGTCTACGACCAATTCCGGCCCTGCGTCCTGGGATTCGATACCAACTGCGGAGCCAACTTTGCGGGAGGACTCCGCGGCCTGTCGACCTGGAACCTGGATGCCACCGTATCCAAGGACATCGGTATCTGGAAAGAAGGGCGCGTTGGCGCTACGATGATCTTCCAGTTCACCAACGTCCTCAATCACACCCAGTTGGGTGATCCGGGCATGGATATCAGCGACCCCGCGAGCTTCGGTGTACTGGGCGGACAGGTCAACACTCCGCGCCAGATGGAGTTCGGAATCCGGATCCACTTCTAAGCTGCTTTCCCTTGCTCACGGGCCGCTGCGCACCGGCCCGTGGGCCTTGTTTCCCCCATTCCTGGCACATAAATCCACCCGTGCCAACCGGTTTATGCAAATGAGTTGCAGATGAGGGTGAACCGGGATTATCGGGCCTGAATGGAAAGAAGGCCTTGCCGGAATGCGCAGCGAGACAGCTCATCGCCCTTTCAGCAAAGCATCCCCATCGTTACGGGGCAGCATCCGGGGAGCGGGCGCGGCGCTGTCCTCTCAGCGACAGAACGCGCCTGGCATCGTCACTGCAAACCAATTGCAGCTTTCAGACGAAGCTGTGAAAGAGTTAGGAGCCGGCGCGAGGCAACCGCCAAGCCCGGCAAACGATCGGGACACCCTCCCCGAGTTGACGGCCTATTCTTCGTCGAGACGTGACAGGAGTTCACGGCTTTCGAAGGGAAGACAGCCGCGGTCAGGCACTTCGAAGCTGGACAGATCGCGTCGAACCAGGTTACCGCTGACAAACACAAACGTGGTCCGGTCTTCCGGGTCCATCTGCACGATGTGGGGAACACCGAGCTTTTCGTACTCGCGGAAGCGTTGCATGGTCTCTCGCATCCGGTCGTCGGGCGACAGGATTTCGATGATCAGCAGCGGTGGATCCAAGACGACGCGGTTGCTTTGACGGAACGGCCGCCTCATGACGAGAATGTCCGGCACGCGGTAGCGTGTCTGCTCGATGCGGGTACGGCACTCCGGGCGGACCGCAATCTGGAGAGGCCTCTCGAACGCAGCCAGGTGGACGATCAAGATCTTCTGTAAAGCGCTATGGCTGGGTGTTCCCACGTTACGCTCCACGACCAGGCCGTCGAGATATTCGCGATCGCCATCCGGATAGCTGGTATTGAGGTATTCCTCGACCGAAACCAGAGGTGGGGTTGGCGAGGTTGCCATGTAACAAGTCTACCAGTTGCCCGCGTGAATTCCCGCAGACCGGCGGCAAGACCGCCGGTGTTACCGCGGGCTGTGCTACGCTTTCCCCATTGTGAGATTACGGCGAATCCCGTTGGTTTGGGCTGCCTTGCTTGCGGCTTCCCTCTGCGCGTTCGGCCAGAGCATGGCGTTTACGGTCGCGATGCCGCAGCCGGCCAGCCACATCTTTCATGTCGCTTTTCGCGGCGAAGGCCTGACCGGGGAGATGCAGGATTTCAAGATGCCGGTCTGGACGCCGGGCTATTACGGCATCGGCGACTACGCCAAGAACGTGTCGAATTTCCGCGCGGAGGATGGAGCGGGCGGCGCGTTGCGCTGGGAGAAGGTCACTAAAAACACGTGGCGCGTGGTGAACGGCGGCGCGGCAGTGGTCGTGTTGAACTACGACGTGTATGGCGCCATTTCCTTCGCGGCGCAGAATTTCCTGGGCGAGAAGCGGGCCTACATCTCGCCGCCGGGGCTCTTCGTCCACCTGGCCGGGCGGCTCCAAAATCCCGTGACGGTGACGATTCAGCTTCCGCCCGAGTGGACCAGGATTGCGACCGGGCTCGATTCCGTAGAGGGCCGGCCGAACACGTTCTCGGCGCCCGATTTCGACGTGCTGTACGATTGCCCGATCCTGATGGGCAACCAGGAGGCGCTGAGCTTTTCGGTGCGGGGGATCGCGCACCGGGTGGCCCTCGAGAACGTGGCGGCGAGCGTGGATCGCGAGAGAATGCTGGTTGACCTGAAGCGCATGGTGGAGGCGGCCACGCGGCTCATCGGCGATATTCCCTATAAGCACTACACCTTTCTGATGATGGGCACGGGCAATGGCGGGATCGAGCACACCAATTCCGCGTCCATCGCGTTCAACGGGAAGAACCTGGAGGATGAGAAGGGATACCGCGGATGGCTGAGCTACGTGGCCCACGAGTATTTTCATAACTTCAACGTGAAGCGCATCCGGCCGATCGCCCTGGGGCCTTTCGATTACGACAAAGAGAATCTCACGGATATGCTGTGGGTGTCGGAAGGTTTATCGGTGTATTACCAGGACATCGTGATGGTGCGCGCGGGTCTCGCGACGCGCGAGCAGTATCTCGAAAAGATGGAGAACAGCATTGGCCGGTTCGAGAACGCGCCGGGGCATCACTACCAGTCGGCCACCGAGTCGAGCTTGAACGCGTGGGGTACGGGATCGGGAGTCGGTGGGGACCGGAACACCTCGATCTCGTATTACGACAACGGCGCCATGCTGGGGGCCATGCTGGATCTGAAGATCCGCACGGAGAGCAAGAACGCGAAGTCGCTGGACGATGTGATGCGCGGGTTATACCGCAAGTATTACCTGGGCAAGCAGCGCGGGTTCACGGACGCCGAGTTTCGCGAGGAGTGCGAAAGCGCGGCCGGCGCCCCGCTGACCGAAGTCTTCGAGTACGCGTCGACGACCAGGGACGTGGATTACGCGAAGTACTTCGCCTACGCCGGGCTGCAATTCGAGGTGAAGGCGCAGGAGGCGCCGGGCGCGTACCTCGGAGTGAATACGCACACCCAGGACGGCAAGCTCGCCATCACCAGCGTCACGCCGGGATCGCCTGCGCAGAGCGCCGGGTTGGCGGCGCAGGACCAGATCCTGGAGTTGGAGGGCGCCAAGGTCACACCCAAAGTCCTGAACGACCTGCTGGCGGCCAAGAAGACGGGCGACCGGATCAAGCTTCGGGTTTCGCGGAACAGTGCGCCGCAGGATGTGGAAGTGGCGCTGGGCGCGAACCAGAAGCGGATCTTCAGCATCCGTCCGGCGTCCAATCCGAGCGCGTTGGAAGCGGCGATTCTCAAGGACTGGATGAGGGGGGCGCAGTAACGCGTTTCCGGCGTTCCTTGAGCTGCGCGTTGAGGTGGCCCAAGGACGCAAACTGGCCGGCGAACTCCGCGTTGCGCGGGGCTTCTAATTTGCGGCGGGCGTCGAAATCGCGGCGGCGGAACAGGTCGGATACCGCGATCACGGCCGTTCCCATGGGCCGATACTCATAAGTACCCTGGGCCCATGCCAGCTCATCGGCGATCCAAAGATAGAAACCCAAGCCCCATCTTACACGGTGCCCGCCAGTTCCCTTACGGCCGCGAACAACTGTTCCGGCTGGAAGGGTTTTTTCAAAACGCGGAAGACCGAGAACCGCAATCCGATCTCCGGGTCTGGAGCTGCCGCCAGATACAGCACGGCAACCTTGTCCGCGACTGTCAAAAAGTCGGCGGGAGTGTTGGTGATCACCAAATCCACGGTTTCGTTTCCGGATTCGATCCACTCGATGGTGCGGGTCGCGTCAGACCCGACCACCCGGTAGCCACGCCTCTTCAGCACGTCCCCGAGGAATTTTCGAATGAATGGATCTTCTGTTACCGCAATCAAGCCAGACGACTGCAACACATTTGTCCTATACCTCCATTTTCAAGTGGCCTACGCCTCCTGGCAATCCCCCCAAATGGGAGGGTGCGCCACATAAATGAGGGTGGATAGGGAGAAGGTTCAGACGGCCATCGACCGCCGGCGGAAACGGTAAAACCGGTGGCGGCAACTGCGGCAACGAAACGCGGCGATCCGGAACGCCGACAAAGCGCTATCCAGCGCGGTGTACTTCATCGACAAACGCACATCGGACGATCCACAAGCGCCGCAACGCGGCATGGCTGTCGTATGGGAATCGGCGGGATTTCCCTCCCGGCCGACTTTCGCCAGTTCCACAGCCATAGGTTCATTGCCCAGTATGCCAGAGCAGGTCGCACCAATGCCCGAATATCAGGCTGGAGAGCTCCCGTAACCGTACGGAATGGCACCATGGATCGATCGGGGCATCGAGCTCGCGCACATCGCCGCAGTTCTCTTCCTGGCGGCACCAGCCGGCGATCATTTCGGGCGTCACTTCCAGGTGAAATTGCAAGCCGTACACCGATTCGGAAAAGCGCACGGCCTGGTTGGCGCAGGCGTCCGAGTACGCCAGCAGCGCCGCCCCCGCGGGGAGATCGAAGGTTTCGCCGTGCCAATGAAACACGGTCTCGGTGGGCTGCATGCCGGCGAAGAGCGGGTCGGTTGCGGAGTCCGCGGTCAGGTGAATATCGTACCAGCCGATTTCTTTGACAGGATTCCGATACACGCGGGCGCCGAGCGCTTTGGCGATCAACTGCGATCCGAGGCAGATGCCCAACACCGGCTGTTTCCGTTCCATGGCGGACAGGATGAGGCCGGTCTCCTGCTTCAGGTACGGCGGCGGGTCGTTGACGGACATGGGACCGCCGAGGAAGATCAGGGCCGCGGCGCCCGCGGTGTCGGGAAGCGGCTCATCGGCGCGATAGAGATCGACATAGCGGATGGAGATGCCGCGTGGCTCGAGCACGGAGTGCAGCAGGCCGGCGCCTTCGAACGGGACGTGGCGAAAAGCCAGGACGCTGGATGGCTGTCCCACTAGTTCTGGGCCCGGGCCACCTGCTGGAAATGGCTGAGGCTCTCGGCGTACCTGGAAATGCCGCGGAACAGGGCTTCGGCGAGCTTCTGACGGTAGTCCGGCTTCTTCAGGAGGGCCTCTTCGCGCGCATTGCTGAGGAATCCGATCTCCGCCAGCACGGAGGGCATGTTCGCGCCGATCAGCACCACGAACGGCGCCTTCTTCACACCGCGATTCTTCGAGTTCGGAACGTTCCGGCCCGAAAAACCGTACAGCGCCGTCTGCAGACGGCCCGCGAACTCCTTGGATTCTTCGGCCTTGTCGTGCAGCGTGATTTTCTGAATGATGTCGCGCAATTCGAAAATCGATTTTTGCGAACTGGCGTTCTCGCGGGACGCCACGTCGAGCGCGTCCTTGGATTCGGTGAAGTTCAGATAGTAGGTCTCGACGCCCGCAATCCGCGGGATGGGGGAAGAGTTGGCGTGAATGGAAAGGAACAGGTCGGCCTTCTTGTCATTGGCCAGAGCGGTGCGCCCCTCGAGCGGTACGAAGGTATCGTCGGTGCGCGTGTAGACGACCTCGGCGTTCATGCGATCCTCGATCAGCTTTCCCACGCGCCTGGCGACATCGAGCACCAGTTCCTTCTCCGTCAGGCCCTTGGCGCCTTGGGTGCCCTGATCGTGGCCGCCATGGCCGGGATCGATGACCACGCGCCCCACCTTCAGCCCCAGCGCGCGCACCAGCGAGGTCTGGCCCGAAGAGGTGTGGCGCGCCGCCTTGCCGATTTCCGAGGCGGGCGACGAAGGGCTTGCCGGCGGCGTGGTTGGGGATTCGGCCGGCGCTTCGAGTGGAGCGTCCGTCTTTACCGGCTGCCGGGGCGGTAGGGTCGCGGCCAGCATGGGCTCCAGTTTGGATCGCTCGATTTTGGGCGGCCTGGGAAGTTCCACCCTGGGCGCGTCGGAGATCGCCGGTTCGGTCCTGGGGCGCACTGGCTTGGGCGGCTCTGGCTTGAGGGCAACCGGCGGAATTACAGGCGGTACGGGAGACGGGCCGATCGCCGGGGGCCGTTCCGTAGGAATCACAAGGCCCACGCCCGCCCGCAGCTCGATAATCAGACGATTCGGATTGGACAGTTGCGAAGTCGAGGCTTCCACAGTGCCGGCGAGGTCCAGGACCACGCGCGTGACGCTTGGAAGCGTTTCGGCCACACGAATGCGCTGCAGGCGCTTGTCGTCGACCTGCTCCGTGAAGATGCGCCGCGATTCGATGCGCGGGCGCGAGTTGGGAATGTCGAAGTAGACTCGTTCGGGATTGTGCAGGCGCTCGGTAACGAAGTCGAAGTCGCCCGAGACTTCGATGGCCACGCGCGTGACGTCGGTGAGCGACCAATGGCGGACGGCCGTTACCGAACGTGCCGCCGGGCGCTCCGCCTGCGCGACCAGCTCCGTCTGGGCAACCAACGTCGAAACCGAAACCGTGAGCGCCGCAATCAGCTTCATACCATGGATTTCATCGCGTGACGTAACGCACCGTGCCGTCGCGCTCCACAACCTTCTGGATGTGGTTCGGCCCGGCGGGCGTCGTCTCCGCGGGCTTGACACCGGGCTGGGCAGTACTCCGCCCAGTGCCCACCGCGGACTTGGCCTTGGCCTTTTTGAGCTGGTCCGCTACCAGGTGCAGATAGTTTTGCGTTTCCTTATAGGGCGGCACCGTCCCGTACTTGGCCACCGCTCCTTCGCCGGCATTGTACGCCGCCAGCGCCAGGGCATAATCGTTGTGATACAGATCCAGAAGATACTTGAGGTATCTGGCCCCGCCCTGAATGTTCTCGATGGGGTTGAAGACGTCGGCAACGCCGAAACGTCGAGCGGTGGCGGGGATGAGCTGCATGAGACCCAGCGCGCCCTTGGACGACACCGCGAAGGGATTGTAGTTGCTTTCGACCTTGATCACGGAATGGATCAACGGAGCGGGGAGCGCGTGCTGCGCGGCAATCCGGTCCACGGCTTCGTCGATGCCGGCGGGCGGGGCGGGCTGCTCCTCGGCGGGCTCCGCTTCCGGAGAAACCAGCCGGGGAATGACGACCGTCTCGGCGACCCGCTGCTCCGGCACGATCCTCGGGGTTACGATCACGCTTCTCACCAGCCTCCCGGTGTGCATTTCGGAGCGAACCACGCTCGTGACGCGCCGGGGCTGACTGGACAGGTCGCCGGCGAACGCCGTCACGACCACCAGCGGTAGACAGGCCAGCAAGCCTGCCCCACGTCCGAGTTCAAAACAAAGCCGCATTGAAATGTTTGGTTCCTTAGTATAAAACAATCGCCCGTAAATTCCAAGCACGGCGACCCCACGGTCGCGGCTCCCAAACCAAGGCAAACCCCAATGTTATCATTTCTGTGTGAGCCGGGCGGGATATGTGCTGGTGGGCGGACGCAGCTCCCGCATGGGGCGCGACAAGGCCCTGCTGCCGTTTCGCGGCGCCTTGCTGGTGGAGTCCGTGGCCCGCACCGTGGAACGCGCGGCGGGAAGCGCGATTCTGGTGGGCAGCCCCGTGGTGTACGGCGCTTTTGGCTTTCCCGTCATCCCCGACCTTTTTCCCGGCGAAGGACCGTTGGGCGGGATTCTCACCGCGCTCGACCACACCCCGGCGGACTGGAACCTGATTGTGGCCTGCGACATGCCCGAGCTTTCGGCGGCGTTTCTCGGTGGTTTGCTGGAGGCCGCGCGCCAGAGCGGTCTCGACGCTCTGGCGCCGTGCGGGCCATCCGGGCTGATGGAACCGCTCTGTGCCGTGTATCACCGGCGGTCGCAGGAGGCGCTTCAAACCGCTTTCGCCGGTGGCATCCGAAAGGTGACCGCAGCCTTTTCCCAACTCCGCATCGCTGCCTGGCCGGTGCCGGAGCTCGCTCCTTTTCAAAACGTCAATACCCCCGAGGATTGGGCCGGCTATGCCGCAAAGTGACCCCTACCCCTACTACATCGAATTCCGGCATGTCTATAAGACGTTCGACAAGCCCGTTTTGGTCGATTCCAATTTTTACGTGAAGCCGGGGGAAACGGTGGCCATCATCGGGCGCAGCGGCGTGGGGAAGTCGGTGACGCTGTCGCACATCATGGGGTTTCTCAAGCCCGACAGCGGCCGCGTGATCGTGGCGCACGAGGACATCACCGATTTTTCGGAGGCCGAGCTGCGCCGGATCCGCAAGAAGGTGACGATGGTGTTCCAGTCGGGCGCCCTGTTCGACTCCCTGACGGTGGCGGAAAACGTCCTGTTTTCCCTCGAGCTGCGCGAAGACTACGACCGGACGAACAAGGAAGAGATCGTCATGGGATTGCTCCAGATGGTGGACATTGCCGAAGCCAGGGACGCCTACCCGGCCGACCTCTCCACCGGGTACAAGCGCGCCGTGGCGATTGCGCGCGCCGTGGCCGCCCAGCCGCAGTGCATTCTGTACGACGAACCGACCACCATGGTGGACCCCATCATGTCGGATCACCTGGGGGACATGATGCTGCGGCTGAAGCACCAGTTGCGGCTCACCTCCGTGGTGGTGACGCACGATCTCGACCTGATGTACAAGGTGGCGGACTGCGTGGTTTTTCTGTACGAGGGCACGGTGATCTTTTTCGGCCCAGCGGGGGATTTGGAGAAGTCCGGGCACCCGCACATCCGGGAGTTTCTGGAGTTGGACCGCGTAGTGAAGGTGTAAGACACGATGCGCGCCTGATGGCGCCGATCGCCGCGGCGCCCGTCGGGTATTTTCTCTGGGGTGTAGCCACCGGGTACGGTTCGCTGGCCGGGAAGTTCGTGGCCGGTATTCCGCTCGGGTATCTCGGGTATCTCCTCTCGGTTGACCTCTTGGTCCTGTGGTTACCAACGGCGACGATCCGACGGAAGAGCCCGCCTTTTGGGGGCCGAGGCCCCAGGGCGTAGTCGTGCCGGTGCCTAACTCGCGCAGCGAAGTACGTGTTCGCCTTCTGGATGGTACTGCGGTATTGCTCTAGACGTCTCTTCGGAACAAGATCTGAACAAAAGTGACAAGTTTTGGAAAAAGACAACACAATAACGCTCGCGTGAAAGTGGGAGTCACGCCGGTTCGCGATGACCGCGGATCGGGGCCCATCAAGTGCCCGCACTGAAA
>JBGPKH010000241.1:0-11805 GCA_041485845.1 Bryobacteraceae bacterium
CCCAACACCACGCCGGGGCGTACCGGCAGATCAGCTATACCCGCCGGATGAAGAGCCGCACGGAGTACGTCCACCGAGAATGGGTAACAGCGCTTCGCCGCCAGATCGTGACTCACAAGCGGTTCAAACGTCTGGTTGACCAGTGGATCGACCTGAGTATCGAGCACTCACGGCTGACCATGCAGATGGCGGAACCTAAGGCTAACTGATAGGCCGGGAACTCGGTACTCTCAAGGTTCTGAATAACCGACTGGCAACATCTGGATCGCGGAACATCTGCGGATTGAATCCCGAGATGACGGTTTCGCCTGCGAGTCGCCACCCTTACCGGTTCGATCCCTCCTGCCCCACCACTTCCACGGTCTGCGTCTGACCCAGCGGAGTCACCACCCCATTCACCGACTTGCCGAGCGCAACCTTATATAGACCCGGCTTGACCAGCGGGCCGGAGCGCCCGCCGCGCCCGCCGAATCCACCGCGGCCGCCCCCGCGTCCTCCCGGCGGAGGCGCCTCCGTCTCGGGATCGGACCCCCTGGTCCGCGGCGGACGCCCCCGTCCGCCCCGACAAGCCGGCCAGGGGGCCGGCTGCGGGCGAGGGCGCCCGCCCCACGTTTTGCTCCGAATGGTGTCTACCTGAGTGAAGTACATACCCATCTAAGACATTTTCCTTCACCGGCGATTCGGCCACGGCGGTCCCGGTGCCGTACAGGTCCGTGAACGCGTTCTTCCACACTGCGCCCACGCCCCACAACCGGCCCATCACCGGAATGGTGTCGCGGTCGATCTGCCGGGTGAGATCGAAGCTGATGAACTTCCACGTTGCGCCGCGAATGTCCCAGGCGAGCGCAGCTTCGACCCCTCCTCGCCGAGTTGCAAGCGAATCGAAGTATGGTCCCGAGCGTATAATGACGCTATCGACAGTTTGGCCGAGCTAGCGGCCACGAGGAAACCATGGAACCGAATATCGAGCGAGAACGCCAGCAAGCGCACGCGTTGCTGGATATGCTTTCGACCGAAAAGCTGAACGCCGTGCGGAGTCTCCTTGAGGTGATGGTGGAACCGTTGTCGCGCACGCTGGCCCTGGCCGCGACTGAGGAGGAAGAGATCACGCCCGAGACGGCTGCGGCTCTCGACCGGGCCCGTGCTTCGCTCGATCGCGGCGAGGGTATCCCACACAAAGAGATTCTCCGCGAGTTCGGGTTGAATCGGTGAGCGAGGACGCCGCCGCGGAGCGGCTCGCGGTCACCTGGTCGCCGGAAGCCCGCGCGGATCTGCGGGCCATAAACCGCGATACAGATTCTTTACTGCGTGGACCGCTATTTGGGCAGCCGCGCCGGGGACGTGAAGAAGCTCAAGGCTCCGCTCATTGGTTTCCGTCTCCGCTGTGGCGACCACCGGGTGTTCTTCGATCACGAAGGCGAGAACACCATCGAGATCACCGGCGTGCGCCACCGCCGGGAAGCTTACCGCTGAAGAATCGGGGGCGATCTTTGCGCTAGAATGGCACAGCTCACGTGCCCGACCCGAAGCAGATTGACCACTTCGAGATCCTTGGCGTCCTCGGGCGGGGAGGCATAGGCAAGGTCTACCTCGCCCGCGATATGTGGCCGGACCGCCAGGTCGCCATCAAGGTCGTCACCATCGAGGCGCAAACCGAGGATGAGCGGAACGCTCGCGACGAGTTCATGAGGCGGCTTGTGCAGGAGGCCGGGTCGCTGCCGCGCTCGACCATCCCGGCATCGTGACGATCCATCAGGTCGGACCAGGACAACGAAGTAACGGTGTGGGACGTCACGGACCCGGGCATCCCCGAGCGCCGAAAGTCTTTTCGCCTTCCGTGTCGGCGATCAAATCAGAGACGATGAGGCCATCAAATTCCAATATCGGCGCCCCGACATTATCGAGGCGCGGCGTCGAGGAGTTCAGTAATCCTTATCGGTTCGATCCCTCCAGCCCCACCACTTCCACGGTCTGCGTCTGACCCAGCGGAGTCACCGCCCCATTCACCGACTTGCCGAGCGTAACCTTATATAGACCCGGCTTGACCAGCGGGCCGGAGCGCCCGCCGCGCCCGCCGAATCCACCGCGGCCGCCCCCGCGTCCTCCTCCGCGTCCTCCCGGCGGAGGCGTCTCCGTCTCGGGATCGCCGCCCGCCGCGGGTACTGCCGCAGGCGCCGCCCCCCGGCCGCCTTGCGGTGCCGGCGGCGGCGTCTCGCGCAGATCCCAGGGCGTGCGGTGCACTCCCGCCTTGGCCGAGGCGTCGATCTGCCGCACCATCTTGCCGCTGGCATCGGTAACGGTCAGCACGGTCTTCGGCAGGTCCTCGCGCAGGTAGTAAGTCAGCAGCGCTCCGGCCGGCGCGTTCGGCGACGCCACATTGTCGCCCTGCGCGCGATAGTATCCGATCTCTTCATACGCGCGCGCCCTCCTCCCCAGGGCAAAAAGCGTGCCCTCCTTCTCCAGCGACTCGGGCGAAAGCTGCCGCAGCGCCGCGTAATCGTCCAGCACGAAGAAGCCGCGCCCGAACGACGCCGCCACCAGGTCGCTCTCGCGCTTCTGGATTTCCAGATCGCGAATCGTGGTCACCGGCATTCCGCCCTTCAACTTCACCCAATGCCTGCCGCCATCCACCGTGAACGACAACCCAAACTCGGTCCCCACGAACAGCAGGTTGGGATTCACGTGGTCCTGCACCACGGTCCACGCCGGATCGCGCTCCGGCAGATCGCCCGAGATCGACGTCCACGTCTTGCCCAAGTCGCTGCTCTTGAGCACGTACGGCTTGAAATTCCCGCGATGGAAATCGTTGAATGTCGCAAAGACCGTGTTGGCATCGTGCGGCGAAGGAAACACGTCGGTGACATAGGTAAGATCGGGCACGCCGGGAAACTGGCCGATCTTGCGCCACGTATCGCCGCCGTTCTCGGAAATCTGGATCACGCCGTCGTCGGTGCCGGCGAACAGAACATTCTCCTTCACCGGCGACTCGGCCACCGCCGTCCCCGTGCCATACAGGTCCGTGAAGGCGTTCTTCCACACCGCGTCCGCGCCCCACAACCGGCCCATCACCGGCACCGTGTCGCGGTCGATCTGCCGGCTGAGATCGGGGCTGATCAGCTTCCACGTGGCGCCGCGATCGTCGCTGCGCATCACCCGGTTGGCGGCGATATACAGGCGTGTGTGCGAGTGCGGGCTGATCACCAACGGAATGTCCCAGCGCGAACGGAGTTTGGAGCCCTCCTCGCCGAGTTGCGGCCGAATCGAAGTGCTGACGCCGGTTCGCAGATCCAGGCGCGCACAGTTGATGTTCTGGGAACAGGAATAGACCGTGTCGGGATCCTCCCAGTCGGCGCGCGACTGAAATCCATCGCCGCCCCCGGTGTTGAACCAATCGCTGGTGCGGATGCCCGCCCGATTGACGGTCTGCGACGGCACGCCCTGCGACCCGTTGTCCTGCGCGCCCCCGTAGATGTTGTAAAACGGCAGTCCGTTGTCCACCGACACGCGGTAGAACTGGGTGACCGGGAGATTGTTGAAGTGCCGCCAGGTGCGGCCGTGATCGAAGGATTCGTACAGTCCTCCGTCGTTGCCCACCAGCAGATGATTGGCATCGCTCGGATCGAAGGTCAGCGAGTGATTGTCGGAATGGACCTGCCAGCCCGCTACCGGCACGGTCTTGCCGCCGTCTTCAGTCACGTGGATCGCCATGTCCATGGTGTACACGCGGTCGAACTGGAAGGGGTCGGCGTAAATCTCGCCGTAATACTCGGGATCCTGGACGATGTAGTTGCTCATCTTCGTCCAGTGCCCGCCGCCGTCCTCCGAACGGTAGAAGCCGCTCTGGTTGGTGCTGCGTGCGGTGGTGACGGTGGCGTACACCACGCCGGGCTTCTGCGGCGAAATCGCCAGCGCAATGCGCCCCGTGTCCACCGCCGGCAGCCCCTCGGTGAGCTTGTTCCAGTGGGCGCCGCCGTCGGTCGATTTGTAAATCGCGGATTCGGGCCCGCCGGCGATGATGATGCTGACGTGCCTGCGCCGTTGATAGGCGGCGGCGTACATCACGTCGGGATTCCGCGGATCCACGGCCAGGTCGGTAACCCCGCTGTTCTCACTAATCTGCAGCATGGGCTTCCAGGTCTGCCCACCGTCGGTCGTCTTGTACAGCCCGCGATCGCCGCCCGCTGAAAAGAGCGGCCCCTGCGAAGCCACCCAGACCGCGTTCGAATCGCGCGGATCGATGTGGATCCTGGCGATGTGCTCGGAGTTCACGAGCCCCATCCGCTTCCACGACTTCCCCGCGTCGGTGCTCTTGTACACGCCGTCGCCATAGCCGATGGCGCGCTGCGCCTGGTTCTCGCCGGTGCCCAGCCAGACGACGTCTGGATTCTGGGGATCGACCGAGACGCATCCCAGCGAGTAAGCGCCGCCGTCGTCGAAGATCGCCTGCCAGTTGAGGCCGCGATTGGTGGTCTTCCAGAGACCGCCCGACGCCGTCGCGACGTACCATACGCTGCGATTGCGCGGATCGACGGCGACGTCGGCAATGCGTCCCGAGCTGAACGTCCCGGTGAGGTTGCGCAGCGCCAGGCCGCGGACCGTCTCGTCGGTCAGGCGGGGCGCGCCGCTTTCCGAGCCGCGACCGTCAGGGAGCGGTCCCTGTTGGCCGATGGTCAGCCCCAGCGAGATGAGTGCCGCAGGAATTGCAAAAAGGAGTATACGCTTCATGATGCCAGTGTTCCAGTATATTTCAAATGGGACGATGCCCGGCCTTGAGAAGGCGAGGGTGGTGATGGACTGATTCGACAGACCGGGTGGTTCCAAAGAATGACTTGGAGATTGGTGTTCTTCGTTCTGTGCGCGGGCATGGCTGGCGCACAGGTGATCACGGCGGTTGCGGGGACCGGCGCATCTTCCCGGTACGGGTATTCCCGCGTTGAATGCTCCATTGAGAAGCGCTAGAGGGGTTGCCGCTGATGACACGGGAAACATCTATGTCGCGGACCTGGCCGATCATGTCGTGGCGCGCGTCTCGTCCAGCGGCGTACTGACTGTAGTTGCGGCAACGGAAATGCCGGACTCTCCGGCGACGGCGGGCCGGCGATTAATGCGTCGCTGAGCGGTCCCTCGGGAGTCGCGCTGAATTCCGCCGGCAACCTCTATATCGCCGGCGCGCTCAATCACAGCATCCGAAAAATGTCTGGCGCAGCGCCGCGGCGACGATGCCGTCCGCAATGCCGCCATCGCAAGCAGCGATGGCCTCGTCCATTGGCACGCGGCGCTGGTCCACGAGGCCTACATCAAACTGCTCTGGAATCAGGGCGTCGAATGGCAGAGCCGCGCCCATTTCTTCGCCGTCGCCGCGCGCGCCATGCGCCAAATCCTGATCGACTACGCCCGTAATCGCAAGGCGGCCAAGCGTGGCGGTCTGGCCGTCAGTGGTTTGCAGCGTGTGGTCGGGGCGCTCATTGCGGAGGCGGGTGTTCGCGATGCTGCGCAACTCGGCGTAGACCAGCCGAACGAGGGCCTCTTCGGCGCCGCGCTCGCCGCGGCGGACACCGGCCAATAGCTGAGTAATTTCCCCCTCGCTGATTCCCTCAGACATTGGACTGCAGTCAGTGTGTCAGGTGGATTCCGGCCAAGAAACACTTAGAAAGGGTGACAGCGCCCGCGCATTCGGTTCCAGACCCTTTACGTGTTCCTGGCTCGGCAGCCCGATCACCCTGGCAGCGGTGGCGATCCGGGCACTGGGCAGGGACTCGCTGGGGTCGCGCAGCTCGGCGGCATGCCGCACGAACTGGCCCGTTCACGGTGACCTGGTTGCGCGAACGACAACACTGGCGGGACCGTCGACCCAGTGGAACTCGAGATACTACCGCGGATACAGCACCCCGATAAACTGCCGGTCTAGGGTCGAGGGTGCGGACGCGCGCGGAATCATCGTGCCGTCCAGCGTCCATCCCTCCGGAACCGGGTAATTCATGATCGACATCCGGTCGAACGGCGTTGCCGTTGCGGCAGCCGCCTCGAAGGGGCGCAGAATCTCGCGGTCCACCGTCGGACGGTCCCAACCGAAAAGAGCCGCGCAATCGGCGTAAACCTGCGCCCGGTTCCACTGGATCGCCTGGTTCGGCGATTGATGTTCGTGCAGCAACCCCAGCGCGTGGCCGAACTCGTGAAGGACAAAGTAGTCGAACTCGAACGCCGGGGCGCTCTCCCGGAGGTGACCCAGTCTCATGGTTGGCTCGGCCGCCGGTATGGCGAGCGCCTGCGTGCCCACGGCCGACTGGTTAATTCCGCTCTGCACCAGGCTTACGCGGATGTCACCGTCCGGCTGCGTGTCGAACTGGAACTGTATGTTCGCGAATGCCGACCACCTCGCCGCCACCGCCGCCACACGATCGCGAAGTCCGGCGGTTCCGCCGAGAAGCGACACGCGCAGCGTCTCGCGGTTCCACCGCGTGCCTTGCAGGCAAACCGCCTCGAGATGCGCCGCGCCCGAGTCCGGGCGCCGCACCCGGACCTCGGTCATGAGGTTGAGGACATCGGCGGGGCTGAGTGTCCCGCACAGGCCGTAGCCGATCTCGTGCCGTTCGCCCGTCATAGCCCGATCTTGAAGATCTTCGCGATCACGTTCACGTTCATCGCCACACCGAAGAACATCTTGCTCCGAAACTGCTTGTCCACGGGCGGCGCGCTCGCATCTGTCGGGTCGTCAAACGTCCGTGCCCGCAGCACCTCCAGCCGCCCGAAGTGCCAGCCCCAATAGAACTGCACGTTGCGCTGCACTTCGTGGCTCAGGCCGACAAAAATGTTATCCCCGGGATCGGGAATGCCGAAGCCGATCGTCACCGCCGGATTCAGCACTTCAGCCAGCCGCCACTTCTTCTGTGGGTCGACTCTGCGCAGCGTCGCGCCGAAACCGGCGAATGCCAGCACTCGGCTGTCTTTCCCCTGGACCAGCCGGTCTTGATAGGTCTTCGTCGTACTGCTCGTCGGCGTCTGGGTGACCGTCGTCGTGGTCCCATTCGGTCCCGTCGCGGTCGTGGTCGTGGTATTCGTGCCCGTGGTCGTCGTCACGTTGATCAGGTCCCGCACGCCCTTCTGGTCGCGGAGCATCGAGAGCACCGCTCCGGTCAACACCTGAAACCGGTACAACGCATGGATCTGCGGGAGGTTCGTGCTCAATAGCGTGACCTGCTTGTCCGCCGTCGAGACTTTGGTCGCGGTTACCGCCGGCGGCTGTCCCGGCGCCGTGGTCGTTGTAGTTTCGGAAGTAGCGGTGGGTACCCCTGGAATGACCGCGGTCACGTCGAGTTTCAGCTTGTCGTTCCCGCGATACGGTCCGTTCAGGCTGATCAGTTCATCCGCGTACGCCGTGGTCGCGCCCACGGTAAGCTCCGCGGCAAGCGCTGCGAACCCCCCGGGAAACGTCGGTCTCCACGGGTCGGAGTTCGGCGCTGCGCCCGGCGTCACATCGAGTTTCGCCGTCAGGTCGTAGCTGCCCTTTGCCGGAATTCGGTCCAGCACGTGCAGGTACAGGCGATAGTCCTGCGTTGCCGGCTGCGGATCGGCCGCCGGTTCCAACGTCACGTCCACCGCCGTCGCGCCGTACCTCAGCCGGTATGGGAAACTCGCCAGGTCCGTCCCCACCAGCACCGCGCCCACTCGCCGCAACTGAAGGATTCGGCCGCCGGCCCCGGTGCTGTATTGGCTCGCCCATCGCTTCCGCTCTTCGGGCGTCTGCTCCCTGAGGGCCGGAGGCAGGGCCAGAATCGCATCCGCCAGCGCATCGACCGGCGGTTTGCGGCCCGCCTGGTTTTCCATTTCCGCTTTTTTCGCCGCCGCATCCCGGTGATCGACTTCGTCCTGCGCGCGGTCGATCTCGGCCTGCAATTCCGCCACGCGCGCCACAGCCGCCTCACTGGCAATGCCGACAAACTGCTTCGCCCGGTCCTGCAAAACGCTCAAGCTTTTCCGCGCCGCTTCGAGATTGCTCTTCGCCGCGGCGCTCGCCAGAGCCCGCGCGTCGGTTTGATCGTACCGCGCCAGCGCGTCGTTCGCCTTCGCCGCCGCGATGATCCGTCGCTGGATCTCGGTGAGCGGCGGCTCGCCCGTGGCCGCGCCCGTATCCAGCGCCTCGAGCAGGTTGTACGTGATCGATGTGATCCTGCTCAGCTCGTACCGGCGCACCGTCTCGGCGCCCGGTATGATGAACCGCAGCCACGCGGCGTTCTTGGACTTGGGGCTCTCGGGAACCGCGACGCACCGCCGTTGGTTCGCGTCCGGCTTTGTCTTCGCCGTACTTTGGACCGTGCATTCGATCTCCGTAAACGCTCCCGCTTCGAGCATCACCGGATTGCGAACTGCCGGCTCCACGCGGTAGCGCAGAATGTACCGCTTATATGGCTCCGTCATTCCCGTCACTCGCACATGCAAATACACGTCCTTCCCCGGACTAGCCAGCGCCGGCGGCTGCAACGTGCGTCCATCCGTCCCCATATAGCCCGATTCGTCAACCCCTGCCACCGCGACTCCAGCCCACAGAACCGCTGCTATCGTCACGATTGTCCTTGCCATCGCGGGGCACTTACGCTTCTGTAGCTTCACGCCGTTTCTCCTTCGTCTATTTGAGTAAGCGGATTTGCGGCAAAAAACGGGACACGCCCCCTTGGCCTGCGCTTCTGGCTCCTCGGGTAGGACCGCCGGTCCTGGCCCACCCGATGGCCGATAGATCAGTAGCGCCGCATGAGATCCAGAAACCCGTTGACTATGGCATTCTCCGCGCATCCCGGCTTGAGGCGCGAGGTGGTGACTTCGTACCCGACCTCATCGAATCCGGCGTTGCTGGGAATGTATCCGCTCGATCCGTTGGCGTGCGTGACCATGATCGTCTGCTGGAAAGGCGACTCTTTCCTGAGATGTTGCGAGATCTGCGTGAACACCTCGCCGGAGACGCCCGCCAGCGCGACGTTGTCGATCATCAGCAGGCCCAGCCGGATGTTCACCGGGTCGGCCTCCGCAAATTTGTATTCGGTGCGCGGACGCGTCCCCGCTTCCACCCGGCGCCCGGGACAGGTTACCACTTGCTGCGCACCCCAAAGCCGAGCCTCGGGCGATGTCTTAATCGCGCTGGACACGCGCACGACTTCCTCTCCCAGGATCTTGCCGAGCGCATCCACCAGCGTGAAATCTTCTCCGCTCGCCATGCTCACCGGGTTCTGATCGCCCGCGGCGCCGCTGGTCCAGATCGCCACCACACCCTCGTCGCCGGCCTTCTCCTCGGGCCGCAGCCGCAGGCGATGGCCGGCGTCGGAACGCGAGCGGTCCTCACCCAGGTAATGCCGCTCGACGAAGCGGGAAGTGGCGCCCGCCAGGTCGCCGGTAATCTGGAGATTCTCCGGACCCATGATGACGGCGTGTACGGAGTAGTTGATGAAGAAGGCGATCGGTTTCCCCGACAGGTCTTCAAAGCGGAGAACCGCGACCGTCTTGTCGGAGGCGCCATTCTCGTTGTAACCCAGCCACCAGCCCTGAACCGGCGTAAGCTCGCGGCGGTTGACGTTGAGGTATGCGGTGCCGGAGCCGGCCCCGAATCGCGCCGGCTGGAGTTGCTGCTTCGCACGGCGCACGGCCTCCACGGCGGCGTCCTCCACCTTCCGGGTGTACTCCGCGGTGGCAGCGGAACCGCCACTCCCGCCGATCGAGGGCGCTCCGTGATCGTGCACGCCGGCCAGGAGGAGATTCTCCTGCCGGATGCCCGATTCGGCCGCGACCCGCCGCGACACTTCCGCCCAAACCGCGTCGGGAGCGAAGATCAGCTCCCAGGCCACCACGGCGGCCTGCGTGGCGCCATCGTCCAGCACGATGGCGCGCACGTAGATGTGGTCGTGAATGCCTTTGAACCCCTGCGTGCGGTTCCCGTATCCGCTCATGGGGAGCGCCGCGCCGGCTGCCGGGGTGATGTCCACCCGCGCGGCCCCGGCGCGCAAGGGTCCGCGTTCGGCCGCCTGGACTGTGGCCGCCAGGAGAAACAGCCAGCATATCGAGATGCGAAAGATCGTCACGTCGTTCACCTTCACTCCAGGGCTGTCCGGCAGTATATCAAGCTCGCACGCAGTTGTACTGTCAAGCGCGGCGGGGCCCGGAGCGGCATACGTCAATGGCACAATGGTTGTATGTCCAACCTGATGCGCGTGTGTGTTCTAGCCGGCGCCGTGGTCCTCGCGAACCCGGCGCCGGCGGCCGACAACCAACTGACTGCCCAGGAAAAGGCGGCCGGATGGACGCTGCTGTTCGATGGCAAGACCTATGCGGGGTGGGAAGATCCCATGAAGAAATCGCCGCCCGGCGAATCCTTCACGATCGAGGACGGCTGTCTGAAATCGACTTCGCATCCGAAGCTGGAGGAGGACCTTTTCACGAAGGACACCTTCAGCGATTTCGAGCTGCAGGTCGACTGGAAGATTTCGCCGCGCGGCAACAGCGGGATGAAGTACCGGATTCAGGATCGCGTGTTTCTGCTCGACGAGAAACTGCCGAGGTTCGAAGACCAGGTGAACGCGGCCGTGAAGAACCGGCGCCAGGACCGGCCGGCCAAAGACCAGGAGTACGTGATCGGCTTCGAATACCAGATCACGGACAACCGCACGAACCCGGATGCCCAGCGCGCCGGCCTGCTGCACCAGACGGCGGCGCTCTACGACATGTTCGCGCCGTCGAAGGACATGACGCGACCCGTGGGCGAGTTCAACCATACGCGCCTGGTAGTGAAGGGCGACCATGTCGAGCACTGGCTCAACGGCGAGAAGGTGGTGGACGCCAGCCTGAAGGCGCCGGAAGTGGCGCAGGCCTCGGCCAAGCGGTGGGGGAAGGACTCGCCGGTGTACAACCTGCTGGTGAACCAGCCGCGGAAGAGCTGCCAGGTATCGCTGCAGAATCACAGCGACGTGGCGTGGTTCAAGAACATCAAGATCAAGAAGCTGTAGGGGGGCCGGTGGCCAGGGGCCGGTGGCCAGGGGCCGGTGGCCAGGGGCCGGTGGCCAGGGGCCGGTGGCCAGGGGCTGGAGGCCGGGGGCAAGAGCGGCGGGGCTACGATTTTCTCAGGCGGGGCAGGGCGATCAGGGCCGCGCCGTACATCAACAGGGAGAGAAAGAGCGCGGCTTTGCGGTCCTGGTGGAGGTCGTCCATGAGTAGGCGGTATGCGCCTAACACCATGGCGGGCCAGATCAGGCGCGAGAGCTCGAGGTTGTCCCAACGGGATCCGGCCCAGGCGAGCAGGAGTGCCGCGGTGGAGACGATGCCGGTGCGGATGGTGGCGCAGTAGGCCTGGGTGGCAGACGCGCCGGACAGGCCGTAATAGGCGGCGGTGAGCAGTCCGGCGGCGAGTCCGGCGAGTAACCAGGCGAGCGTGGCGGCGGCGGCGAAACGGACGGCGGGGGGGACAGGCCAGGAGGCCTGTCCTACCAGCCAGTAGCAGACGGCTGCGGCGGCGGCGCCGGCGGCGATGGCGACGTCTTTTTCGCCGGGCCACGAGGCTGAGCCAAGCAGGAACGCCGCGGCCTGGGTGAGAGCCCCCGACGAAATCAGGCCGAGGAGAAGGTAGACGCCTCCGTGCACCTGGAGCGTCAGTCGGCCGAACGATCCGCCGGCCCAAACGCAGGCGATGGCCAGCAGCAACCACACGGCATCCTCTATCCCGCCGGGAAGCAGAATGCGGGTGCCGACGATGGTGAGCAGGATGCCGAACGTGGAGTACGTGTAGAAGTTCCGGGCGCGGGAGCCGGGACGGTCGAGCAGCACGAACGA
>JBGPKH010000242.1:0-11771 GCA_041485845.1 Bryobacteraceae bacterium
ACTGGATGGCGACCGGCTTCTGGAGAGCGAGGAAGTCGGGGATAATGTAATTGCGATCCTGGCGCGGCTGCGGGACCATAGAGAGGCGATCCGGAGGATTGTGGAACGGATCGCGGGTTTGGCGCCGGCGGAACGGGATTTGGCCCTGGCTCAGTTACTGATTCTGGCCGGTCTCAGGGGCTTGGGAAAAACGATCGGACAGGAGGCGCGAAGGATGCCGATTATCATCGACCTGAAAAAGAACGAAGTGCTGATGGAGTTGTGGGAGGAAGGCCGGGAGGAAGGCCGGGAGGAAGGCCGGGAGGAAGGCCGGGAGGAAGGCCGGCAGGGCGAACTGATTTTGGTTCGTCGCCTCATCGAGAAACGCTTCGGCGCCATACCGGCACAGGTGGATGAGTGGCTGGCTGCCCGATCCGCGTCGGAGCTCGTAGAACTGGGTGTGCGCGTGCTGGATGCCCCGAGTGTCGAAGACCTCATGAAATAACGGCCGATGTCGATAACCCGGTGAGAGTCCCCCTGAGCGGCATTCGCGTGGTGACGCTGGAGCAGGCGGTGGCGGCGCCGTTCTGCTCGCGGCAGCTTGCCGATATGGGCGCGGACGTCATCAAAGTGGAGCGCCCGGATGGCGGCGATTTCGCGCGCGGCTACGACGGCGCACTCCACGGCCTCTCGGCTTACTTCGCGTGGCTCAATCGCGCGAAGCGCAGCATCGCACTCGACCTGAAGACGCCCCGCGGCATCGAAGTCTTCACGCGATTGCTGGAACGAGCGGACGTGTTCCTCCACAATCTCGCGCCCCGCGCGGTGGAGCGTATGGGCTTCGGCTACGACGACCTTCGCGCCAAGCTGCCGCGGCTCATCTGGTGCGGCATCTCGGGGTACGGACCCGATGGACCCTACCGCGACAAGAAAGCTTACGACCTGCTGGTGCAGGCCGAGTCGGGCGTGGTCAGTCTCACGGGCAGCCCGGACGCGCCGGCCAAGGTGGGGATCTCGATTGCGGACATCGCCTCGGGATTGTACGGCTACTCGTCGATTCTGGCGGCGCTGCTGAATCGTGAGCGCACGGGGGCCGGCGAGCGCATCGACATCTCGATGCTGGAATGCCTCACCGAGTGGATGACGCCGCCGCTCTACTGGTGGCACGGCACGGGGCAGGTTCCGCAACGCTGCGGGGTGCGGCACAACATGATCGTGCCGTACGGCGCGTACCGCTGCTCCGACGGCGCCGTCAACCTCGCGATTCAGAACGAGCGCGAGTGGCGGCGGTTCTGCGACCGCGTGATCGAAATGCCCGCGCTGGCCGGCGACCAGCGCTTCGCCACCAATGCGAGCCGATTGCAGAACCGGGCCGGGTTGGAAGCGACGATCGAGGAACGCTTCAGCCAGCATAGCCGGTCGGATTTGGTGCGGCGGCTCGACGAAGCAGGGATCGCCAATGGCGCGGTGAACGACGTGCCGGAGGTGGCGGGACATCCGCAACTGGCGGCGCGCGGGCGATGGGTCAGCGTGGACTCTCCCGCCGGCGCGATCCCGGCGCTGCTGCCGCCGCACAACCTGGCCGGCGCTCCGGCGCTCATGGGCAATGTCCCGGCGCTCGGGCAGCACACCCGCGAGATCCTGGCCGAGCTTGGTTTCGAGGACAATTGAGGGATGCGTCTGGAGCGCAGCATGTTGTTAGTCCCGGCGTCGCGCTGGGCGATGATCGAAAAGGCTGCGGCGAGTGCGGCCGACGCCGTGTGCATCGATCTCGAAGACTCGGTGGCGGTGGACGACAAGGCTGCGAGCCGCGCCAATGCGGTCCGCGCGTTCCGCGAACTGGATTACGCGCACCGGCTGCGGATGCTGCGCATCAACGGGCTCGACACGCCGTTCGCCTACCGCGATCTGATCGAAGTGGTGGAGGCCGCGGGCGATCGCCTGGACCTCATCATGCTGCCGAAGGCCGGGTCGGATCGGGACGTCGCATTCGTGGATACGTTGCTCACCGAGATCGAGATGAACTGCGGGCTTTCGCGGCGGATCGGGATCGAGGCGCAGATTGAAACGGCGGAGGGCTTTCTCGCCGTGCGCGAGATCGGCCAGGCCTCGCCCAGGCTCGAAGCACTGATCTTCGGTCCGGGCGATTACTCGGCCTCCATGCAGATGCCCTCGTCGAGCATCGGGGAAACGGACGAGTACGACGAGATTTACCCCGGGCACCGTTGGCACGCGGCGATGCACGCCATTGTGGCCGCGGCGCGCGTGAACGGACTGCGCTGTCTGGACGGGCCCTACGCGGGTTACAAGGACGCGGCGGGTTTTGAACGCTCGTGCCGGATTGCGCGGTCGATGGGGTTCGACGGGAAGCAGTGCATCCATCCCGGCCAGCTTGCCGCAGCGAATGCGATTTTCACGCCGTCGAGCGCGGAGGTGGCCCGTGCGGAGCGAGTGGTGCGAGCTTACGAACAGGCGGTGGCGGAACGGCGGGGCGCGGCCAGCTTGAACGGGAAGATGATCGATGCGGCGAATATCCGGATGGCGCGGGTGGTGCTCGAAAAGTGCAAGCTGACGGGGAGGGAATCGCGATGAGCGGGCGATGTTACGAGGACTTCGAAGTGGGTACGGTGATTCGCCATCCGCTGGGCCGCACGGTGACCGCGACGGACAACACCTGGTTCACCCTGCTGACGGTGAACTCGAACCCCATACACTTCGACGCGCATTACGCGGCGCAGACGGAATTCGGCAAGCCGCTGGTGAATTCCACCCTCACGCTGGCGCTGGTGACGGGGCTCTCGGTGGCCGAGGTGTCGCAGCATGCGGTCAATCTCGGTTGGGACGAGGTTCGCATGCCTGCGCCGGTATTCGAGGGGGACACGATCTATGCGCAGACGGAAGTGCTGAGCAAGCGCGATTCGAAGTCGCGGCCTCATATGGGGCTGATGGAGATCAAGACGACCGGATTCAAACAGGATGGGACGGTGGTGATGGAGTTCAGGAGGACGATCCTGGTGTACCGGCGCGGGCACGTGCCGCAGCAGCCTGTGCCCGCCGTGAAGAAGAAAACAGGCCACGAATGAACACAAATGAACACGAATAAGAAGAGACGGTTTCGGTGGGCGGCAAAAGCCGGCGGCAGAGACCGCCAGCCCCACATGAACGCAGACAAACGCAGATGAACACAGAAGAAGAAGTTGCCGAACTCGTGGAGCGGGCCCAGCCGGTTACCGCGCGAAAATTTGCGGTGCAGAGTCCCATCGACAACTGCGTGTTTGCGCAGGTTGCGGATTGTGGTGCGGAGGAGGCGCGGCGCGCTGTCGATCGGGCGGCCGCTGCGTTTGTTTCGTGGAAGCAGACCACGGCGTACGAACGCTCGGCGATCCTGCGCCGCTGGCTGGCGCTTCTGGTGGAACACGAAACCGCGATGGCACGGGTCATCGCGATCGAGATGGGAAAGCCCCTGACGGAAGCCGTTGGCGAACTGCGCTACAGCGCCAGCTTTGTCGAATGGTATGCCGAGGAGGCCAAGCGCGTGTACGGCGAGATGGTGCCCAGCCAGTTTCCGCACAAGCGGCTGCTGGTGACGCGCCAGCCCGCGGGCATCGTCTACGGAATCACGGCGTGGAATTTTCCCCACGCCACGGTGACGCGCAAAGTCGCTCCCGCGCTGGCGGCGGGCTGCACGTTCATCCTGAAGCCCGCCGAACAGACACCTGTCTCCGCGCTCTACCTGGCGTCGTTGTGGGAAGAGGCGGGCGGGCCGGAGGGCACCTTTCAGGTGCTGCCCGCGCTCGACCCCGTGCCGGTGTCCGACGTGCTGCTCGACGATCCGCGGGTGCGCGTGCTGGCCTTCACTGGCTCCACCGCCGTGGGGATGAAGCTGTATGAACGCTGCGCTCGCACTATGAAACGCCTGGCGCTGGAGCTGGGCGGGCACGCGCCGTTCCTGATCTTCGCGGATGCCGACCTGGATGCCGCGGTCCGCGATGTGATCGCCTGCAAATTCCGCAACGGCGGCCAGACGTGCGTCTGCACGAACCGCATCTACCTGCATGAGGAGATCGCCGACGAGTTCGTGGAGAGACTCACGCCGGCGGTGGCTGCCTTGCGGGTGGGCGACCCGCTGGCCACGGGAACGCAGATCGGACCATTGGTAAATGCCCGCGGACTGGCGAAGGTTCAGGCGCACATCGACGACGCTCTGGAGAAGGGCGCTCGAGTGTTGACCGGCGGCGTTCCGCTCGGGGGGTTGTACTTCGAGCCGACGGTGCTGGCTGGTGTGACCACCGGCATGCGCGTGATGCAGGAGGAGACTTTCGGTCCGGTGGCGCCGGTACTGCGGTTCCGGAATGCGGCGGAGGCGGTTTCGCTGGCCAACGATACGACCTACGGGCTGGCGGCGTATTTGTGGACGCGCGACCTGGGGCGCGCGATAGGCGTGGCCGAGGCGCTGGAGTACGGCATCGTGGGGATCAACGATAGCGTAGCTTCGACGGCGCAGGCGCCACTCGGCGGCGTGAAGTATTCGGGGATCGGACGAGAAGGCGGAAAGTGGGGGATCGAGGAGTTCCTGGATATCAAGTACGTTTCGATGGGGCTGCCGGGTCGAGATTGATGAACGTCAGCGAGAAGCCAGCCACCTCGAGGCGGGCCACGGTGATGGGGAGACGGAAGCGGCGCGGGCCCGCGCTGCCTGGATTGATGTAGAGCACGCCGCCGCGTTCGGTGGAACCCGGCTGATGCGAGTGGCCGCTCACCACCACGTTCGATCCAGCGGCCGCGGGATCCAGGTCCAGATCCTGAATGTTGTGGAACACGTAGATCCGCGCCGGGCCGGCCTCCGCCACCGCGGTGGCTGGCAACCCGGCAGCCCACGCGCCCGTGTCGATGTTTCCCTTCACGGCGACCAGCGGCGCGATGGAGCGGAGGGTTTCCAGGATTTCCGGGCGGCCCACGTCGCCGGCATGGATAATCAAGTCCGATCCCTCCAGAGCGCGCAGGGCCTCTTCCCGCATCAGTCCGTGAGTGTCGGAAATCAGCCCGACGAATCTCAGATTGTGAGTCAACGCCTAGACTTTCCTTTACTTTCAACCCCTTAGGCTTTACTTTCAACCCCTTAGGATGGTAGGCTAAGTGTCTCATAATGCGCACAGTTGACTTGATTCAGCGGAAACGCAACGGGGAAGAACTTGCTCCTGAAGAGATCGAGTTCCTGGTGGTAGGTTACACCAATGACGACATACCCGATTACCAGATGTCGTCTTTCTTGATGGCCGTGTTCTTCTCGGGGATGTCCGACCGCGAAGTCAGCCGCCTCACGGAATGCATGCTGCGTTCCGGCGACACAGTCGACCTATCGGGTATCCCCGGCATCAAGGTGGATAAACACTCCACCGGGGGAGTCGGCGATAAGACCAGCCTGATTGTAGCCCCGCTCGCCGCGGCGGCGGGTGTGGTGGTGCCGATGATGTCCGGCCGCGCGCTGGGCCACACCGGCGGCACGCTCGACAAACTCGAATCGATCCCGGGATTCCGCACCAACCTGACCGCCGAGGAATTCGAAAAACAGCTCGCCGAGCTGGGACTCTGCTTTATCGGACAGACCGAGAGGCTGGTGCCGGCCGACCGCAAGCTCTACGCGCTGCGCGACGTCACGGCGACGGTGGAATCGATCCCGCTGATCGCTTCTTCCATCATGTCGAAGAAGCTGGCGGAAGGCGTGGATGCGCTGGTGCTCGATGTCAAGGTGGGCAGCGGCGCGTTCATGAAGAAGCAGGTGGAGGCGCGGCGCCTGGCGCAGACCATGGTGGGAATCGGGCGGCGCATGGACAAGAAGGTGCAGGCGCTGATCACCGACATGAATCAGCCGTTGGGATACGCGGTGGGCAACGCGCTCGAAGTCATGGAAGCATCGCAAACGCTGCAGAACGCGGGCCCCGCGGACCTCACGAAGCTCTCGATCGAGCTGGCCGCGCGCATGATCTATCTCGGCAAGAAGGCGCCGTCGCTCGACGAGGCGCGCCGCCTCGCGGAGAAGCACCTGGTGGAGGGGACCGCATACCGGAAGTTCAAGCAGGTGGTGACCGCTCAGGGCGGCAACGCGCAGGCGCTCGACAAATTCGAGCTGTTGCCGAACGCTACCGGGATGCGCGAGATCCCCTCGCCGCGCGGCGGTTACGTGACGTCCATCCTTGCGGAGGATATCGGCGTGGCATCCAACCTGATCGGCGCCGGACGCGACCGGAAGGAAGACTCCATCGATCCGGCGGTGGGCGTGATCCTCGAAGTGAAAATCGGCGAGAAGGTGGACGCCGGCTCGGTGCTCTGCCGCCTGTACTACACCAAGGAAGATCGCGTCGAGGAAGCCGCGGAGATGGTGGAGGATGCGTTTAAGATCTCCGGGCAGAAGCCCGATGAGCGCGAGCTTATCCTGGAAGTCGTAGGGTAAATGGGCCGCTTCACGGGATTGCTGGGCCTCATCGTTATCCTGGGATTCGCCTGGCTTTGCTCCGCTCATAAACGCGAAATCAAGCTGCGCATCATCGCGTGGGGCATGGGACTTCAGTTGGCCTTTGCGCTGCTGGTGCTGAAAACGGATTTCGGCAAATTGTTTCAGGCCATTGGCGTGGGCGTCAACGCAATGCTCGGCTACACCGAGGAGGGCGCGAAGTTTATGTTCGGGCCGCTGGGCATGAAATCGGGACCATACGGCGTGCTCTTCGCCTTTCAGGTGCTGCCGATCATCATCTTTATCGCTTCGTTCTTCTCCATCCTTTATTACCTGGGCGTGATGCAGTGGGTAGTGAAGGGGATGGCGATCGTGATGCAGAAGGTGATGGGGGCGAGCGGGGCGGAATCGCTGAATGTGGCCGCCAGCATTTTCATGGGCCAGACGGAAGCGCCGCTGACCATTCGTCCTTTCCTTGCGGGCCTGACGCAATCCGAGCTGTTCACGGTCATGACCAGCGGGATGGCGCACGTTTCGGGATCGGTGATGGCGGCGTACGTGATGATTGCCGGGGTGGAGATACAGCACCTGCTGACGGCGGTGATCATGACGGCGCCCGCGACGATCATGCTGGCGAAGATCTTCTATCCGGAAGTGGACCAGCCCGTGACGTCGGGAAGAGTGGAAGTCAAGGTCGAGAGCACGGCGGTGAACGTCATCGATGCCGCGGGGCAGGGAGCGGGCGACGGCCTGCACCTGGCGCTCAATGTGGCTGCCATGCTGATCGCGTTTCTGGCGCTGATCGCGATGGTGAACGGGATCCTGGGCGGCATCCACGGGATGAAGTTCCTGGGTTGGGTGCCGGCCTCGCTGCAGCAGATCTTCGGCGTGGTGTTCGCGCCGGTGGCGTGGCTGCTGGGTGTGAGCTGGAAGGACGCGCCGGCGATCGGCAACCTGCTGGGCACGCGGATGGTATTGAACGAATTCGTGGCGTTTATCGATCTGGGCAAGATCAAGGCCGCGCTCGATCCGCGGTCCTTTACGATTGCCACGTACGCGCTCTGCGGATTTGCAAATTTCAGCTCGATTGCCATCCAGGTGGGCGGAATCGGCGCGCTGGCGCCCTCGCGCAAGTCCGACCTGGCGCGCCTGGGATTGAAGGCGATGATGGCGGGCACCATGGCCAACTTCATGTCGGCGTGCATCGCGGGGATGTTGTTGTGAGCGACGAAGCGAAGCGGTACATCGAGAGCCGCACGGCGTTGCGGCCGTCGGTGGGCGTGGTGCTGGGCAGCGGCTTGGGCGCGTTCGCCGACGAGTTGAGCGAGCGCGCGGAGATCCCTTACGCCGGGATTCCGGGCTGGCCGCCGGCTACGGCGGTGGGCCACGCGGGCCGGCTGGCGATCGGCAAGCTCGGCGAGCTGGACGTGGCCGTGATGGCGGGACGCGCGCACCTGTACGAAGGCAACACGCCGGCACAGGTGACGTACGGAGTTCGCGTGCTCGGGTCGCTGGGCGTGCGCTCGATGGTGTTCACGAATGCCGCCGGAGGGATCAACCTGGCGCTGGAACGCGGCGGGCTGGTGCTAATTTCCGACCACATCAACTTGCAGGGATCGAATCCGCTGGTGGGGCCGAACGACGATTCGCTGGGGCCGCGTTTTCCGGACATGTCGGAAGCCTACTCGCGGGCCTATCGCGATACGGCGAAAGCCGTGGCGGCGGAGTTGTGCATTCCGATGAGCGAGGGCGTGTACGCGGCGATGCTCGGGCCGTCGTACGAGACGCCGGCGTAGATCCGGTATCTGCGGACCATCGGGGCGGACGTGGTGGGGATGTCCACGGTGCTCGAAGCCATCGTGGCCAATCACATGGGAATGAAGGTGCTGGGTATCTCGTGCGTGACCAACATGGCGGCGGGGATTCTGCCGCAGAAGATCCGTCACGAAGAGGTGCTCGAGACGGGGGCCATGGTGCGGGACACGCTGGTGCGGTTCTTAAAGGCCCTGCTGCCGAGATTGGAGGCGGGGGAGAGGGCTCCGGCGTGAGGGCAGAGATCGCTGAGATTGCCGGGTTGACAGACGAAAGCGTCTGTCCCACGTGTCGTTCTTGTGGGGCAGGCGCTTTCGCCTGCCAACCACTGGTGGTCCGATCCAGGGACTATGGCCATGAGTGATCCGTTGGTTGCTGCCGCGATCGCGGTTCGCTTGAATGCGTTTGCTCCGTTTTCGAAGTTTCTGGTGGGTGCGGCGATCGAAGATGTGGACGGGCGTATTCATACCGGGTGCAACGTGGAGAATGCCACCTATGGGCTCACCGTTTGTGCGGAGCGGGTGGCCGTGCTTAAGGCCATTTCCGAGGGTGTGCGGAAATTCCGGCGCGTGGCGGTTGCCGCCGATACCGACGTACTCACGCCGCCGTGCGGGGCGTGCCGGCAGATCCTGTGGGAATTCTGCGGCGACGTCGAGATCGTGCTGGTGAATCTCCACGGCAAGACCGAAACGTATCGTTTGAAAGATCTCTTTCCGAAGCCATTCGATGTTTCGTATCTTTAGCTTTTTCCTGTGCGCGTTGGCGCTCGCAGCGGAACCGGCCGACTGGATCTGGAGCGCGCGCTACGTCATCACCGAGAACGCGCAGCGTCGCGTGATCGAGAACGGAGCTGTGGCCATTCGCGCCGGCCGCATCGTAGGCGTGGGCGCCAAGGCCGAGATCGACGCGCGGTTCCAGGCCAGGCAGCGCCTCGACCGTCCGGACGCGATCCTCGCGCCGGGGCTGATCAACACCCACACGCACGCGGCGATGTCGCTGTTCCGCGGGATCGCCGACGACCTCAAGCTCCAGGAATGGCTGGAGAAGTACATCTTCCCGGCGGAAGCCAAGAACGTGTCGGCGGAATTCGTGCGCTGGGGCACGCGGCTCGGGTGCCTTGAGATGCTGCTCGGCGGCACCACCACGTTCACCGACATGTACTACTTCGAAGACGTGGTGGCGGAGGTCGCGAAGGAAGCCGGCATGCGTGGCGTGCTCGGCGAGACCATCATCGGGTTCCCGGTGGCGGACAATAAAACGCCCGCCGACGCGCTGCAATTTACCGAGCGGTACCTCATGCGGTTCCGCAACGACCCGCTGGTGGTGGCCGCGGTGGCGCCGCACGCGCTCTACACGAATTCGGACGAGACGCTGAAGGCTTCACGCGCGCTCGCGAACAAGTACAACGCGCCGCTGATCATCCATCTTTCCGAAACGAAGAAGGAGAACGACGACATACAGGCGCAGCGGCACATGTCTCCCACCAAGGTCCTGGACTCGCTCGGCGTGTTCGGCGGGCGGACGCTGGCGGCGCACGCGGTCTGGGTGGACGATGCCGACATGGCGATCCTGAAGGCCCGCGGCGTGGGCATAGCGCACTGTCCCTCGAGCAATATGAAGTTGGCGAGCGGCGTGGCGCCGGTGGTGCGCATGCTGGCGCTGGATCTCGCGGTGGGACTGGGTCCCGACGGACCGGCGGGCAGCAACAACGATTTCAACCTTTTCGAGGAAATGGACCTGGCGGCCAAGCTGCAAAAGGTGACGGCCATGGACCCGCAGGCCCTGCCGGCGGGCGCGGCGCTCGAGATGGCCACGATTCGCGGGGCTCGCGCACTGGGGCTCGAGAAGGAGATCGGCTCGCTCGAAGACGGCAAGCGCGCCGATTTGATTATGGTGCGCATCGACCGGCCGAACGCGATTCCCCTGTACGATCCGATTTCGCAGATGGTGTACGCGCTCAAGGGGTCCGATGTGCGCGATGTCATGGTGAATGGCAAGCCCGTAGTGCGCGATGCGAAGATTCTCACGCTGAATGCGGCGCAGATTCTGCAGAAGGCGGAAGAGTATCGCGTGAAGATCCGCGCGTCGCTGAAGTAGTGGGACAGACGATCGCCTTTTGTCGTCTGTCACTCCCGGCCTGTCCGCAGCCGCCTTGCCGCTCGGCCACGGCTCCCCGCGCCCTGCGCGGCCTGATGCAAGGCGCTCCCCGCGTTGAGACAATGGTTTCGAGGAACACGATGACGATTCAAATCCCCGATGACCTCGCACGGGGCCTGGAGGGGATTGCTGCCGCGCAGCATAAGAGCGTGGAGCAGATTGCTCTGGAGAGTCTGCGCTCGCTCTTCGACAGGGTGAGTTCGCCCGAAGTCGTATTACGGGCCGTTCGGGAACTATCTCATCCAAGCGCTGCGGCCGTCGATGACCTTGCTGCCGCGATTGCGGCAGCCCGGCTGCCGGTGCGCGACCATGGCGCCTTCGACAGGTGGCCACAGGGGTGACCTACCTGCTGAAAGCTAGCTCGCCAACAGCGTGGCCTCACGCTCGACGAAAACGACCTATGGGTAGCCGCGACGGCACTCGCCCTCGGTGCGACACTCGTCAGCCGCGACAGCGATTTCGGAGGTATCGATGGCTTGCCGGCCGTTGCGCTGGAGTAGCCGTCAGATACAGCGTCGCAAGGCCTATGTCCGATTCGGCGACTACGCATCCGAGTGGTATGGGCCTGGACGTTGCGCGCGCCTCAGCTATGCGAGAATCAAGTCGTGGAAAACTTCGCCGTTGTAATCCATGAAGACGCCGAAGGCGGGTTTTGGGCTGAAGTGCCTGCTCTCCCCGGCTGTTATTCGCAAGGTGAATCCATTGACGAACTGATGGCTAACGTTCGCGAAGCAATCACAGGTGTGCTGGAAGTGATGAAGGAACATTGTACGCAGCCTGAGGCAAACATTCAGATCCTGGACGTAGCCTTGTGAAGCCGGTTGGCGGGCCGGAGATGTGCCGATTTGATTGAGGCCAAGGGCTGGATCCTACAGCGCATCAAAGGCAGCCATCACATCTATGTGAAACCGGGAGAGCGCAAGATCATCTCCATTCCGGTTCACGGAAATCGAGACCTCAAGCGGGGATTGGCAAGTCGGATCGCCCGCGATGCCGATATTGAGACGTAGCGTTTCCAGGATCGGCATTCGAGCCGAGGAACGGACAGGAAAATGCCATAAGGAAGCCTGGCTTTCGTTCCTCGGCCGGTGTGTAGACGATCTGAGCTCTAGTAAAAGGGGCTCTCGCCCCGCGCGCCACTTGGGAGGAAAACATAAAAAAACCAGCCAAATCTGCTTGCGCGAAAAACCGAGCGTAAGCGACTTAGAGTCAAGCAGTTTGGCCGGTTTATTCGCGTTTATCCGGTCCAATCTGTGCAACGCGCTCCTAACTAACGGTAGGATTCAAGACGAATTAACGGCGCGCGGGCATCATGATTGGCCGGTTATGCCGAGCTCGGCATAACCGGCCTTATGCCGAGTTCCGGATTATG
>JBGPKH010000243.1:0-11770 GCA_041485845.1 Bryobacteraceae bacterium
CAAATTCCTGGTCTCCAGCCGCGGCACGCGTTATCAGCGCGCCCCCGTTGCGCACGGGCCGTCGGCGATTCTGATCTACACCAACCCCTCATCGGAAGTGCCCAAGGCTCTTGCCAGCGTATCTGTTAGCGCCACGCTCACCCGCGTGGGCTATCGGCCCACCGTAGTGGGAACTGCCGCGGAGTTTGAAGCGATGCTGACCCGCGGCGGGTGGGACCTGGTCCTCGTGGGTATGGCCGACGCGCAAGCCGTCAGTCAACGGGTGCAGAGCAGTGCCGGTGTGCTTCCCGTCGTTCTTACAGCCGAGGATCTGAAGAAGACCAGGAAGCTGTATCCGGTCGTCCTCAAAGGCCCTACCAAGAATGAGGCCTTCCTCGAAACCATCGCCGACGCACTTGCCTCCCGGCCCAAGCCCAAGGCGAAGACGGCCGCCTGACATGGGCCGGACGCGTTGGCGGTCCTGCCGAGCTCTCCCGCTCGCGATCGCCTTCCTGGGGCTGGCTTGCGAGGCTGCGGCCCAGGCATGGGTTCCAGGGGCGGGCGCAGGCTCCGTGACCCTGAGCTACCAGAGGATCTCGAACACGGGGCACCGGTTGAGCGATGGTTTGTTAAGGGAAGGCGGGCAGAGCCTCAACATGGGGCTATATCTCGAAGCCGAGTATGCTGTCACCAACCGGTTGTCTTTGGTTGCCGGCCTGCCCTATGTTTTCGGAAAGTACACCGCTCTCTCTCCTCCCCCGCCACCGTTCCTTTATTTGCCCAAGGATCAGTGCCATTGTTGGAATTCGGGCTGGCAGGACTGGGGATTCACCGCACGCTACAACGTCGTGACTGCGGCTCACGGGGCCTTTGCGCTGACACCGTCCCTGTCGGTGGGACTCCCCAGCCACAACTACGAATACCGGGGCGAGGCCGCAGTGGGCAAGAACCTCAAGGAAGTGCGGATCGCGATAGACGCCGGGCAACGCCTGGATTGGATTTCCCGGAACCTCTCGGTGCAGGGCCGCTATGCCTACGCCTTCGTCGAACGTGTGCTCGACATCCCAGACAACCGCAGCAATGCCAGCGTGGAGAGCACGTATGTGCTGCTGAAGGGAAAGCTCGCGGCGCGCGGCTTTGCGTCGTGGCAGCGGACCCACGGAGGGCTGCGTTTGGGATCCCTTCCGCCTTACCCCCTGGTTCCCCCTGGCGAACTCAACACGCCGGAACGTTTGGCTCAGTCGGATCGTATGCGCCGGGACAACAACTTCCGGGCTGGCGGAGGCCTTTCCTACTCATTCCCGCAGTTGGATGTCTTCGCGTTCTACAACGACTACGTCTCCGGCACCGACACGCATGCGGGCGGAGCGCTCACGATCGGGGTCAGTTGGCCGTTCGAAATCGCCCGGGCGCGCCACTAGCCCGCACGTCAACAAGCGGCCGCCTGGAGTTGCGATGAGACAAATGCAGACGATCGCTCGTCGGGAATTCCTCAAGCCGGTGAACGTGAAGCACTGGTTCCCGATGTACACCTGCCGACGATGCGCTGCAAATTCCGGAACGGGCCGCAGCGCGAGCGGGAATCTACGTTTAATGTGAAGTAGTGCAAAATGCCGCTGACATATGGAGAGCGACTGGGTCCCTTCCCCTTCCGTTCCGCATGCTATGCGAAGTATTTATCGATATCGACCCAGCCGTTCATTCGGGATGGTTCGAGTTTGCCGCGGTTCACCCGCTTGATAAAGTCCTTCTTGTTGGCGCTCCTGTAGCCGCCCTGGCCACCATCGACAGCGACCCACGTTCCCTGCTCGGTAATCTCGCCGATGGTCCCAACGTGCCCGAATACCTGAGATCCATCCGGCTTCGAATAAAAGTCACCGACCTTCGGCGTGCCGCCGCTACTGCTTGGAATCCAGCTTCCCGGCACATCCTTGGCGGCCCAATCCAGTTGGAGCACGCCGGCGCTCAGCCAGCGGCCGACCTTCTTGCCCAGACGTGCGCCCAACTTCCCGGCCAGACAACCCAGAGTCAGATTGCAGGTGGTAAACGTGGTGTTCTTCGGCGGCTGCTTGCCTTCCGGCCAGGGTGGATTCTTGTTCTCCGGCTCCCAGTAGTTATCCAGCAACATTTGCGTGTTGTAGCCGGTGAGCTTCTTGAACAATGGATCACCTGAGGACAGGACCGGTACGGGTACATTCTCCCGTAGTACGGCCATCATCGCTTGACGGATTGGCGAAAGGGTGGGCGCCTCGCATATCCAGTAGACGAAGCCGTCCGCAAGCGACTCGTCGGTGGATGTCACGATCTTCCCGGTACCGGCATTTGCGTTGCCGTTTTCCGGGACGTTCGACAGGAGCAGCACCACTTGCGGCAGTTTGCCGGGGGGCTGGCCCTTGATCCCGACTTGCGTACCTCTCACGTCCATCGCGCCCGACTGGGACGCTCCGATCCTGGTCCACAACTTGCCCGAGTCTTCAGCCAGGCTCCACTTTGTGCCCCCGAAATCGAGCTGCATGCGAAGTTGGCCTCGCGTTGCGCCGTTTTTGTCGTATACCACCATCGAAAGGTTCATCGGTCTCCTCTTTCATTCTGGTTTGGGCGAAGGAATCCAACCGTCTCAGCCGCACCGGTTTGTTAGGAATTCTTCGTGCGGAGTTCAGGCCGGCCAGCAATTCCGATCCGTATACCGCCACGCGGAAGAGCGGCCGCTCCGAATTCACGTCCCTCTACTGACAATTGCGGATTTCGGGCGCGATTCCGATCATCTTTTTTCATAAGACCACCGGTTTTCATAAGACCACCGGCTGGAATGCCAGCCATGAGGCGGCGAAAGTCGATCTGGCGTGAACCGGCAGCATCCCGCTGAACCAAAAAATGTGACCACGGACCTCCACCACTCGTAAGAGTAGTGAGGCTGGAGATTCTATGACTCTGACGTTTGTGGCGCTGCGATCGGCTCTGTTTGCGGGTGGGTTCCTGTGGCTGTGGTCCTGGATCGCCGGGCTCCTGCGGCCCTTTGACGATGTGCTGGGCGGGCCGCTGCCGGGGTGGAGCCGCGCGGCGGGACTACTGGTGCTGGCTTTGGGCGGAGTGGTGGCCGCATGGTGCATTGGCGAGTTCGTCGTCCAAGGCCGTGGCACTCCCGCACTATTCGATCCGCCGCGACGATTGGTTGCGCGGGGGCCCTACCATTATGCCCGCAACCCCATGTACATCGGCGGAGGCCTCCTCCTGTTGGGCTTTGGCCTGTACCAGCGGTCGCCTTCCATTGTTCTCTTTGTGCCGGCCTGGTGGTTGCTGTTCCATCTGCTGGTGGTCCTCTATGAAGAGGCGGCCCTACGAAGCAAGTTCGGTCCCGATTATGATGAGTACTGTCGGCGTACACCGCGCTGGATTCCGCGATCTACCTCGGAAGCAATAGCCGGGCCAACCACTCATCGGCTTTGATACACCCAATTTTGATACACCTTAAGGAAAGCATGGACACGCTGGAGCAGTTCGGGGCCGGCGATCAAGACGCGTTTGAAGCACTGTTTCGGCAATACCAAAGCGAAGTTTACAGATGGATCGTTCGCCTGGTGCGGAACCCCGGGGTGGCGGAGGAATTGACGGTCGAAACATTCTGGCGCATCTATCGTCACCGAAATCGGTTCGATGCCCGCCGTCCCTTCGGGCCATGGGCGCGGCGCATCGCTACCCGCGTGGCGGTCGACTACCTGAAATCGATCGATCACCGGGAATCGACAGGCCAACTGCTCGAACCCGTGACACCAGCCACACGGTGTTCCGGCCCCGACCCTGTAGTGCAAGGCGAGGTACGCGACCAGATCGCGCGAGCCTTTTTCTCCCTTCCCGTACGGCTTCGGGTGGCGGCAAACCTGGCGCTGATCGAGGAATGCCCATACCAGGAAATCGCGGACGCGCTGGACATCTCGCTGAGTGCCGTGAAGATGAGGGTAGGGCGGGCGGTAGCGCTCCTGCGCACGAGTCTTGAAAGAATGGGGATGCGGCCATGAACCACGACGATCGCGAACTCGAATTCATCCGCAAGCAACTGAGGTCTCGACTGCCTCCGTGGAACGGCCCGGAGTTACAGGTAGATCTTTGGCCCCGTGTGCTGCGCCGGTTGGAAGAGAGCCCGGTGACTTTCGGGTGGTTCGAGTCAATCCTGGCGGGTCTGGCCGCAGTCACGTTCGCGATTTTTCCCGAGTTGCTGACAGCGATGTTGTACCACCTTTGACGGAGGACGTAATGAAGAGCCACCCTTATCTACGCGCATACATGGCGGGTGTCCTGCTGCCGAGCTGGTTCTTGCTGCTGGTGCTGGCGGCTTACCTGCTCATTCACTTCACCGGGCGAGGTCCGGCGGGGATGGGGAGCGCGATCGTCTTTCCGATGGCGATTGTGCCGAACCTCTGGGGGCTGTGGAACTTGCTCTACACGTCGCTCGGATTGCGCAGACGTGTCTCGATTGGCGCTTTCGGATCGCTGCTCCCTCTGATCCTCGTTCCAGCCGGTGTCGAGCTGGCATCCGTGCTGGACTTAAGCTTCTACACCCTGCGGCAGGCGGCGGCGATCCTTCCCATGGCGATGGCCATCTACTATCTGGCGTGGAAGTACGCGGTCGCGTTCTTTAACCGAGTCGTCGAACCGCGGTAACCGGCAGTGGCCGGAAACCGCTCCTTGCGGTCGCGGCTCGGTAACGCACCGGCGGCTCTGTAACGTACCGTCCGCTCGGTAACCGCACCGGCCGTGAAAAAACCGGTTGGCAGGCGCTTCAGCCTGGCGAAAGCCCCTGCCCCACCTGTTACGGCGCCGACGGTTCGGGTTCGTCTTCCGGGAAAGGATCGGGATCGGGCAGCGGGGGCGGCGGCTCGGGCTCGGCGGCGGCGCGGAAAACGGAACGGGCGGTGCCGGCCGGCGTCCCATTTGCCGAATCCGTGAGCGTCACCTCGCATTCACAGCAGTCGCTGCATCGCTGGCATTTTTCGCATAGGTGATTGTTGCAGGCGTCCTTGGTGCAGCGGGCGCAGATTCGCGTGGATTCCTCTCCACAGATGCTGCACGTGAATGGCATGTCGGAACCTATTTCTTCCTCGTGGGTCTGGGCGGCCCTTGGGTTTTGGGCGGCACTTGCGTCAGAATGCCGCGGCAGCGCTGGGCTTCCCGGTCCATCACCAGCAAATCCTGCTCGCGTTCGGAGGCCAGGTTCACGATGTACCTTTGCAGGCGGTCGCGGTTGCCGTCGTTCTGCGCCGCCAGAATGGTGAGCGCCTGGGCGTTGGCGGGACTCTGGTATCGGCGGATGGCCTCTTCGATGGAGGCCAGCATGGTCTCCAGGGCGTGGATACGGAAATACACCTCGAGTGAAGCCGAGAGCTTCTCGGGGTTGGCGGCGAGCGCCACGGCTCCCGCGGTGAGTGCCCGGGCCTGATCCTTACTGGACTGAAGCTGTTCGTCGTACGTCTCGGACGCGCCTTTCGCCACCCAAGCTTTGGCGTCGATCTTGTCCAGAAACGTGGTGAGGCGATTGGCGTGAACGCCGATCTCCTGGAGGACTGCGGCAATGTCCCAGTCGGCTTCCAGACCGGCACGGGGTTTGGGAGTTGCCGGCGTCTGGGCGCAGGTGACCGCAACGCAGCCTAAGATGAGGAGTCCTCGGAGGGCGGTAGAGGGGACCACCCTTTCAATCTATCACGGGGGTCATGCGTGACGTAGATTCGGGGCCGCGCATGGCGCTGCCCTACATACAAACGTGCTGCGGGAAACAAAAACTAGTGTCCGCCACCGCCCGGGGGAGGAGGTGGAGCACCGGGAGGAGGCGGTGGAGGAGAGCCGGGGGCCGTGGTAGTTCCGCCCTTGCCCTTGTCGGCCTGCGTGCCGCCCTGGGAACCGCCGCCGCCAGGGATCGGACTGCCGCCGCCACCCTGGCGGGCCTGGACCAGAGCCTGGTACACCGCGTCCCTTACAGCTTTGAGAGCGAGGCGGATAGCGTTGCCCTTGTCGATCTGACGGCCGAGCAACGGCTGGCCCTTGAAGACGCGGATGGAATCACCCTGCAAGAGTTGCACGATGTTGCCGGCCGCGGTAGAATTCCGCACGTTAACGATTCCCTCGTCGACCGTGACGTAGGTGGTGCCGTCGCTGTCCTCGACCACTACGTCGAACACCGTGCCGCGGACGGAAATGACGGCCGTGGGACTCGACACTTCATTGTGATTGGGCTTGCCGGGCTCGTGCTGAATGAAGACCTTGACGCGCCCGATCCAGACATTCAGGAGATCTTTCCAGTTTCCCAGGTTTTCGCGGAATACGACGCGCGCGTTGTTGAAGACTTCGAACGTGCTGCCGTCGGAGACCTGGAATTTGGCGTAGCCATCGGGGCCGGTTACGATCAACTGCTGGGGGGAAACCGGCGCGCCTTTGGATAAGGGCGTGAAATATCCGCCGGCCTGAACCGACACCTGTCCCAGTTGTTCGACTACCGTGGCTTTGTAGTTTTGAGCCTCGAGCGGCGCGAGACACACGACGAGCGCGACTGCCGCGGGCAGCGCGCGCACGTTCCGCGAGAGCGTATACCGCCGGAGCATAACTAACGCTTTCAAGACCTGAGCGTCTGAAACCTAGGCCCGATGCGACGCCTTCCCAAGTCTAGCATCAAAACTGCATGGCAAGTAGGGGGCCGAAATTAAAATTTGCTCACAAGGTATGCAAATTCAGCAGCTTGTTGGCTCGGCCCGGACGCGAAATGGGTTAGAATGGGACTCGGCTGTGTGTCATAAAGGTACAGTGCGTGTTCCGGTGTGGGTTGTCACCCTGGCGTTGGCCGGGGCGCTGACCGCGCCGGCGCAAACGGATTGGCGGAGGGTCGGCGGGCCGGCAGTGGAACTGATGCTGGCGGCTCCGGCTACCGGACCCATGGATCGGGTGTGGTTTTCCGCCGACGGATCCGTCCTTTATGCCCGCACGGCCTCGGGCAGGATCTTCCAGACCGCCAACTTCGAGGCGTGGTTTCCGGTGGCCGACGCTCCCGTGCCGCCGCGCATGGCTGGGGGGCAAGCCGCCCGCGTCCCCGAAGCGGGCGCCAACGTCATCGCGACCCCCTACAACCGCACCACGATCTATGCCCTGGGGCGGCAATTGTTCCGTTCCGAAGATGAGGGACGATCCTGGACCAACCTCACGGCGTTCAAGTCGGTTGCCGTGGTGGGCACCGGGCAGCGTGCCGTGGCCGTTCCGCCGCCGCCGGCCGATCGCGATCAGTTGGTAGTGGCCAACGATTATGGCGTGTGGCGGTCGATGGACGGCGGGCGTTCCTGGAGCGGGCTGAACCAGTCCCTGCCCAACCTGCCAGTCAGGCGAATCCTTGCCACGCCTAGCGGCGTTGCCGGAACGCGGATCCAGGTGGACCACCTGGGCACGCTGGAATTGCCCCCGGGGGCCTCGGTCTGGTACCCGGTACGGGCGGCTGAGGCGGAAAACGAAGCGGCGGAGATCCAGCGGGCCGCAACGGCATTGGCCGCGGATTTGGCCGGGGCGGAAATCACGGCAATCGGTTCGGCCAGTCACGTGATTTATGCCGGGGCTTCCGACGGGCGGATCTGGGTTTCGATCGATGGCCGGGAGTTCAACCTGACGCGACCGGCGAACGGCAGTCGGGTAGAGCGTATTTTTGTGGATCCCGACCGGCCACAGGTGGCGCTGGCCGCGTTGAGCGGCAAGGGGCCGCACGTGCTGCGCACCACCAACTACGGTTACGGCTACTTCTGGGATGCCTTGGACGGCAACCTTCCCGAATCGCCGGTCCACGGCATCGCCGCCGACTTTGCGGCGGGCGCACTGTACGTGGCCAGCGAGAAGGGAATCTTCTGGACGCATACCGACCTGGAAAACAATAGCTCCGACGCGGTCAATTGGACCAGTCTCTCGGAACGGTTGCCGGCCGCAGCCGCCACGGACGTTCGACTGGACCCTGCCGGCGTGCAACTATACGGCGCGCTGGATGGCTACGGTGTTTTCGCCACGGCGGCGCCTCACCGCCTGCGCAACCTCCGGATCGTCAACGCCGCGGATTACAGCACGCGGGCGACCGCGCCGGGCGGGTTGTTGAGCGTGATCGGCGGGCGGGTGAGCGCAGCGCGCGGGGGCAACCTGGATTATCCGGTGTTGAATGTTCTGGGGAACGATTCGCAGATTCAGGTGCCGTTTGAAGCGGTGGGGCCGCGCGTGGCCCTGGCGCTGCAGACGGCCAGCGGCCGGGTGACGCGGGATGTGGCGGTACAGGCGGTTTCGCCGGGGATCCTGGTGGGCCCCGACGGCGCGGCGATGCTGTGGGACGCCGACACCGGCCTGCCGCTCGATTTGCGCAGCCCGGCGCACCCGGGCGGCCGCATTCAGATATGGGCTACGGGGATGGGCAGGGTTCAGCCCGGTTGGCCCACGGGAATGGCGGCTCCGATGGAGGATCCGCCGGCGGTGGCGGCCGCGGTTCGGGTTTACCTGGACCGGTCTCCGGTACAGGTGACACGCGCCACTCTGCTGCCGGGATACGTCGGGTTCTACCTGATCGAAGTGCAACTGCCGGCGATCACCAATGCCGGGCTGTCCGAGCTTTATGTCAGCGCGGACGGCCAAGAGAGCAATCGCGTGCAGGTAGCGATCGAGCCGTAATTTCCAACCTTTCGGCCCGAACGATAAACCGGTCCGGGGCGGAACCAACGAAGTGAAACGGATAACAGGTGACCAGGGTGAGGATCTCGTTTGCGCTGGGATCCAACACCGCGACATCGTGTGGATCCACTACCCTGGTGGACACCACGCGATAACGGTACTCGCCGAGCGACGTGGTGAGCGTAACGACGTCGTTCCGCCGGATGTTTCGCAACGGGCGGAAAAACGTGTCGCGGTGCCCGGAAATTCCAACGTTGCCCGGCTGCCCCGGAAGTGCCGTGCCGGGAATATGGCCGGCCGCGCGCCGGAGGGTGGTTCTACCGGTTCCCTCGATGACGATGGCAGAGAGGCCGAGGCGTGAAATTTCAATGCGGCCAATCAGGCCGCCGATCGCGACCGGCGGCGAGTTGTCCGATGAAGTGGGGGCCGCGCGCTGACCTGCTCCGCCATGCTCCTCTTGCCGGACAGCCAGCAGCCGCTCGAGTTGGCGGCGCCCGGCTTTTTGAAAGACCCAGGTGTCCATCAGAACGAACCCGCAGTAAGCGAACATCGCGATCGCCCCGGCGAAGAGGCCGCGCTCGGTCCACCGTAGAAGCCGCCTCAGCGGCTGTTGGGGAACCACGAGCCTCATTTGGGGGCCTCCTCTTTGACTGGCCGCGATGCACCGCCGGCGATGTAACCGGAGCGAGTGCGCACGAAGAGTTTGCCCTTCCCGGCCGCCCGGGCGGCCACTCGAATGGCCCGATGGACGCCAGGCTGCGCCGCGCTGCTGGACACATATCCGATAGTGTATTGATGGCGGATGTCCCGCGCGATGCGTTCGCAAATCGCTACGACCTGATTCAGTTGGCTGGGGAAAAAGGCTTCGCCGCCAGTTGCTCGAGCGAGGCGACGGAGCACGTCCGGATTGCGGTCCGCATCGTCTGCATCGAAGATGCCGATGGTGTACACCAGGGCACTGGATTGCCCGGCCGTTTTCAAGACTTCGGCCAGACTGTGGGCGCTGGCGTTGTCGCCGCCGTCGCTGATTACGATCAGCACCTTCTTGTCGAGGCTGCCGGCCTGCAATTGCCGTTGCGCCCCGGCGACCGCGTCGTAAAGCGCCGTTTTGCCCGTGGCAGGCGCATTGGCGATCGCGCGCGTGAGCTCATCGGAGCGATTGGTGAATCGGATTGCGGCGGGCAGGCCCAGGGTCACGTTCTCGTTGAAGTTGACGATGAACATCTGGTCCTCGGGGCTGCTGGAGCGGACGAACGTCCGGGCCGCCGCGACCACTTCCGCGAGCTTTGGCCGCATACTTCCGCTGTGATCGACAACCAGTCCCACCGTGACCGGAATGTCCTCGTGCCGGAACAGCCGGATGGATTGCCGGACGCCGTCCTCGTAAACCTCAAAATCGAGCTGGCGCAAACCGGGAGCAAACTGGCCCTTTCCGTCGCGCACCGTGGCCTGCAACACGACGAGATCGACGTCCACGGAAATCCGGTAAGGTTGGGGGGCCTGAGGTTCCGCCGCGAGCGCCATCAAGAGCAGCGCCAATGGGAGAGTTAACCGCTGGCTTACGCGCGCAGCTCCGTAACAGAGCGGGCTCGTCACCGTGACCCTCGGTTTGCTTCGCTCAAGGCAGGCAGACTCGCGGAAGCGGGCGCCTTCCGCGCAGGCTGCCGCCTGGTGAGGCGCATGGTGGTCCAGTCGTAGCCGAGGTGGCGTCCGCAATCCAGGCAGACGATGTAGGTTTCGGGCTGCTTGGAATGCGGTCCCTCCACACCTACGCCAGGCCGGAGCGTGATCGGAAAGGCCGTTTTGCGATGCGCACAACCATAGAGCCAGTCCGCAAGGCCCAGCAGTCCCACGTGCACGGTATTCGACACGGCGTTGAAGCAATCCATTCGCGACCTCCTCAGGACGCCTGGATGCGGCGATACTCCGGCTGCCACATCGCGTCTTGCACCTGCTGCACGATGTCGCCGAGTTTGACTCCGGCCAAGCCCTCGGCATCCGCCGCCTCGGCGACGGCCACCGCTACGGTCACCGACACGCTGCGTAAGTCGTCAATATGCGGGAGCAGCGACGCGCCGGGCTGGCGCACAGTCACCAGGCTGGACACGGCACTCGCCGCCGCCGCGAACATACCCTCACTGATCCGGCTGGCTCGCGAGACGATAGCGCCGAGGGCCAGACCCGGGTACAGCATGGCATTATTCACCTGGGCGACGACGTATGTCAGGCCCTTGTAAGTGACCGGGGCGAACGGGCTGCCGGTGGCGATCAGCGCCCGCCCGCCAGTCCAGGCAATCAGATCGGCCGGGTTCGCCTCGGCCCGCGCCGGCGGATTGGAGAGCGCGAAGATGATGGGCCGCTCCGTATGCGCGGCCATTTCCTTAACGATCGCTTCCGTGAAACTGCCGGAGGCGGTCGACGCGCCGATCAGCATGGTTGGTTTCACCCGGCGCACCACCTCGGCCAAGCCTACGCCGTTTCCATTCCCGCCGGACTTCCAGCCTTTGCTTTCGGCGGCCGGCCGGGCGTACGTCACCTGATAGTCGCGCAGTTGATCGGCCATGTCGATCAGGAGTAATCCCTGCCGGTCCACGCACCAGAAGCGCCTGGGCGCATCCTCTTTGGAGAGCCCCTCACGCACCATGGCGTCGCGAATCTGGTCGGCGACTCCAACACCTGCCGTACCGGCTCCGAAGATGACCACGCGCTGGTTGCGCAGCGGCGTCCCGCAGGCGCGGACGGCGGAGATGGCCGCCGCCAGCGTGATCGCGCCGGTGCCCTGCATATCGTCGTTGAAGGTGCAGATCCGGTCGCGGTACTTCTCGAGGATGCGCCGTCCGTTGCCAGGCGCGAAGTCCTCCCACTGCAGCAGCGCATGCGGGAACAGCGTTGTCACGGCTTTGACGTAAGCGTCGATGAAGGCGTCGTAGCGCTCTCCGCGTATGCGGGCGTGCCGGTTCCCGATGTACGCGGGATCGTCCAGCAGACTTTCCCGGTTGGTGCCGACATCCAGCATCACCGGGATCACACGGGTGGGGTCAACGCCGCCGGCCGCCGTATAAATCGCCAGCTTGCCGATGGACACCTCCATGCCGCCTACCCCCCAATCGCCGATTCCCAG
>JBGPKH010000244.1:0-11749 GCA_041485845.1 Bryobacteraceae bacterium
GCCCGTCGATGCGCGCCGGAATTCCCTCTTGGCGCAGCTCGGCGTCCACCGTCAGGCGGATTTCGTTGAGGAACTCTTCGTTGGAGTGGCGGCGCGACTCGATGGCCTGGAGAATTTCCTGGTAGGCGTCGGGCTCCAGGTGCTGGAAGGCCAGGTCTTCCAGCTCGCCGCGCACCTTGCCCATTCCCAGGCGGTGGGCGATGGGCGCATAGATTTCGATGGTCTCGCGCGCGATGCGTTCGCGCCGCTCCGGGTTGAGGTAGCCGAGCGTTCGCATGTTGTGCATGCGGTCGGCGAGCTTCACTATAATGACCCGGATATCCTCGACCATGGCCAGCAGCATCTTGCGGAAGCTCTCCGCCTGCCGGTCCTCGGCCGAGAAGAAATCGAGCTTGGTCAGCTTGGTGACGCCGTCTACGCAACGCGCCACCTCCTCGCCGAATTCGCGGCGCACCTGGTCGACCGTGACACTGGTGTCTTCCACCACGTCGTGCAGCAGTCCCGTCTCCATGGCGACGATGTCCATGCGCATGTCGGCCAGGATGTGGGCCACCATGATGGGGTGAACCAGGTAGGGCTCGCCCGAATCGCGAGTCTGTCCCTCATGGTATTGGCTGGCGAATCGGAAGGCCTTCTCGAGTGCGGTGAGATCGTCCTTGGGCCGGTATTCGCGAATCTTGGCTTCCAGCTCGCGGTACAACTGTTCCACCGGATCGGGGGGACACGGCGCGGGTACAGATTCAGAGAGACCGGCAGACTCGGATGGCACTCTATCTCGATTGTAGCAAGATCGACAAAATGACAACCGCTCGGTTGAAGACGCGGCGAAGAACCGGCGAAAATACCCGACCCGCACCGGCCGCGTCTTCATGCCCTTTGGTGGGCCGCCGCGGCCCATCGGGACCTCCCTTTGGTCACGGCTCAGAATGGATGGTCACGGCTCAGAATGGATGGTCACGGTGGAAAGCAGGACAGCCAGGAGGCCTGTCCCACTCTAGCGGCGGCCCGGGCGCTGCTCGGCGACGGCTGCGCCTTGGCCGACAAAGCCATTCCGCGGCGGATTGCCGTCATCGAGCAGGACATACTCGGCCGGTGCTTCCAGGCGTGCCGCTTTCACGGTGCGCAGGGCGTCGTTGCCCGCCACCGTGAGCACCATGTGCCCGGCGTCGAGCGGGTTCTTCGCGGCGTACACTAATGCCTCACGCTCGGAGGCGTGAACATCGCCATCGATCTTGAAGTTGGCGCCCTGCCAGGCGAGGCCGAGTTTCTCAGCCCAGGCGGCGAGCGCCGGATTGGCCTCGGGGCGGCCGACGAAGACCACATCGCGATGGCGCAGCAGATCGTCGGAAACTTCGAAATCCTTGTAGACCGGCACCTGGCTCTCGTAGCGATCGAGGTAGCGGGTCTGCATCTGCTCGGCGGTGTAGCGGTTCGCTCCGGCATCGCGCACGGTGCCATACACGATCGCGGCGGAGGCCAGGCGGCGGGTGATGTCGCTCGCGAGATAAGCAGGGCCGTCCGCGGGTTCGGTGAAGTCGAAGCGGACGCCGGCCTTATCCAGGAACGACTGCGCCGTTACCGTTTTGGTGGTGTTGGCGGCGAAGTAGTCGATCATGAGCTTCAGGAACGCGTCGTCGCCCATCTTGCGCCGCAAAGAATCCAGAAAAAGCACGCCCTTGGCCTGCTCCAACTGAACGCGAGTCATGGCGTCCCCGGGGCCGAGTTTTAAGCCGCGGTACGTGGCGCGCTCCGCGCTCAGCGCCATCTCGACGTCGTCCGATTCCAGAATCCGGTAGTAGCCGGCCGCGCCTCCCACGAACCAGGCGTCGGCGTCGGAAGCCGGCAGGACCCAGCCCTTCCACAGGCGATCTTTCAAGGTTGCGGCCTTGGCTGGGGGCTTGGCATCGGACTTCGGCTTGCCGGCGAGGCGGGCCTTTTCGTTCTCCTGAATGGCCGTGCGCAGGCCCTCGGACGCTTCCGCGCGGAGCAGAACGTAGCCGGAAGGATACAGGCCTGCGTTTTTGGCATAGCCGAATCGCGGAGGCGCCCATTCGCGCTGATTGGGTTTTCCGAATTCCGCCCACACCATCATGCGGTTCGCCATGTCCGCGGTCACCACCTTGGCGTCCATGGTGCTCGCGCTGACCAGCGGCGCGGTGCGGAAAGCGAGAAACGCGAACTGTTCGTCGATCTGGCCCTTGTGCTTCTGGTAGAGATTCTGCCAGGCGAGATCGCGAGGCTGTGGAACATAAGGAATGTAGTCGGGGGCGCCCTTCGGGTCGGGATAGTTTTCGAGGCGGACGTCGAGGTCCTTGGCGTTGTTGTCGCCCCAGTAGAAGCCCGGGGTTCCGCCGAACCATTCGTTCTTCGAACTGCGCCAGAGTTTGGTTTTGTTGGTGCCCAGCTCGTACATGGCGACCTCGTTGTTCTTGGCGTCGCCGATCAGCCACTCGTTGGTGTAGAGGCCATTATTGCGGGCGCCGAGGTGCTTTACCACTTCATCGATGTTGCCGCCGTACTGGATGGCCATGCGGGCGCGGAAGGCGACGGGGGCGCCTTGTGCGTTGAACGGCGTCTGGCGGATGGTGGTTTCCGTGAGGACCACGCCGGCATCGTTCTGGTACCAGTCGGTGCCGCTCTCGATTCCGCCGGGATAGCTTTGAATGAGCATGCGGTGGCCCGCGGCGGGCTTGATATCGAGCATCACGTTGGTCTGCTCGGCAAGGGTCAGCGGCCACATGGTGACGTGGGCGATGATCATCTTCCCATCGCGCGTGGCGGGCCCGGTGGCGGCGAACGCGCTGCAATGATCCAACACGGAATCGCGCTTGCCGCCGGCGTACGCGGGCTTGTCGAAGCTCAGGCCTTCGAGGCCGGTGGCGGTGGTGGAAACGGCGGACGACAACTCGCTCAATTCCACGGTGACGTTGGCGACCACGATGTCCATGAGATCGATGCGGCGTTTGAGCCATTTGGCTCCGGCGTCGGACGCGCCCTCGGCGATGCCGCGCATCTCCTCCATGATTTCGCGATCGAAGCCGCGGAGGAACAGGGCGTTGGCGGTGGTGCGGTACTGGTTCCACTGTTCCTTGGAACCGAGATCGGCGGCGCAGCGCTCCAGGTATTCGGGAATCTCGCGGGCCATCAGGTGGCCGTGCTGGTAGCCGCGCTCGTACGGAGCGCCTTCGATGTGAAGGTAGATCCAGCCGGCCGACGGATAACGGTAAGCCGGACCGAAGGTCTGGACGGCCTCGCTCGTGGGCCACTCATCGGCGGACGAGACTTCATCCAGGCTGACGCCTTCGAACCACGCCTTGCCGCGGGTCGAGCCTCCGCTGCCGGCGGTGAGCATGATCGCGTCCTGCGAGCGGCTGGCGACGAACTTCAAGGAGAGGCGGGTCCACGCCTCGGTGCCGCCCACGGAGGCCGAGTGGACGTCCCACGGCATGGAAGCCATGGTGAGTGCGGCGCCGACGGCGATCGGCGAGCGGTCGAGATCCTTGACTACGAGGTCCTCGGTGCGCACCCAGCCGCTGAGCTCATAGCGCTTGCCGATGGTCAGCGCGATGGGCGCGAAACGAACCACGGGGCCGCCGCCGGACTTGGCGGATTCCAGGCGGAGCGACTTGTTGTTCCCGTGCAACACCGCCGAGTCCGGCGTGGCGGCGCCCCGCAGGGCGGTCCAGCCCTGGTTGGGCTTTTCGAACGAGGTCTGGAATAGGGGCGTCGCGGCATCAGCGGCGAGCGCGGCGAACAGACAGCACAGCAGACGGATCATTCGGCACTCCTGTGGAACAGGATACACCACGGAGGTCCGTGGATCGCGGGTCCGGGAGTTGGTGGCTCGCATGGCCGGCATTGGCTTACAACTCAGTGGACTTGCGGATGTTGTCCAAATCGTCGCGGCCGGCCTCGATGGCGACCGCCAATCGCCAGCGGTCATCCTCGCCCAGGGCCATGGTCTGGGAGGCGCAGGAATTCGGCGATTGTGGTTTGCAAGGACTTTTCCGCCTCGGTAAATGCCTGCCCGGTGAGCGCGGCGGCCGTCGATTCCGGCGTGCTCTCGCGGGGGAGCGATTCGACGTCCTCGGGCTCCAGGGGAATGCTCTCGCCGCTGTAGGACAGGCCTTCGCCGGCGGCTGAGTCCAAGGCGATTTTTGCAGTAATCCTCCCCAGGCGGCTTCCAAGCTAGTCCAGCTCCGCCGGTGTCAAACTCGGGGAGAGTGAATGGACGATCGCCAGCGCCACCAGGTACGCCGAACCGGAAATCAGAAACAGCGGCAGATAGCTGTGGGTCAGCTCGACGATATAACCGGTAGCGATTTGCAGTCCCACGCTGGCGAGAGCGCCGGCCGTGCCGCCGATTCCCACCACGCTTCCCACCGCGGCGCGCGGGAACACGTCGGAAACCGTGGTGAACAGGTTGGCGGACCAGCCCTGGTGCGCCGCCGTCGCCAGGCCGACCAGTCCCACCACGCCCCACAGGTTCTTGCAATAGGGCGCGTACAAAACCGGAACCACCGCCAGGGCGCAAATCAGCATCGCCGTCTTGCGCGCCTTGTTCACGTTCCATCCGCGCTGGATCAGTCCCGACGAAAGCCACCCGCCCCCGACGCTGCCGATGCTGCAAATGTTATAGACCACCAGGGTCGGCAGCACGATCTGCTGCAACGACAGCCCGAATGTCTCCTGCAAGTACTTGGGAAACCAAAAGAGGTAAAACCACCAGACCGGATCGGTCATGGCCTTGCCGAGCGCGAAGGCCCAGGTCTCGCGCTTGGGAAAGAGGCGGGCCCACGGATACGAAGTCGCCTTGTCCGGCGGGTCGCACTGAATGTAGCCAAGCTCGCGCGCCGAAATGGTGCGGTGTTCCTCGGGCTTGGAGTAGATCAGAAGCCAGAAGACCAGCCAGAGAAAACCGATCGCGCCGGTGGCGAGGAATGCCGACTGCCATCCATAGTTCGCAGCCAGCCACGGCACCACGAGCGGCGCCACCACGGCTCCGATATTCGCACCCGAATTGAAAAGGCCCGTCGCCAGCGCCCTCTCGCTCTTGGGGAACCATTCGGCGACGGTCTTGATGCAGGCTGGAAAGTTGGCGGCCTCGCCCAGTCCCAACAGGGCGCGCGCCACGCCGAACGTGAATGCCGACGCGGCGGCGGCGTGGGCCATGGCCGCGACGCTCCACACGGTGATGGCGAGCGCGTATCCCAAGCGCGTCCCCAACCGGTCCATCAGGCGGCCGGCAGTCAGCAGTCCGATGGCGTAAGCCGCCTGGAACGCGGCAGTGATGTAGCCGTATTGGATGCTGTCCCAGCCGATCGAGGTCTCCAGCGTTTTGGCCAGGATGCTGAGCACCTGCCGGTCCACATAGTTGATGGTGGTGGCGAAGAACAGGAGGGCGCAGACGGTCCACCGAACGTGCGACGCCGCCGGCCTGGAGACAAGAGTCGGGCTCATGAAAGCAATCCGATTATAGCGAGCCTAAGGCGGCGCCGCGCCTACGCGTTCTTGACTTCCTTCTCCACCGTCTCGGCGAAGAAATCGATGTCGCGCACCGTGCTGTAGACGTTCGGCGTGATGCGCAGCCCGGTGTACTCCTCGTGCCCCATCATGGCCGTAAGGATGTTGTGCTTGGTCCACAGGGTGTCGTGGATCTTCGCGGCATCCACGCCATTGAATGCCAGGAAGCCGATGCCGCAGGACTGCGCCGGGTCCAGGCTGTGCAGGATCTTGCACTTCGGATTGTGCGTCAGGCGGTTCGCCCAGCGGTCCCGCAGATAGCGCAGGCGCGCAGCCTTGCGGTCGATTCCCAGGTTCTCGTTGAAGATCAGCGCTTCGGTGATGGCGTTGTGATTGGCCGCCGGATGCGTCCCGATCTCCTCGAACTTGCGGATGTCACCGGCCTGCCGGGCGTCCGACGCCATCAGCGACCACGTGCTGGCGATGCGCGACTTCCGTACATAAAGGAAGCCCGTCCCCACCGGCGCGTAGGTCCACTTGTGCAGGCTCACGCCGTAGTAGTCGCAATCCAGGTCGGAGATCTTGTAGGGGAACTGGCTGAAGGCGTGCGCGCCATCCACGATCACCGGAATATTGCGCGCGTGGGCCATCTCGCAGATGCGCTTGATGGGGAAAATCTGCCCCGTGCGATTGGTGATGTGGCAGACCAGGATGAGCTTCGTATTCGGCGTCACCGCCTTCTCGAACCGCTGGTAAAGATCGTCCATGCTGGGCGGCGGAACGGGGAAGGAGATGGTCTTGAGCACAATCCCCTCGCGGCGCTCCCGCTGCCGGAACGTGGTGAGCATCCGCGGATAATCCTGGTTGGTGGTCAGCACCTCGTCGCCCTTGCGCAGCTCGACGCCGTACTGCGCGTTCTCCAGAGCCTCGCTGGAGTTGCGCGTGATGGCGATCTCTTCGGGATCGCACCCGGCAGCCGCGGCGATCCTACGCCGCACCATCTCCGCCTGGCGTTCCAGCACGTTGACCATGGTGTGCCACGGCCCCATGTCGCTGTAATCCAGGTAGCGCCGCATGGCATCCTGCACCGTGCGCGGCGAGGGGCTGCAATAGCCGTTGTTGAGGTTGATGATGTTGCGGTCGATGCTGAAGGAGTTGCGGACTTCGATCCAGAAGTCCTCGTCGGCCGCGACGTCTTCCGGCGTCCGCCCGTTGGTGGCGCTGGCCGCGGCCGAGACGCGCTCGATAGCATTGTCTTGCAGGGCCGCTACCGCCGTACCGGCAGCGAACTGAAAGAAGTTGCGGCGGTTCATAAACGCCTCCCTATCGTAGGATTGTGCCTGCATCCTATAGTATCGGGAGGGTCGGGGTCAAGGGCCGGCAAGGGCCGGCAAGGGCAAGTGCGGAATGGAAGGGGGTCGCTGAACCATCCCGCCTGCTCTCCCGATGCACCCCTTACGGAGTAACCGTCACGCCTTGCCCGGTCTTGGCGCCGAGGTTGCTGACCACATTGACGCTCGCCGGCGTGCCCGCCTGGAACAGGACTTGGAGCGCGTAGCTCCCGCCGCCCTGATTGACCATGGTCCCGAGTAATTGATTATTGGACGCGAGGAAGACGTTGAGTGTCGCCTGCGGATTGCTGTCGTTCGCTCTGACCTTCAGAACCTGCGTCGACTGTGAGTATGTCGCCGACGTGATGGTCAGCTTGCCGCCTGGCGCCACGGTCAGGCTGGCGCTTGCGGTCCCACCGTTATACTGGGCCACCAGGGTTACGATCGTCGTGATCGATACGCCGCTGCCCTGCACCGGGAACGAGACCGAGGATTGTCCCGCGGGCACCGTGACGGTTGAGGGGACTTTGGCCGCCTTCGGATCGCTGGCGGACAGCGTGAGCACCGCTCCGCCGGCCGGGGCCGGCTGATTCAGCGTGACGGTGGCCGTGGTCGCCACGCCGGCGCCGATCATCGTCCAGGGACTCAGTGTGTAGCTGACCTGCACGATCGGCGGATTGGCCTGGAAAGCGAGCCCGCCGATGTTTCGGTCGATCACCGATACGGTCTGCGAATTCGGCGCGAAGGAGAAGGAGGCCGACACTGGCGTGACCGTGTAAGTACCCAATGGGAGTCCGGTGAGTACGAACAGCCCGGTTGCATCGGTGACCCCGGTCGCGCTTCCGCCTGCGCCCGCTGCGTTCACGGTGATGCCGGCCGCGGGCATACCCTGCGCGTTTCGGACGACGCCGTTGACGCTGAAGGCGGCCGGAGCGGCGGGAGGATTGAGCGCGTAGACGCCGATGGTCCGGTTGACGCCGGCCACATAGAGCAGGTTGCTCGATTCGTTGACGGCCATCGCGATGGCGCCGCCCAACGTCGTCCTGGCGCCGGCCGAAAAGTCATAGAACGTGTTGCCCGGTTTGATTTCGGTTTCTAACAACTCCTGAACTGATCTTGAGGCAAGCGGAAAACCCGGATGTCAGGACCATGTCAAGAAGTTGTCAACGCTGGTGTGCGGGCCCGTTTAGAGGCCGTGAAGAGTTATCGGCCGCGGAAGAACGCGGATTCGCTAGCCTCCGCGACCGGGCCTTCCAAGCTGAGGGTCGCTGGTTCGGGTCCAGCCCGGCCTGCCACGTCGTTTTCGCCTTCGCCTTCGATTAAATTGTCTCCACCTGTGTAACGCCGGATCGCGCTCGCGAATCTGGTAGAATCAGGTTTGAATATGCGGAAATTAATCGGTGGTTTCCTCTTTTTGGCGGTGCTCGGCTTGACCACGGCGCCGGCGCAGAACAAAACGCCCCCTGCGAAGCTCACGATCCAGGCGAAGGCCGGCAACATCGCCTTCGACCACGCGGCCCACGCCAAGCGCGAGAAGGACGACTGCAAGGTGTGCCATACCAAGCTGTTCGCGCAGGATGCGAAAGCGCCGCTAGCCTTCAAGCCGCCACACAAAAACGCGGAAGACAAGAAAACCTCCTGCGGCTCCTGCCATCGAGCCGGTGGCACGGCTTTCGAGAGCAAGGCTAACTGCACCAATGGCAAGTGCCACGTGAGGCCCGCCGTCAAGAAAGGATAGACCGTCCAGTGGAGGGCGCCTACTCTCCCTGCACCGCCCGAACCCCCTTCTCGACCGGTTCCAGCTCCGCAATCTCCACGCCCAGCGGCGCAGTTTTCAAATCGGCAAACTTGCGCGCGCTCACCATCACGCGGCTTTCGAGCGATCCCACCGCGCTGTTGTACGCTTCCACCGCGCGGTCCAGGCTCTTTCCGACGCGGTTCCAGTGGTCGCCCATATCGGAGAGGCGCTTGTACAACTCCTTGCCGAGCGCGCTGATCTCCGCGGCATTTTGCGCCAGTTTCTCCTGCCGCCACCCGTAGGCCACCGCGCGCAACAGCGCGATGAGCGTGGTGGGAGTCGCCAGGATGATGTTCTGCGCCACGCCGAATTCAAGCAGCGATGGGTCGCTTTCCAGCGCGGCGCTGAAGAAGCACTCGCCCGGCAGGAACAGCACGGCGAATTCCGGCGCCTGGTCGAACTGCTCCCAGTAGGACTTGCGCCCCAGGGCCGTGAGGTGGGCCCGCACCTGTCGCGCGTGATCGGCGAACCGCGCCTTGCGGCTCTGCTCGTCCTCCGCTTCGATCGCCAGCAGATAGGCTTCGAGCGGCGTCTTGGCGTCTACCACGATGGTCTTCCCAGCGGGCAACCGCACCACCAGGTCGGGCCGGATTCGCGCCTCCTCGGAGCTGACGACGGTCTGGGTGACGAAGTCGCAATGGTCCAGCATGCCCGCCATCTCCACCACGCGCCGCAACTGCATTTCGCCCCAGTGGCCGCGCACTCCAGGCGTGCGCAGCGCGGTGACGAGCCTGCCGGTCTCGGCGCGAAGCTGCGACTGCGTTTCCACCAGGCTGCGCACCTGTTCGTGCAGCGCGGCGTACGCGCCCGAGCGGGCCCTCTCCAACTCCTGGATCTTGGAATCGACCTTTTCCAGCGAGACGCGCACCGGGGCCACCATCTCGCCGATGGCCTGCTGCCGCAGTTCCAGGTCGCTGCGCGCCGCCTGCTGGGTTTGCGCCAGCGCCGTCTTGGCCAGGTCGAGGAAGGCCTGGTTATTGCGAGCCAGGGCGTCGGAGGAAAGGGCCTTGAACGCGGCTTCCGTTTCCTGTTTGCGCCAGCGCAGCACCAGCCACGCCAGAGCGAACCCGCCAATAAAACAGAGCACTGGCAGAATGTCTTGCATTGCTGCTATTATCGCGCGGCCCGAGAAAGATCGCCGAGATCGCCGCAAGGGCGTGCGTCTTGGTGGGGCAGGCGCCTTCGCCAGCGCGAAGCCGGGATCTTTGGTTGTGCGTCAGAATTTGCCGGTTGCCGCTCTCGGGCTTCATCACGGCCACCTGGCGTATCGCGCGCGCGGTACACCTCGCCCATCCCACCCGCACCCAGCGGCGCCACGATCTCGTATGGGCCCAGTCGGGTTCCGGCAGACAGCGGCATCACCTGCCCCCTGTTGGAGCCCGCGCCTGCAGCTCCTCAAACCAATTCACTACGACGTTGAGTCTCTCGCGCCGTCAATTGCGACGGCGTTTCCCGGATCAGGATGAAGCCTCGGCCGTCCGGAGTCACGGCCCAATCGTGTCCGCTGTCGAAGAAGGCCCGCCCACGTGCCCGCCCATTGCCCATCGGGTGAGAAGAAAGGCGTATGGGCATCTTCCGCGCCGGGGGCCGGGCGGGCATTTGCCTCATTGCCCCGTCGTTTGGCAGGAGCCGCAGGCTGTGATCCTGCTTCGCCGCCGCCAGCAAGCGGCCGCCGGGTGGAACAACGATGTTGTCGGCGTTCCGGTCGAACCGGATGTCCTCGCCGGATATCGCCCGGGGCGGCGACTGGAGCGAATCCTACACGTAATAATGCAAGCGGTGGCCCGGCTCGGCGTCGTTAATAACGATGCGTTTGCTATCAGGTAGCCGGCGGCCGGCAGTGTAGTGGATGGTGCCGGCGGTCAGCGGGTGCGGCTCGCCCGCATGGAGCGGCAGCGCGAATAGTTGCGCCGGCTGCGTATGGGGGATTGAGCATGGCCCGCCTTACCCCACCCTGCCGAACGACAGCCGGGGCGCAAGTCGCGCTCACGATGAGAGCGGGTGAAGCGCGCTGCCTTGCTGCGGGCCCACGAGCAGGCCATCGCGGAGAAGTCCGCCAACCGCGGCCCCAAGTCGCGCTCCCGCTGACCGCGGCGAAGCCCGCTGTCCCGCTGTGGACCCACGGGCAGACCATCGGGGAGAAGACCGCCAGCCGCGGGCGCAAGTCGCGCTCACGATGAGAGCGCGACCAGCGCGACCCCGCCATCGTACGCGGTCGTCGAAAACCTGCTACTCTCAGGGCACCATGTCAGCCATCAATGGAGATAAAGCGCGCTTCCACCGCGAACGAAAAAGCAAGCTCGCTCGCAGAGAACGCAGCCGTGCGCTGCGGAAGAAATTAACTGCCCAACTTCCGGCGCGTCCGGCCGGCGACCAGGTGTAGTCGGGTTTGGTATAGGTTCACAACGTTGGGTAAGAGCGGGTCCAGGGGGACCCGCGAGGACCACGGGTCCGCCCCACTCGGCGACCAAAACCGTAACTGGCCCAGCGCGTCACCGAATTGAAACGCAGCTCGCGGGCCTCCTGCAAAGCTGAAGGCTGACCGCTGAAAGCTCCCGTCCTCAAGATTTCAAGTATCCTTGGCTATAGGCACTTGGCCCCAACGAGAATTTTGTTCTCGTGGCAGCCGCATCGAGCTGCGAACACGCGCCGCCGCCATTCTGACTCCTGTCTTCCGACTCCCGACTCCTAAAAAACTCCCTCCCCGAACATTTCGATTCAGCCGGTTACGCGGCGGGTTTTTCTTCGATGGGTACCAGTTTATGGCCGCGTTGTTGGGCCTGCCGTTTGAGTTTCGCCTCGAACCGTTTTTCACGGTCGGCGTCTCGCTGCGCCCATAGCGTCGCATGCCGGTCGCAGATTCTCATTTGGCTCCCATTATTCGTGACTATTTGCGGATTCTACGAACGGCCGCGTTGACATTACAGGACATCCAGGCCCAAACATCTCAAAAACCGCCACTTCCTACAGATGTAGTGTGGAAGTTGGGCTAACATCTAGGCCCGGCAGATTTCATGCAGGCTTGCCGATTGACCGGCCAATCTTTCCTCATTTTTCCGGAGCTGAGATGTTCTCAAGTTGTTGAGCGATGGTCAGGAGCCGGTGATCGAGCCGCTGTAGACGCCGGCGGGTCTTGTCATCGGAGAATTGCCGTCGA
>JBGPKH010000245.1:0-11720 GCA_041485845.1 Bryobacteraceae bacterium
GCCTATCCTACTTCACGCGGGCGGAAAACGCCATCTAGACGTGCCCATCTAAACGTTTGACCGCCACAACTCCGCCCTTCAGGACCCTGTGCGAGAGGGCTCTCCGCCGGCATCAACCCGTAGCAGCGCGCGTGCTTGACGACCCTGCCGCACAACTCGGGGCGAGTCGTCGGGTGCTCGGAAAGAGTGGCGCCAGGAAAGTGGCCGGTAGGTGGGCTTTCTTTCCATTGGGCCCCCGATTGCCCACCGGTCGCTCCACTCTCCCACAAGCCGGTTTCACAGCCAGTGGCGGGACCGCGTCCGGGCGCCAATGCTAGCCTGGATTTCTCATCGGTCGTGGGCAAGAGGCGTCGGCATGAGTGCCGACGCAGCACGCTGAGAGCGACGCTGAGAGCGTGCGCCACGTTCGCCGCACGACAGTGTGTGATTCGGCGATGTGGCGCAAACACTCGTGTTTGCAGCGTCGGCACTCATGCCGACGCCTGGCCGATGAGAAATCCGGGCTAAACGCTGGCCTACAAGCCAGGTTTATGCAAGGGGTTTCGTCTCAAAATCACACGCGTCCCCGTGTGATATGCCGGCCCCCGCTCGACTTTCCCGGCTCGATCCGGTGAACGTGCTCTTGCCGCGCAGCCTCGCCGGAGCCGGGCCGCCCGTGAACAACCTGACCCTTGCGGGCCATGCCGCAGGCAGCGCGATATCCCACATCGTACGATCGTGCCGCGGCTCGTTGTTCAGCGGTCGATGAACCCCATCAGCCGCTCGTTGTATCGCGGGCCCGCCACTGCCTCGGGCGCCAGCGCCGAATCGAGAATCTCCATCTCGGCCCCGCTCAGCAAAACCGCCGCTGCTCCCACATTCTCTTCGAGGTAGCTCCGCCGCTTGGTGCCGGGGATCGGCACAATGTCGTCGCCCTTGTGCAGCAGCCATGCCAGTGCGACCTGCGCGGGCGTCGCGCCCTTTTCCCCGGCCAGACTTCGCAGCGCCGAGGCCGCACGCACATTGCGATCGAAGTTCTCTCCCTGGAACCGCGGATCCGTCGCCCGCCAGTCCGTGGCCGCGTACTCCTCGGCGCGCCTGGCCGACCCCGCGAGGAAGCCGCGGCCGAGCGGGCAGAAGGGCACCAGTCCGATGCCCAGTTCGCGCAGCAGCGGGATGATGCGCGGCTCCAGATTGCGCTCCCACAGCGAGTACTCGCTCTGCAGCGCGGTGATCGCATGCACGGCGTGCGCACGGCGGATGGTGCTTTCCCCGGCCTCCGACAGGCCGAGATACCGCACCTTGCCTGCTTTGACCAGGTCGGCCATCGCGCCGACCGTGTCTTCGATCGGGACAGTGGGATCGACGCGATGCTGGTAGAAGAGATCGATGTAGTCGGTGTCCAGGCGCCGCAGTGAGGCTTCCGCGACTTCTCTTACACGCTCGGGCCGGCTGTCCGTGCCCACGATTTTGTTCCCTTCAAACCGCCAGCCGAACTTCGTCGCCAGGATCACCTGCTCGCGATGGCCCTTCAGAGTGCGTCCCAGCAACTCCTCGTTGTGGAACGGCCCGTAGGCCTCCGCGGTGTCGAACAGGGTCACTCCCAATTCGAGAGCCCGGTGGATCGTCGCGATCGACTCCGCTTCGTCGGCCGCGCCGTAGGATTGGCTCATCCCCAGACAGCCGAGGCCCAGCACCGACACTTCGAGTCCCTGCCGTCCCAGCTTGCGTTTCATTAGCGCTTCGCTCCGAATCCCTCCAGAATCCAGATATCGCCGGTGTCGCGGAGGATGGACGTGGCGAAGCTCTTGCCATCGGGCGCCAGGCTGAGGCCGTGGACCGCCGACACGTCAGGGAAAACGCCATACTCGATCGACGCGAGCTGCTTTCTGGTCCGAACGTCGAACACCCGAAGCGCCAGGCGCCGGTCTACCGAGAAATCCAGGCCGTAAGCGGTGGATCCGTCTCTCGACCAGCCCACCGTGCTGACGCGCGGCAGATGCGCGAGCGTGACGGTCTCGCTGTCGTCGGGACGCACGAGGATGAGATCACCCTTGGTGTTGCACCATGAGATCCAGTCGCCCGCGGGGGACCACGTCGGGCGGAAGCCGCCCGGAGGGGATCCGGGAGGAGGTCCGATGACGGTCCCGTTTGGGTCGCCGCCGACGCGCGCCTTCACCAGCCTGTTGCCGCCAGGAGTACTCTTCCCCACGGCGATCCAATTTCCATCGGGCGACCAGGTCGGAAAGGTCCCATTCGTAACGAGCACCGGTGGGCCGCCGGCGACGGCTGCCACATAGATGCCCACCGGATCGCGGAGGAAGGCCGCGCGACGGCCGTCGGGCGAGAACACCGGTTCGGAGACCCGCTTGGTTGGCCCGGAGGCGAACATGGCCGCAAAGGCAACCGGCCGCTCCCACCCCTCGTCGACGCTGCGCATCCAGACTTCCTCGGTTCCCTCGTGTTCCTTCGTGAAGAGAAACTGTGGGTGCACCGGCGACCACGACACGCAGTGCTCGTTGCGCGAGGTCGCCAGCAGCGTCCTCGTGCCGGAGCCGTCCAACGGCAACTCGATGATGTCGTCGTCCACATGGCGCGAGGCGAAAGCGATGCGCGTGCCATCGGGCGACACAGCGGGGGCCGCTTCCATGCCGGTGCCGGTGGTCAGCGGCCGGACTTGGCCGTTGACGGTGTCTGCCACAAACAGGTGGTCGCGTGCGGATTGGTCGATTCCGCCGGCGAAAACGAGGCGCCGGCTGTCGGGCAGCCAGTCGAACCCCAGCGGGACCGAACTGCGTTCGATCGTTCTCGCTTTGGTCACCAACCGCGGTTTCCCGGAAGGGAAAGGATATACCCAGAGTTCCTGGGTTCCCGCAACGGAGACCCAGAGGCCGATGGATTTGCCGTCCGGCGAGAACCGAAAGCGTGACCGCGCGGTCGGCCCGGCCCACTCGACCGGTTTCGCGCCCGGCGGCGACTCGATCCAGAAGCCAGGCTTGCCATTCGGGCTGCCACGGTACATTAGTATGCGGCCGTCGGGCGACAACCGGGCATCCCCGATCTTGTCCACAACTCGCTCCGGTATTCCCCCGGCTGCTCCCACGCCCCACAGGGAGCCTCCGCTGATGTAGTAGATGCGGTCGCCGCCCCTCGCCCAGAATGGTCCCGCGCAGTCTGCCTGCACCTTCGTAAGCTGAACGGGCGTCTGCTGGGACAGACTGCGCGTGAAGACCTGAAAGACACCGTCAACCACCGCCACATAGGCGACATTCTTGCCGTCCGGCGACCATGCCGGATCGCGTTGACTACTGGCGTCCGTCGCCAGCGGCGTGAAGCGGTAGGAAGGGACGGTCTCTTTGCCCGGGGCCAGAAAAAGCGCAGCCAGGCCGAAGCCGGCCAGGAGCAAAGCCAGAGCCGCGACCGGCAGGGGCCACCGTTTACGCGCCGCGGGGGCACGCACTGCCGGCGGCGTCACGGCGCCCGAAACAGCAGCGACCGACTCCAGGTGGAATGCCACGTCCTGCATCGACTGGTAGCGTGCGTCTGGATCTTTTTCGAGGCAGTGGCGCACGATGCGGCCAAGCGGTTGCGCCGAGGGAACAGCCAAAACGGGCACCTCGGGCGGGTCGTCATGCACGATCGCGTTCATGGTTTCGGCCGGCGACTCGCGCCGGAACGCGCGTGCCCCGGCCACCATCTCGTACAGCACCAGCCCGAAGGAAAAGACGTCCGAGCGCGAATCGACGGGTTGCGCCCGCACCTGTTCGGGCGACATGTAACCGACGGTTCCCATCACCACGCCGGGCTCCGTGAGGACGATGGTAGCGTCGTCGGGCCTTACGGGGGCGTGCCCGGACGTGGCGAGGCCGAAGTCCAGGATCTTGACGCGGCCGTCGCGCGTCACAAAGAGATTCTCCGGCTTGAGGTCGCGGTGGACCACGCCGCGGGCATGCGCCGCCGCCAGGCCACGCGCGATTTGGACCGCGTAGTCGATCGCCTTACCCGCGGAGATGACGCCGGCCGCCAGGCGCTCGCGCAGGGTCTCGCCTTCGAGCAACTCCTCGACGAGGTAGAAGCCGCCATCGGTCTCGCCGACGTCGAACACGCTGACGATGTTGGGATGGTTCAGACTGCCGGCGGTGCGCGCTTCCTGCTCCAGCCGCGCGCGCATGTCCGGTGCGGGGGTGAGCGACGCCGGAAGCACCTTGACGGCGACATCCCGGTTGAGCCGCGTGTCGCGCGCGCGAAACACCTGCCCCATGCCCCCGGCGCCCAGTTGTTTGGCGATCTCGTAAGGGCCGAGTTTCGTGCCGGGACCGATGGGCATCTGGAGATGAGTATATACGGACCGGGAAGTGAACCGGAAGCCGAGGCACTCCCCATGAAAACCCTCATTAAGACAACGTTGACCCGCTTCGCGATTCTCTTGCCGATCGTCGCGGCGTCCGCCCTTGCCTGGCAACTGGCGCCGCCCGCGCGCGAGATCCCGCTCTATCCGGGAGTCGCGCCGGGATCGGAGAACTGGGATTGGAGCGAGAGGCTGGTTACCACGGCGAGCGGAATGCCGATGGCGCAGAACGTGGTCCGGTCGGTGATGCTGCACTACCCGGCCGATAAGGCCAAGGCGATTGGCGCCGCGATGATCGTGGCGCCGGGCGGAGGCTTCCGAAACCTGATGATGAGCTATGAGGGAGTGGACATCGCGAAACCCCTGAACCAGGCCGGAGTCGATGCCTTCATCCTGAAATATCGCCTCACCTACACCAACCCCGATGCGCAGGCTGGGGCCGGCCGGGGCGCGGCGGTCAGGGAGCCGCAGGCCGGACAGAACATTCGCGAACTGGGCTGCGCCGACGGGCAGCAGGCGGTGCGTCTGTTGCGCCGGCGCGCGGCGGAGTTCGGCGTGCGCCCCGGCCGCATCGGCATGATCGGCTTCTCCGCGGGCGGCTCGGTGACCATGTCGGCGGTCATGGGGCCGGCCCGAGGCGCGGCCTGACTTCGCTGCCCCGATCTACGCCGGAGGTGCGATACCGGCCGAGGCCCCGGAGGGCGCGCCGCCGCTATTCATTGCGGTTGCGGCCGGCGATGCGACCGTGGGATACCAGGGATCGATCGATCTCTTCACCGCCTGGCGAAAGGCCAAAATCCCCGTCGAGCTGCACGTCTTCCAAACCGGCCAGCACGGTTTCACGAAGAGGGGCGGGGGCGCCGACCATTTCATGGACCGGCTGGAGGAGTGGCTCAAGCTGAACGGCTGGCTCAAGCCCGTGAACTGAGCCGGACCGCACTCACCGCGCCGGCCTGCGCGACGCCACCAGGTCGCGGATGCCCGAGGCGAAAACTCCCAGGGCGAAGAGCGTCAGGATCCACGACAGGAAACCGTAGTCGGCCATGCCGAATCCGGAGTCGAGTCTCCGCCACCCGGCCGCGTGCGGATAGAGCAACGAGAGGAACACTCCGTAGGCGATGCCCATGAGCGCGTGCATCACGCGTTCGCCCGCCGGAAGCTTGCGCGTGCGATCCTCCTCGATGAAGTCGGTCAGGGTGACTACGATCTCGAACAACAGCACGCAGGCGAACGGCCACACCAGCAAGCCGTCCCACGTGGTCCAGGCCAGCGAGCCGAAGACCACCGCGTAGGCGAAGTCGCGCGAAGCGTGCAGCCGCAGCTCACGGCGGGCGGTCGGCGTCTCCGGCAGGCGCAGCTTCCACGCTCTCCGCCGGCATCAACCCGTAGCAGCGCGCGTGCTTGACGACCCTGCCGCACAACTCGGGGCGAGTCGTCGGGTGCTCCGAAAGAGTGGCGCCAGGAAAGTGGCCGGTAGGTGGGCTTATCGTACACCGTGCTATCCAGAAGTCCGACACGGGCCAGCGCGGGCATCATGATTGGCCAGATCAACGCCGTGGTTTCGATTTAGAAACGATAGCTGTCGCCAAATCCCCTTCGCACCAGCGCAAACACCCGGGAAGGCGTTTCTGGGAGACAGGTCCTTCAACGAACCCGCTCCCGAAATCCGGTGGGCGAGCAACCCGGGCACGGCCCGGCTCAAATGCATCAGTGAACAGCATTGGCCTTGCTACAATAGAGCATTCCAACAATAATGCTGAACGAATCCATACAGGAACTGGAGTCCCGTTCCCTCGCGAGAATCGCATCCGCGAACACTCCCGAGGATCTGGAAGCCGTTCGTGTGGGCGCGCTCGGCCGCAAGTCCGCGCTATCGCAGTTCAGCAAGGAGATGGGGAAGCTCGCGCCGGACCAGCGCGCGCGCATCGGCAAGCTCCTGAACGCCGCGAAACAAAAGCTCGAAGGGGCGCTGGAAACGAAGAAGCAACAGTTCGCCGAAGCCGCGCTGCGCGCGCGCCTCGACGCCGAATGGGTCGACCTCACCTTGCCCGCTCCCGGCCCGCGGCGCGGCCATCTGCACCCCATCACGCGCATCCAGCGCGAGTTGGAAGCGCTCTTCGTCTCGCTCGGCTTCACCGTGCTCGATGGTCCGGAGGTCGAGACCGAGTATCACAACTTCGACGCGCTGAACATCCCGCCGGAGCATCCCGCGCGCGACATGCAGGACACCTTCTGGCTGGATGGCGGCAACCTGCTGCGCACCCACACATCACCGGTACAGGTCCGGGGCATGGAGCGGCTCGGGCCGCCGCTGCGCATGATCGCGCCCGGGCGCGTGTTCCGCAATGAGAGCGTGGACGCCTCGCATGAGCACACGTTCTACCAGCTCGAAGGCATGATGGTGGATCGGGAAGTCTCGGTGGCGCACCTGCTGTATTTCATGAAGACCCTGCTCACCGCGATCTTCAAGCGTGAGGTTACGGTGCGGCTGCGGCCCGGCTATTTCCCGTTCGTCGAACCCGGCTTCGAGCTCGACATTCAGTGCCTCATCTGCGGCGGCCCCGGCTGCGCGGTGTGCAAGCAGAGCGGCTGGGTGGAGTTGCTGCCGTGCGGCCTGGTGAATCCGAACGTTCTGCGCATGAGCGGCATCGACCCCGAAGAGTGGAATGGCTTCGCCTTCGGACTCGGGCTGACGCGCCTGGTGATGATGCGCTACGGCATTGACGACATCCGCCATTTGCAGGGCGGCGATTTGAGATTCTTGGAGCAGTTCTGAAATGCCCACCAACCCCCGCCACGCGGCGCCCTCTCTCTCTCGGCGCCCTCTGCCCCCTCGGCGCTCGATCCTCGCGACCGTCTGGAATTCGCCACACCAAACGAACCTGTTTTGTTTCTTCCCGGCGCCTCGGCGTCTCGGCGGTGAGATCTAAGGTGCGCCCATGAAGTTCTCCTACAACTGGATTCGCGAGCTCGTCGAGGACCTGGACTACGCCCCCGGTCCCCTGGAAAAGCTCATCACCATGAAGACCGCCGAGTGCGAAGGCATCGAGGCCGTGGGCGTCCTGCTGGAGCGCGCGTGCGCGGCGCGCGTCGAATCCGTCGAACCGATCCCCGATAATCACAACGTCAAGGCGGTGGTCAATGCCGGGCGCTACGGCAGGAGAACCGTGGTGTGCGGCGCGCCGAACTGCCGTCCCGGCGTCATTTCCGTCTACGTCCCCATCGGGACAAAGATCGTTCACGGCGTGGAAAGCGATGGCATGCTCGCCAGCGCCGCCGAGCTCGGCATCAACCGCGACCACTCCGGCATCCTGGAACTCGACTCCCAGGTGGGTGCGCCGCTCCCCGGCTGTCTGGCCGACAGCGTCATCGAGATCGATAACAAGTCGATCACCCACCGTCCCGACCTCTGGGGGCATCACGGTATGGCGCGCGAGGTCGCCGCCATTCTTGGACGCAAGCTGAAGGACCCGGCCAAGCTCGACCTCCTGCCCTGGGGCCCGCCGGCCATCCGTGTGCAAATCGAGAATCTCGATCTCTGCCCCCGGTACAGCGCCCTGGTCTTCGAAAACGTCACCGTACGGCCTTCGCCGATCTGGCTCCAGTGCCGCCTCACGGCCATCGGGCTGAACCCCATCAACAACATCGTCGACATGACGAACTTCGTGATGGCGGAGCTGGCGCAGCCCATGCACGCGTTCGATGCCGGCCTCCTCGAGGGCGACACCATCTTCATCCGTCCCGCCAAGCCCGGCGAGCATTTCCGCGCGCTCAACGACGAAGAGTATACGCTCGATCCTTGGAACCTGGTGATCGCCGATGCCAGCAGCGCCATCGCGCTGGCGGGCGTGATCGGCGGCGCTTACAGCGCCATCAGCCAGAAGACCAAACGCGTGGTGCTGGAGAGCGCCAACTTCCAGGCGGCGTCCATCCGCAAGACTTCCTCCGCCATCAAGCTGCGCACCGACGCCTCCATGCGCTTCGAAAAGGCGCAGGACCCCACGAATACCGTGCGCGGCATTGCGCGCGCCATCGAGCTCTTGCGGGAGATCTCGCCCGGCATCCGCGTAGTTGGAGGCGTCGCCGACCAGAAGAAGGACATCGCCGCGCCGCCGCCCATCCTTCTGCCGCTGCCCTGGCTGGAACGGAAACTGGGCCGCGCCGTCGCCCCCGCCGAAGTGCGCCGCATTCTCGAGAGCCTGGAATTCGGTGTCGCCGAACCGCAGCCGAAGGTATTCTCCGTCACCGTGCCTTCCTGGCGCGCCACCAAGGACGTGTCGATCAAGGACGACCTGGTGGAAGAAGTCGGCCGCATGGTGGGCTACCATTCCATCACGCCGAAAGCCCCGCTGGTGCCCGCTTCCGTGCCTCCCGGCAATCCCGAGCGCGAGTTCCAGCACGAGGTACGCAACATTTTCGTGGACCAGGGATTCACCGAGGTGTACAACTACTCCTTCATCAGCGAGGAGTCGGCGCGGGCTTTCGGCCTGGATCCCGCGTCTCACGTGCGCGTGACCAACCCCATCGCGTCCGACCAGGCGCTGCTGCGCACGTCGCTGCTGCCGGGCATCTGGCGGAACATCACCGAGAACGCCAAGCACCGGGAGAGCTTCCGTCTCTTCGAGATCGGCCTGGAGATCCACAAGGTGGCCGCGGGGCTCCCCACCGAAATCCCGCATCTCGTCGCCACCATCTACGACCGCCAGTCCGACGGCGCCGCGGCGCTGCTCGAGCTCAAGCGCGCGGCCGAGTGCCTGATGCCGGGAGCTCAGGCCAGTCCCGCCGACGCCCGTCACTTCGAGCACCCTGCGCGTTCCGCCAACATCTTGTGGAAGGCAGCCGAGGCCGGCCGTCTGTTCGAGCTGCACCCAAGCCTCGTGGAGCTCGGACGCGCCGCGATGCTCGACCTGGACATTGGCGCCATCCACTCGCTGACGGCCGCCGACACGAAGTACACGCCCATTCGCCGCTATCCCACGGCCGCCTTCGATCTCTCGGTGATTGCCGGCTTGCGCGAACACGCCGGCAAGCTCGAATCGGCTGTCGCCTCGTTCGCCGGACCGCTGCTCGAATCCATCCAGTTCCTGCGGCAGTATTCCGGTCCGCCGCTCGATGAGGGCAAGAAGAGCGTCTCCTTCCGGTTGACCGTGGGTTCGCCCGAGCGCACGCTGTCCTCCGAAGAGGTGAGCGAGATCCGCGCCCGCATCATCGAGGGAATGCGCGGACTGGGCTACGAACTCCGCGTGTGAGCACTCAGCGCAAGAAGCCCGGCGGCTGGGTAAAGCGCGAGCGCGGTGTGTGCCGCTGGTGCGGCGCCGAAGTCCCCGAGGGCCGCTTCACCTTTTGCAACCCGTCGTGCGTACACGAGTGGAAACTGCGCACCGATCCCGGCTATCTGCGCGAGCAGGTCTTCGCCCGCGACCGCGGCGTGTGCGCCGCGTGCGGAGTCGATGCCGAAGCGCTGCGCAAGAACAAACGCAAGCTGGATTACGCGGCGCGCAAGCAGTTCGAGAAGGAGTGGGGATTGCGGCGGCATCTTTGGGATGCCGACCACATCGTGCCGGTGGTGGAAGGGGGCGGCGAATGCGACCTCGCCAACGTGCGCACCCTGTGCCTCAAATGCCATCGCGCCGCGACCACGGCACTCCGCCAAAGGCTCGCCCGGCAGCCTATACTGAATCCAGAGGGCTAATCAGTTGTCAAAATCCGAAATGACGCGCCGCGTATTCGTGGGCGCGATGACGGCACTCGGCCTCTCCGCCGCAGACGATGGCTGGGTGGAGTTGTTCGACGGGCACAGCCTGAACGGCTGGCGGCCCAGCGAAAACAAAGATTCGTGGAAGCTGGTGGACGGCACGCTCTCCGCCGACGGACCCCGGTCCCACCTCTTCTATACGGGCCCCGTTCGCGGCGCGGCCTTTCGCAACTTCGAGCTGGAAGTCGAGGCCCTGACGCGCCCGCTGTGCAATTCGGGCGTCTACTTCCACACTGCCTGGCAGGAAACCGGCTTTCCGGTAAAGGGCTTCGAGGTCCAGATCGCCAACACTTACATTGGCGAGGGCGGCTACCGCGAGCGCAAGAAGGGCGGCTCGCTCTACGGCGTGCGTAACGTCTACAAGCAGGTGGCGCCGGACGGCCAGTGGTTCAAGATCAACGTGCTGGTGCGCGGAAAGAGCGTCCAGATCCGCATCAACGGCATGCTGCTGGTGGATTACCTCGAGCCTACACCGCCGGTGATCCCGGACGGTCCGGAGAAGGGCCGCTTCCTCGACCAGGGCACCTTCGCCTTGCAGTGCCATAACGACGGGTCGAAGGCGCGTTTCCGCGGCGTGCGCGTGCGGCCGCTGCCCGACGACCTCGCCACGCCCGGCGGTCCCGCGCCTGTAGCCGATGCTGTGTTCAAGCAGATCATCGACGTGGGCCGGCACAACATTCCGATGGTGGATTTGCACGTGCACCTGAAGACCGGGCTCACCCTCGAGCAGGCGCTCGCGAAATCGCGGCGCGACGGCATCCAGTACGGGATCGCGGTCAACTGCGGTAAGGGCAATCCCGTTGAAAACGACGACGGCGCCCGGCGCTTCGCCGAGAGCTTGAAAGGACAGCCCGTCTTCGTCGCGATGCAGGCCGAAGGCCGCGAGTGGACGCAGATGTTTTCGGCCCGCACCGCGGCGCTGTTCGATTACATCTTCACCGATTCCATGACCTGGACCGACAACCGCGGAAAACGCATGCGCCTGTGGTTGCCGAACGAGGTCGGCACAATCGCCGATCCCCAGGAGTTCATGGACACGCTGGTGGACCGCGCGGTGGGGATTCTGGAGCACGAGCCCGTCGACATCTACGTGAACCCCACCTTCCTGCCGGACGCGATCGCCAAGGACTATGAGTCGCTCTGGACCGACGCACGGCGCAAGCGGGTTATCGACGCCCTGGTGAAAAACGGCGTCGCCCTGGAACTGAACAACCGCTACCTCCTGCCCAGCCCGTCCTTCGTGAAGATGGCGAAGGCGGCCGGCTGTAAGTTCACCTTCGGCACGAACAATACCGGTCCCGGCGATCTCGGGCGCTGCGAGTACGGCCTGCGCATGGTGGACGAGTGCAAGCTTGTCTGGCAGGATTTCTTCGTGCCGCTTGCTGGTCCCAAGGCGATAGAGCGCAAAGGCGGCGCGTTGCGCGCGGAGCGCCAAGCCGACCCCCTGGCCCCCCGCCCCCGCGGTCCCTGACCCCCCGGCCCCTGGCCCCTGACCCGCGGCCCCTCGGCCCTGACCCGCAGCCCCCGGCCCTGACCCGCAGCCCCCGGCCCTGACCCGCAGCCCCCGGCCCTGACCCGCGGCCCCTCGGCCCTGACCCGCGGCCCCTCGGCCCTGACCCGCGGCCCCTCGGCCCTGAC
>JBGPKH010000246.1:0-11701 GCA_041485845.1 Bryobacteraceae bacterium
TCCATTTGCCGTCCGGCGACCAGTCCTGCGGCGCGAGCCATCGCAATACCGGGCTGCTGAACAATGGCTGCGGCGCGGCATTACCAGCAACGTTCGCGACGCGCAGCTCAAACCGGCTGGTTTTCGCTTCGAACCACGCGTACGCCACCTGCTTGCCGTCCCTCGAGAACGCCGATGCCTCGGCAAACGCCGCCTCTCCCCGCTTCCAAGTGCCCGTGGTGGTCAGTGGACGATCACTCCCTGAGACCAGATCGTGGAGACCCAGGTTGCCCGTGTCCCAATCCGCGTAAGAGATATAGCGTCCATCGGAGGAAACGGCGCTATTGCTCGACACCTTGTTGTCCTTCCACACCAGAGTCGTAGTCTGCCGCCCCGCCAACCTGCCGGCCCCCAGCGCCGCGAGCCTCGCCCGCGCTTTGTCCGCGGACTCCTTCTGGTCGCCGAACCTGCTCAGCACCTGCTCGTAAGCCTGGCGCGCGTCCGCGCTACCCTGCTTTTCGTAGCACTCTCCCAACCGCACTAAGGCTCGCGCGGCAACCGATTTGTTTTGGCCCTGCGCCAGCTTCTTGTACTGTTCGATGGCAGCTTTCAGGTTGCCATCCACCACTTCCCTGTCCATCGCGGTCTTCAACGCAATCTCCGCTTTGTCCTGGCTCTGCGCCCCGAGGACGGACAGAAGCACCGCCATGCCTCCCACTACGCTTCTTCGATTCATCGGAACCTCCTATCGCCCCCACTGTAGCCGCGCGCCGTCGAGTTCCTGCCCGATTCGCGTCGAGATTGCGTCAAGTTTCGCGGCCGTCGAAACGGTAGCCGATGCCGCGCACACCGTGAATCAGCCGCGGCTCGTCCGGCTTCGCCTCGATCTTTTTGCGCAAGTTCAAAATGTGCGTGTCCACCACGCGGTCGCTCACGTTCGTGCCGCGCTCCCAGGCGGCCTCAATCAGTTGTTCGCGAGTCAGAGCGCGCCCGCGCCGCTCCACGAAAGTCCGCAGCAGGCGGAATTCGAGAGCGGTCAGTTCCACCGGGGTCCCGCTCTTGCGGACCTCCGCGGCGTCGAAATCCACCTCCAGGTCGCCGAAGCGGTGCACTCCCAGCGAGTCGCCCGCGGTCCGCCGCAGCACCGCCTGGATGCGCGCGCGCAGCTCGCGCGGGCTGAACGGCTTAGTCACGTAATCGTCGGCGCCCAACTCCAGCCCCATCACCTTCTCGGACTCCTGCGCCTTCGCGGTGAGCAGGATGATGGGCGTTTTGAGGCGCGCCCGCCGCAGCTCGCGGCAGACCTCGAAGCCGTCCACGCGCGGCAGCATGACGTCCAGCAGAATGAGATCCCACGCCTCGCCGCGCGCCCGCCGGATGGCGCTCTCGCCATCGCCGACGGTGTGGACCTCGTAGTCGAAGCGCCGGAGATCGTCTGCCAGTCCCAGGGCGATGTCGGGTTCGTCCTCAACCACCAGTATGCGTGTCATGGGCTATTCCTTCGCCGGCAGAGCGATGGTGAACGCGCTGCCCTCGCCTGCGGCGCTCCTTACCTCCACCGTGCCGCCATGCGCGTCCACGATATGCCGGACCATCGCCAGGCCGAGGCCGGTTCCCTTTATGCCTCCGGATCTCGCCGCCTCGCCGCGCACAAACTTCTGGAAGATCCGCTTCTGTTCGGCGGCCGGGATGCCGATCCCGTGGTCGCGAACGCCGATCGACACCACGCCGTCCGCGCGTCTTACTTCGACCTCGATCGCGCGACTTGCGCCGGAGTATTTCACCGCGTTGTCGAGCAGGTTCCATAGCGCCCGCGAGAGCGCCTCGCGATCGGCGGCCACGGGATACGCCGCGGAATCGAGACCGCACGTCACCGCGAAACCCAACCCACCAGCCTCCAGGCGGAACTCCTCCACGACATCACGGGCCAGCGCGCCGGCATCCAGCCGGTCGAAGCGGTACGGCCGCCGGCCAGCCTCCATACGGGCGAAGTCCAGCAGGGATTCCACCAGGCGGTGAAGCCGTTCCGTGGCGCGCGTCTGCCCTTCGTAATACCGCCGCCGCTTCTCCGGTGTCGGGCCGTCTTCCTCCGCCAGCAGATCGTTGAACTGCCGGAGCACGGTCAGGGGCGTGCGGAACTCGTGCGAGACCGCGGACACGAAATCCGACTGGAGCCGCGCCACGGCCAAGTCCCGATTAACCGAGCGCCACAGAAAGTAGCTTCCCGAGGCGACCAGCACCAGCACCGCGGCCATGCCCGCGAACAGGTTACGGCGCCGTGCCAGGAACTCGGCGGGTTCCCGCTGCCCGCCCGTAGCGGCTACCACCAAGGTCCACGGCAATCCCGTATCGGCGGCCGTCCGCTGGACTCTTTGCGCATCCGGCGGCGGCACGGTGCCCACGCCTGCCAGATATACCTGCGCCGGAGAAGCCGCCTTCTGAAGCAACGCCATCCAGTGCGTTTCCAGGAACCGGGGACCGGCGATAAAAGCGGCGGCGCGGCTGGTGTCAGACACCCACGCGATGGTCACCGGCGCGCCGTTCCACCGCAGCACCTGGAGCCCGCTGGAAGCGGACTCCGCAGGCGCCTCTCCGGTCCACTTCTTGTGCAGCCAGGCGACCCCGGCGGCCAGCGCCTCTTCCTGGTCACTGGGCCGGACTTCCGAACCCAGCCAGCGGCCCAGCAATCCGGCCACGTAGAGGTAAGTCTCCCGGTCCAATTGCCACCTGCCGGCGCGCAGGTCGGCCGCCAGCGTTCCGGCCTCCTGCCGCAGTTCTCGCGTCCTGGATTGTTCTTCCAGAACCGCGCACCGGGTCCTGCGCGCCACCAGATCGGCGGGTTCGCCGTTGATCGAAGCCGATGCAATCCGGCCAAGGTCGGTGTAGGCCGCGAGCGCGTCGTTCGGCCGAGCCATGGCGCGGAGAACCCGCGCCTCCCGGAGCAATGCGCCCGCCCGGATTGAGGCGTCGTTGGAAGCCGCCAGCTTGCGGCTGATTTCGAGCGCCCTGACGAAGTTCGGCGCCTCCCCGAATTCCTGCGCCTCCAGTTCCCGGAACGGCGCCGGCGGCGCTTCCCTCAGGACGGCCATGAGCGGATAATACGGGATCCTCTGCCGCGGCACCGCCTGGAACCGGTCCTGACGGAGGACTACGCAGACGGTATCCTCTGAAACGTCCGCGGGAACGTCCGCAGGCGCGCAGGGCGGCCCTGTGAGGCGTTTCCTCAGCGCCGCCAGATCCTGTTCGAGCGCGCGCACGGCCAGGTCGGCGGCGCGTTCCAGCAGTTCACCCTGCCTCTGGCGGGCCAGCGCCCGGTCCTGATCGAGGAGGCGCACACCCAGCGTGATGAGCGTGGCCGCCGGCAGAAAGAGGACCACCCCGAACAGAATCAGGAGGTTGCGTGGAGGCCGCAACCATGCACGCAGCCTTGCCATCTTATCGGATCATTCTCTCCTATTTCACCGCGGTTGGATAGCGGTGGTGTCGAGGATCCGTCAAGATTGCGTCAAGCCGCGGGCCGCGCCATCGAAGACCATCTCGAACACGAGACATCGTCGGCACGTGTGGGGGCGGGACTCGCGTTATTGCCCGGTGGACTCGCCTTGACCCTCGCCTCCGTGGGCACCTATGGTGTGATGGCCTGCGTCGTCAGCCAGCGCACTCACGAGATCGGCATCCGCATGGCGTTGGGGCGGAACGGTCGAGCGTGCCGAGCTGGATGCTTGCGGCGACCGTGCGCCCGGTGTTTTTGGAATGGCGGTTCGTAGGTGCGCTGGCCGCTGTTAGACGTAAGGCTCTTCAGGACTGCTGCTTTGGACTGTTTGAGGCCGGGAAACGCCAGAACTCGCTTAGGCGGTGGCTTCTTCTTTCGTGGTTTCGAGATGGACGACGGCCTCCCGGACCGTCGCCCGTCAGAATGCGCGAAACTCCGCCCTGCGGGGTCAGCGGAGATCTATCGGTTGACGTGCCACATATCAGCAACGGGCGTTTATCTGGCCTTATGCCGAGTTCCGGATTATGCCGAGTAAGGCGTACAGTTGGCGCTGCCGGCCCTGGGACAAGGTGAAACGCGTTTACAGCAACTCGGCATAATGATCCGATGCTTGGGCGCCGCTCCATCCCACGACTGTTGAACAGCTTCGCAGGTATGGCGATTTGATCGCCGCGTCCACAGTTCCACGTATAATCGAAGCAAGGCCATTCCCATGAAAAAGAGCCTGTTGGTCGGTATCGGCACGGTCGTGCTGGCGCTATCGGTGGCGCTGGTCGTGTGGCAGGGCTCGTTCAGCCTCGGCCATTTCGACCCGTCCAACGTGCAACAGACCTTCATCTTCTGGGCGACTGCGATTCTCATCTTCGTCCTGATGGTGACGCTCGGATTCGTACTGTTCCGGGAACTGGTCAAACTCTACATTGCGCGGCACAGCAATCAGGAGGGATCGCGCATCCGAACCAAGCTGGTGCTGGGAGCCCTGACGCTCACCTGCGTGCCGGTTTTCTTCCTGGTGCTGTTCAGCTTCGACGTGCTCAGCCACAGCCTGAACCGGTGGTTCACCAATCCCGTGGAGCACCAGGTAGAGCGGTTCCGCGATATCGCGAAGCTGCTGAAGAACGAGATGCAGGACGAAGTGAAGGCCCAGTCGGCGCTGCTCGCGGAAAAGGCGGAAACCCGCCAACTCCTGGTGAATGGCGCTCGCTCACCGGGCTTCCTGGAGCAGTTCGCGCGGGCGCAGGACGCCGAAGCGGCGGCACTCTTTCCGGCTGCCGGCAACACACCCGCGGACTCCTGGGGACCTTACGACAAGCCCGTGGATCAAGACCGCTCGGTCCGCGCACGCGCTCCGGTGATCGACGGCGGGAAAACCATCGGCTATGCCGAGCTGACTTCCCCCGTTCCGGTCAACGTTGCCAAACAGACTTCGGACATCCAGGCGTACAGCGCGGAATTTATTCTGCTCCGCGACGGCTTGAAGAACGCCAAGCTGGTCTACACCATGCTGATGGTCCTGATCACGCTCTTCGTGCTGTTTCTGGCCACCTGGATCGCGTTGTTCCTGGCCAAGCAGATCAGCGTGCCCATCACCGCGCTGCTGGATGCCGCCCGCGAAGTGCGCAAGGGGAACTTCAAGCGCGTGGACGTGCGCGCGGTGGACGAGCTGGCATCCCTGGTACGGGGCTTCAACCAGATGACCGAGGAGTTGGAGTCCCGCGGCCACGAGCTCGACCGGCGCCGCCGATTCACCGAGGCCATTCTCGAAAGCATCCCCACCGGCGTGATCTCGATCGGCGGGGATGGCTCCATCCAGCGCGTGAACCAGGCGCTTTCCAAGATCTTCCCGGCCGAGACCGTCGCCAAAGCGAGCCGCCTCGAGGATCTTTTTTCGCGCGAAGACACCGCCGAGATCAAGTACCTCATGAAGCGCGCGCGGCGCACGGGCAGCGCTTCGCGGCAACTCGAGCTGCGCACCGCCAGCCGTAAACTCCAGCTCGCCGTCACGGTTTCGGCGCTCGAAGAGAAGATCACGTCCGGATACGTGGTGGTGCTCGAAGACACCAGCGAGCTGCTGCGCGCCCAGAAGGCCGCGGCCTGGCACGAGGTGGCGCGGCGCGTGGCGCACGAAATCAAGAACCCGCTCACCCCCATCGCGCTTTCGGCCGACCGCATCGGGCGGCAGCTCGACCGCCTGGATCTTCCGCCCGGCTCCGCCCGCATTTTGTACGAATGCGCCGCCACCATTTCGAAATCCGTGGAATCGGTGAAGACGCTGGTGGACGAGTTTTCGCAGTTCGCGCGTTTTCCCGCGGCCCAACCCGTGCGCAGCGTTCTGAACGAAATCGTCGGCGAAGCCCTGGCGGTATTCCAGGGCCGGCTGGACGGCATCGCGATCCAGACCAGCCTCGCGCCCGGCCTGCCGGCAGTGAACGTGGACCGCGAGCAGTTTCTGCGGGTGGTGGTCAACCTGGTGGATAACGCCGCCGAAGCCATGCAGGATTCGCTGGTGAAGAAGCTGCACATCGCCACCCAGCCCGGCGCGGCCGAAACGGTGGAGCTGGTGATGGCCGATTCGGGATGCGGCGTCAGTCCCGACGACAAGGAAAAACTCTTCCTGCCCTACTTTTCGACCAAGAATCGAGGCACCGGACTGGGGCTCGCCATCGTGAGCCACATCCTCGCCGAGCACAACGCGCACATCCGGGTGGAGGACAACCAGCCGGTGGGGGCGCGCTTCACGGTGGAGATTCCGGCCATGGAGCCCGAGAGCGCGGAGAACGGAGCGGCGCCACCGCGCCCGGCCGCGGAAGACGCCACCGCAGAGAACGGAGGCGCCGCGACCATGTCAAGACCGCTTGCCGACGGGGCGCCCTCCGGGCCCGGCTCCGAGCAGAGCTGCGACCGTACTCGGGCTCTGGCGAGCGAGGGAGCGGTTCGACACCAGGTATGAAGCAGCGGCGAATCCTGGTGGTGGACGACGAACCCGGCATCCGCCAGTCCCTGGGCGGCGTTCTCGAAGATGAAGGCTACGTGGTGGACGCCGTGGACAGCGGCGAGGGGTGTCTCGCGGCCATAGCCGGCGCCGGGTTCGAGCTGGTGCTGCTGGATATCTGGCTGCCGGGCGTCGACGGCATGGAGGTGCTGGCCCGCATCCAGGAGATTCCGTTCGCCGAACGGCCGGTGGTGGTGGTGATCTCGGGACACGGCAGCATCGAGGCGGCGGTGCGCGCGACCAAGCTCGGGGCCTTCGACTTTCTGGAGAAACCGCTCTCCATCGGGAAGGTCTCGGTGGTGGTCAAGAACGCGCTGGCGCACCGCAGCCTGGCGATCGAGAACAGCCGCCTGAAGGCCGACAGCGGCTCGCGCTATCGCATCATCGGCGAAAGCGTGCCGATGAAGGCGCTGCGGCAGCAGCTCACCCTCATGGCCGGGACCAACGGGCGCGTGTTGATCTACGGCGAAAGCGGCACCGGCAAGGAGCTGGTCGCCCACGCCATCCACGCCATGAGCCCGCGCGCCGCAGAACCGTTTGTGGAAGTGAACTGTGCGGCGATTCCGGAGGAGCTGATCGAAAGCGAGATGTTCGGCCACAACCGGGGCAGCTTCGGCGCCACTCACGAAAGCAAGATCGGCAAATTTCAGAAGGCCGATGGCGGCACCCTGTTCCTGGATGAAGTGGGCGACATGAGCCTGCGCACGCAGGCCAAGGTGCTGCGCGCACTCGAGGAGCAGCGCTTCGAGCCGGTGGGAGCCGCCGGGTCGGTGCAGGTGGACGTGCGGGTGGTGGCGTCCACGAATAAGAACCTGGAAGAGGAGATCGAGCGCGGCAATTTCCGGGAAGATCTCTTTTACCGGCTGAACGTGATTCCGTTCGCCGTCCCGCCGCTGCGCGACCGCCGCGAGGACGTTCCGCTGCTGGCCGATCATTTCCTGCGCGAGTTCACCACCGCCTACGGACGCAAGCCGAAGGAGCTTTCGGCGGAGGCCTACCGCGTGCTGGAGGACTACCATTGGCCCGGCAACGTGCGCGAGCTCAAGAACCTGATCGAGCGCATCGTGATCCTGAACCCGCAGGTGAGGGTGGATGCGCGGCACATCCCGCTGCACGGCGCGCGCAAACAGCAGGACCGGCCGCTCGACCGTTTCGGCAGCCTCCAGGAAGTGCGCGAGGCAGCGGAACGCGAGTACATCCTCAAGAAGCTGGAAGAGACCAACGGTAACGTCACGCGCACCGCCGAGCTGCTGGGACTGGAACGCAGCAACCTGTACCGCAAGATGAAGACGCTGGGGATCGGGCCGAAGGAGTGAGGCGCTCGACCGCCGGCACGAGCTTGGATTCGACGATGCGCTGGTCCGAAGCAAGCAGGCGCAACCGGTGGACGCACGCGGCCCCACGATTGCGCGGCCGGCAGGGTCGCGGAGGATCGTTCCCAGTGACGAGACCCCGGAAGCGGCTTCGCAGGTCAGGGGTAAGATGCGAAAGACGGGGTTAGTTTTCTTGTTGACGAGGAGCGCTTCCCGCGAGCAGGCGACGAGGAGGATGGGGCGCTTTGAAAGGGGGCCTTCCGGTAGACACCGCGCGGCAACAGTTCCCTTTCCGCACAGGTTATGGATCACGCCATTTCCTCGCGCTTACCTCCTCCACGCAGCAGCCTTCGACAGGGCGCTACCAGCCGATCGGGCTACGCAGTCTCCGGGCGGAACGTGTAGCCGAGCTTTACGAGATATTCCTTGCTGGTCCTGGCACACTCAAAGGGCTCCATGGGCCCCCGGCCGCCCCCGTCCAGCTCGACCATGACGTATTGCAGACCGTCGGCTTTCTCGAGCACGTCCATCACGGCCGGCAGATCCACCTTGCCCTTGCCCAGCGGGCAGTAGCCGGCCCAGTAGCGTTCGCCCAGGTAGTCTTTCAGGTGAATATTGCGCAGCAGAGGCTGAAAATCTTTGAGCACCGGCAGCGGGTCGGTCCCGCTTTTCTGCAACTGGCCCACGTCCGGTCCGAACTTCACCACGCGGGTGTCCACGGCGTCGAACACCGCGTAGACTTCGTCCCGCGAATCCACACAGGTGCCGGTGTGCTGGTGGAGGGCCGCCGCGAGGCCCAAATCGGCGAGCGCTTTGCCGACTTCATTCAGGGTGGCAACCAGATCGTTCTTGACGGCCTTGAAATCGTAGGTGGCGCGATTCACGCCGTTGGGCCCGATCACCGCGGTAATCCCGCCGTTCTTCTTCAGGATCTTACCCAGCCGGATGGCCTTCTCCACCTGCGCCTTCCGAACCGTGGGATCGGTCAGGTTGAAATTGAAGTAGCTGGAAGGCATCGGAATCTTGTACTGGCCCAGTAACTTCTCCCATCCGGGGTTCTGGTCCACGGGCTCCACCGAATCGTTGTACGACTCGTATCCCCAGTAGCCGAGTTTGGCGGAGTCCCGGAGTCCCGGTTCGACGCTTTCTACCTTGAAACCCCAGTTGATGCTGGTCTGGCCGACCTTCAGTCTTCGCGCCGGCGCCCCCTGGCCGGCCGGCGTCCCGAGGCACGCCGCGCCTACACCGAGTCCGATGGTTTTGATCATCTCCCGGCGGCTCGATTCACTCCGCGTTCGCATGGTTCACTCCTCGCTTCCCTTCCGGCCTGGTTGGGCCGGGTTCGACTCTTGTCTTGGCCGGCGCTACTGCGCGGGTCTCCCGAACACTTCCACCTCGATATAGTGGTTGGCCGGCGTCTTGTCACTGCCGTTGCTGATGAGGCGCAGGTAGCGCGCCTGCACCCCCTTGGCGTCGATCAGTTTGCCCTCGCTGGTTTCCACGTAGCGCATTTCCTTGCCGATACCGTTGCCGGTTTCATTGTTGGTGTCGTTGTTAAACAGCGTTCGCACGTTGCCGATGAAATCCGCGTCGTCCGCCACCTGGGCCACCACGCCGGCGTAGGCCCTGGCCTCCTTATGAAAATGCCAGATCAGGACGGCGAAAATGGTGTAATTGGCGCCCAGGTCAACGACCACGTTCTGCACGCCGGGCTTGAGCTCCACGAAGGCGCCGTCGGTCCCGGCCTTGTTCCCGTCGGTGATCATTTCCAGGCTGCCGATCACCGGGTCGGAGTCGCTTCCCGAAACGGGCTTGTGCAGGGCCACGTTGGTGGTTCCGGCCGGAGCCAGAAAAGGAGGCCTCGGCTTATTCGAGGGCTTCTCCAGGTTGGGGACTTTGGGAAGGGCGGGCGTGCCTTCAAACAGGGGCTTGGGCAGCGCGATCGGCAGCGGCTGCAGTTGCATAGACTGGGCGGCTGCCGGTAACACGGCGCTCGCCACGATGAACAGCACCGTTAAGCGTCTCATGTTCCTCGATTGTATCCGGCTGCGGGCACTCACTTCCCCGCGGGCTGGTTGCCGGGCGCGGTATCGGCGTCCAAGTCACCGAGAGCAAACTGGACACCGTCCATTATGTGACGGACCATCATCTCGTCCATGAAAGCCGTTGGCGCGTGTCCCAGGCTGGAATAGAAGACCCGCCCCTTCCCGTAGCCGCGGATCCAACTGATGGCATAGTCGTTGTCGGCGCGGGTACAGATGTCACATCCGCGGCCCTGGTTCATGTCCGTCTTGGGCACATCGATGCTCAACAGCACGTGCACTCTCTGGCGCGAGAAGTTGTTCCAGCGGAAGTGCTCGTCCACGGATTCGAACTCCCGCCCTCGGAAGGCAGCGTTGATCGGGCTCGCCGGATCGTCCAGCTTGACGGTTACTTTTTCGGTGGCCTCGCGGTGGGCTCCGGAGCTGGCGCCGATGATCCCGGTGAATTCGGGCCAATCGATGGAGGCGTGGGTCGACGCGTGATAACCCGCGAGGCCGCCGCCCTCCTTCAGGAAGCGCACGATGCTGGCGCGCACCTCCGGATCCGGAAAGAGCATGCCGACGGTGTTATTCAGGAAAATAGCGTCGTACTGGCGCAACCTGGGGTGCTGGAAGTTGGCCAGGTCGTTGCTGAAGGTGGCCTCCCAGGCCCCGGTACTCTTGCCGTAATGCTCCAGCATGTAGTTGGCGTAGGGGATGGAGGGGTGTCCGGGATAACCCACCTGGAGATCGATGACCAGCAGCTTTCTCGCCTTGCGCGGCTGGGCCCGCGGCTGCGCCGGAATGGCGGCGTCCATTTTCTGCCGGGCGCCGGCCTTCTGCCCGGCGGTCAGCCGGGGCTGCGCGTCGAGCGTGCGGATGGCAGTGGAGCGGCCCAGTTCGTTGACGTACTCGGTCATCACCGGCGTGAGCGCCGTCTCATAGGCTTCCAGTTTGGCGGAGAGATCGGCCACGGCATCGCCCGAGGCGGTGGCATCGAAGGTGTAGATGGCGGGCCTGATCTTCTGGTGGTAGACGGCGAGGAAGAAGTCCTTCAACCCCGCGCCCCGGGCGTCGGCCATGCGCACGGCGATCAGCCGGTCCTGGAGCGCCGCCAGACCGTCGAGCGGCCGGATGCCCGCCCGCTGCCAGTTGCCGAGGTCGGCGCAGGCTCCTATCTTGTCGCTGCGCCCGTCGAGAATCTTTCGCAGAGCCTTGGGATCCCCATACGCGGCCGTGGCGGAATTTGCCAGCGCCACCTTGATATTGAATTCCGAGGCCAACTTGTCGATCAGGGGAAGCGCATCCGGGGCGGGAGAGGATATGACGATCTCGACATTCAGGGCCTTGGCGAACTGGAACAACTCGCGCGCCGCGGCTTCGTCACCAGGGATGGCCGGAACCGAATAGGCGGCGACCTTGCGGTTTCGCAGCGCGCTCTTGACGATGGCGATCTCCTCGGGCGTGAGGCCGGGACCCAGGCTCTTGGCGATGCCGCCGCCAGCCTTCTGCGTGCTGGAGGCCTCGACGTTGGGGACGCGCAGCGGGCCTATTTTTTCCAGAGACTCGATAAAGGTCATCTCCCGGAAGCTCGCCAGGGGAACGGCAACCTTGAAGTAGACCGTAGCCGCGGCCCCGGTCCGGATCTGGGCCCAATCCTGCGCGTTCCCCGTGGAGGGGCGCCAGACCAGTCCGGCCACGACGGCCGCTGTGATGGGCAGCCAATGTTTTGCCGTCATACGTCGTTACCTCGCCCGGAGCGTTCCGCGGCCGTGTTGCCGCGTCCGGTTACAGCTTGTCACTAAACAAAGTTGCCAAACCCGGCCCGCACCGGCCGCGTCTTCATGCCCTTTGGTGGGCCGCCGCGGCCCATCGGGACCTCCCTTGAAGACGCGGCGAAGAA
>JBGPKH010000247.1:0-11673 GCA_041485845.1 Bryobacteraceae bacterium
CGCACCTGAAAGAAAACATGCTCTCCGCCATGGGCAACGTGGACACCGGGCGCCTGCTCGATCCGCGATTTCTCCACCTGGAAGAGCTAGAACGTCCGGAACTCTTCCCGATTGTCACGGAACTGTAACCCCGTGTCAATTGACCCGTAGCGGCCATACCGATTACCATGGGGGTCTCTCGATCGAAACCCTTCTTATATGAGACTGCTGCCACGCGAGGAGAAGTTTTACCAACTGTTTTTGAAACAGGTGGAGATCATTTCGGAAGCTTCCCGGCTGCTGCTCGACGGCGTTCGCGCAGGCAATGCCCGGATGGCCGGCGCCGCCACCGACATCAACGTCATGGAACATCGCGGCGACGAGGTGATTCACGAGGTGTTCACCCGTCTCAACCAGACCTTCATTACGCCCATCGACCCGGAGGACATCCACAGCATCTCGGCGGCGCTCGACGACGTGCTGGATGGCATCGAGGATACGTCGCACCGCCTGGTATCCTACCGGATCAACCCGATACCCTCGACCATGGTGACGCTTGCGGAAATTGTCGCCACCTGCTGCAAGGCGCTGATGAGCGCCTTCGAAGCTCTGGAAAAGAGCGGGCCCATCATGGAGCACTGCATCGAGATCAACCGCCTGGAAAACGAAGCCGACCGCATCGGCCGCAGCGCTGTGGCGGACCTGTTCGACAAAGAGACGGATCCGATCACGCTCATCAAGCTCAAAGAGGTCTACGAGTTCTTCGAGACCACGGTCGATTACTGTGAAGACGTGGCCGACCTGCTGCAAAACGTCGTGGTCAAAAACAGCTAGCCGAATGTCCACCTTCTCGTTAGCCGTCCTGATCATCGCGATCGCGTTGCTATTCGACTATATCAACGGCTTTCACGATGCGGCGAATTCCATCGCGACCATCGTGGCCACCCGCGTTCTGACGCCGTTTCAGGCGGTGGTGTGGGCGGCCTTCTTCAATTTCATCGCGGCCTTTTTCTTTACCACGGCCGTGGCCAAGACGGTGGGGAACGGATTTGTCAACCTCAGCCTGGTGACGCCTTGGGTGATCATGGCGGGCCTGATCGGCGCCATCGTTTGGGACCTGATCACGTGGTGGCTGGGCCTGCCGACCAGTTCCTCGCACGCCCTGATCGGTGGGTACGCAGGCGCCGCGATGGCGCACGTGGGGCTGACCAGGGGTCTTAGCCACGGCTTTGAAGGATTGATCTGGGGCCAGTGGCCTAAAACCGTGCTGTTTATTTTTGCCGCTCCCATGATTGGGCTGATCTCGGCCTATGTGCTGATGGTGGTGGTGTATTGGCTGTTCCGCAACTCCAGCCCATCGAAGATGGACTTCTACTTCCGCAAGCTGCAGTTGCTGTCGGCGGCGGCGTTCAGCCTGGCGCACGGCGCCAACGACGCGCAGAAGACCATGGGGGTCATCACCGGTGTGCTGGTGGCGTCGGGATTTCAGAAGACGTTCGAAGTGCACATTTGGGTGATTCTGGCGGCGCACGCGGCCATCGCGCTGGGCACGTTTAGCGGCGGTTGGCGCATCGTTCATACCATGGGCGGAAGGCTGACGCGGCTCAAACCGCGCAGCGGGTTCTGCGCGGAGACCGGCGCGGCGGCAGCCGTGCTGCTGGCCACACACCTGGGTCTGCCGGTATCGACCACGCACGCCATCGCGGGCGCCATTGCCGGCGTGGGCAGCATCCAGCGCATGAAGGCGGTGCGCTGGGGCATTGCCACCAACATCGTGTGGGCCTGGGTGCTGACCATCCCGGCCGCTGCGATCATCGCGTGGCTGTCATTCTCCCTCTTGCATGTGCTGGCCGGGGTGTAGCCGGCGGTCACCGCATCAGCCGCCGCACCGCCTCGACGATCGGCTTCCAACCCGGCGCTTCCGCGGAACACAGCTCGTGGTGCCCGGCATCTTTGACGCGAACGATCTCCAGCGGATCTCCCGCCTGCTTCGCGCGCTTCTCGTAATCTTCGAACAGCCTCTCGGGCACGATGGAGTCCCGTTCGCCCCACACCAGCACCTGGGGGGTTCCCAGAGGAAGAAGTTCCGCGGGCGACGCGACGGCATACCGTGCGGGCTGCTGCGCCGGCGTCCCGCCCATAACGCGCAGTTCGCCCGCCACGCAGTCCCTCGGACCGCGATCGGCGTACGCGCGCATGTCGGCGACGCCGGCCAGCGACACCGCTCCGCGCAGCGGCAGCGGATTATCGGTGTGAATTTCGCTCTCGCGCGGAACCCGGCGGCGTCCGGCCGACCACAGCGCCAGTTGCCCGCCGGCCGAATGCCCCAGGACGACCACGCGGCCGAGGTCCAGGGAATACTTGCCCGCGGCGTCGCGCAGCGCATCCACGCCGTGGGCCGTATCGAGGAAGGTCCCGGGCCATCCGCCGCCGTCTTCGTGGGCTCGCCGGCATTCCAGGTTCCAGGTGGCCCAACCCTCCTTCGTCAATGCGGAGGCGAGGTGGCTGGTGTATTGCGTGGTCGCGTACTGGATCCAGCATCCGCCGTGAATCACTACCACTACCGGAAACGGCCCCTTACCGGCCGGCAGCCTCAGCTCGGCGTACTGCTGGGGCGCCGCGCCGTACTGCACTTTCGCCGAGGGCGGCTGCGACGCGAGCTTCAGGATGTCATCGGCGTTCAGCCGCGGCTGTGCGGAGCATCTCATCAGGGGAAGCAGAATGACGGCAACTGCGGCAAATTTCATAAAACCGCTGGTGGGCAGACATTCAGTCTGCCCAGGGCCGATTGACAATCGGCCGCAGGTTGACAACCTGCCCCACTAATCGAATTCGAAGGCCGGCGGAGCCTGGTCCGCCCCCACGCGCCCCGCGGTAATCTTGGCCTTGAAATAATTCTCGCCGCGCATCGGACACCCCGCCATGCGCCGCAGCATCGCGATCTGTCCGGCGTGCGTGAGCGCGTCCGCGACCGGGCCCTGAAACAGTTTCTCGGCGGGGGACCCCAGGGGATCGGCCGACGCCAACCGCCGGTCGAACGATTCCAGTGCGGCGAAGAAGCGCGCCACCTCCCGATCCCATGGCAGCGGATTCGAGTTGTGCCACGCTTGCTTGCCATTTGCAAGCGTCAACGCCCAGTCGAGTAGATCTCCCATGTGCGCCAGGATCTGTGCCGGCGTGCGCGAAGTGGGGCCGCAGCGATAGTCCGCGAACTCGGCCGGCGCGCCGCGCAGCGTCTTGCCGGCGCGATACGCGAGCGTCGCTACCGCGTGTCGCAGCATTATGACGACCTCCCAAAGTCGATGAACCCGCGTTGCGGATCGGCGCTCAAGAGCGTGACGCGCAGCCGGTCGCCCACATCCAGGCCGCGCTCGCCGCGCATCAGGCGTCCCTCCACCGGGGGATCGAGCACCCGCACGAACACGCCCTTGGGCGTGACGCCCGTCACCACCGCGGAGAACGATTGGCCCACGCGATGCTGCAGCGCCACCGCCGCCAGCCGCTTGGTCATGTTGCGCTGCACCTTGCGCGCCGCGTCCTCCTTCAGCGTGCAGTTGCGCGCGATTGCTTCCAGTTCTTCATCCTGGTAGGGCGCCCTGCCGGGGAGCGATTTCAGCAGCCGCTGCGTCACCAGGTCGGCGAATCGGCGATTGGGAGCGGTGGAATGCGTGTAGTCGTGCGCCGCCAGCCCGAAGTGGCCCGGCCCGTCTTCGCCCACGCGCGTCAGCACATACTCGCCCGGCCCCATGAGCTTGAGGACCGAGAGCGAAACATCCGCGTAATGCACCGCGTCGGCCCGTTTGCGCCGCAGCAGGAACGCGTTCAACGCGCCCGAATCCGGCTCGGGCGGCAGCTTTTCACCGTAGTGCTCCGCCAGTTCCATGATGCGCGGCCAGCGTTCGGGCGCCTTCACGACGCGCCGGATCGACGAGACCCCGGCGGTGCGCAGGGTCTGCGCCATCACCTCGTTGGCCGCGATCATGAAATCTTCGATCAACTGCGCCGCGCGGTTGTGCCTGCGGGTCTGAATGTCCTGCACGTGCCCATCGGAGACTACCGGCTGTGCTTCCACGCGGTCGAAGTTCAGAGCGCCCAGGCGCTGGCGGGCCTCCCGCAGCGCGTGCGCCGCCTCGTCCTGTAGCTCCAATTGCGCCTGGAGGTCCGCCGATGCGGCCACCTTGGGCGGCGGCCCGGCGCTGCCCTCGAGCCACGGACCGACGCCGTTGTAGGTGAGCTGCGCGCGGTTGCGCACCAGCGCCCGATAGACCAAGGCATTGGAAAACGCTCCGTCGGCGCCCACCAGCATTTCGATCACGATGGCGGAACGGTCCTGGCCTTCGGAGAGCGACGTCAGGTCGGTCGAGAGCCGCTCCGGCAGCATGGGAAACGTGCGAATGCCGGCATACACCGTCGTGGTCTCGTGCGCGGCGTGTGTATCGATGGGCGTGGCCTTGGCGACGGCGGAATCGACGTCCGCGACCCCCACCAGCACGCGGATGCCGCCCGCCGCACGCTCGGCCAATTCGACCTGGTCGAGATCGCGCGAATCGTCGTTGTCGATGGAAGACCAGGGCAGGGAAGTGAGATCGCGCAGAGTGCGATCGGGCTCCGCTCGGATGGTTTCGAGCTGGCTTTGCGCTTCGGGAGGAAAATCGGGTGAGAACCCGTGCTCGATCATCTCCTGGCGCGCGGCCGCGGCGAGATCGAAACCGTCGTGGGGCATAAGAATTGAGCGTATCACGCTCCCGCCCATCGCCAAGGCACGTGTCCCTACTGTTGGAGGCTCTTTGCCAGCGACCGGAAAAACTCTACCGGAGTGGCGATACACAATCCGGTGCGCGCGGCAACGGATGGAGTGAAGTGCCTGGTGTTGTGAGTCAGAAACCAATGTGGATGGCTGGCCATTGCCGAAAGCAATACAGGCACGTCGGAGGCATGACGGATCAAGTGCCGCGCAGACCTGACTTGCTCCTCGCTGGGGTAGTGGACTATATCTCCGGATCGGTCAGCCGGATCAAACGATCGTAGTCGAGCAACAGCCGGTCTGCCGCTCGTTTTTCAAGATCGCCGAGCTGGAGCAGCAAGTTCTGCTCGACTTCTTCCCGAACCGCCTCGGCCAGGATCAGCCGGCAGACCCGCGCCGCGCAAAGCGACAGCACAGCTTTGTCCAAACCCCAAGCCGAAACGATTCCGGCGGTGAGCACGTTGGAATCGAGGAACAGTCGAATCCTGCCGGTTCCCACCCTACCTGACCCGGCCCTTGGCTTTCTTGGCAGGCTTGCCGGCCAGCGCCGGGTACCGGCGTGCAAATACGCGATCCCGTGTCTCGGGCAGGGACGCCTCAAGGTCGGCAAGTGTCTTCCCGCGGCTCTCCAGAGCCTTCGAAATGGAGTCGCAGAGGCGGTGGAACCGTGGCTGTTCGGGGATTAGGACCAAACCATCGCCGACGCGTACAACCGCCACCGGAGCGCCAGTCTCCAGGCCCAGTTCGTCACGGAATTCCTTCGGAACGGTAAGTTGGCCTTTCTCACCGATTCGCGTAGTCGTCAAGTACTCGACTGTTGGTGCATTAGCTGACATAAAAAGCCTGGTAAGAATATCCTACCAAAATTCCAGGTGATCCGGCCTCACCGCCGCATCAAGAACCACGCCAGCGCCAGCCACGCCGCGATGAACGACACGCCGCCCAGAGGCGTAATCGCGCCCAGCATCCGATTGCCGCCGATCGCCAGCGCATACAAACTTCCGGAGAAGATCACGATGCCCGCCAGCAGCAGACCGCACACCCAGTTCGTCGCAAACTCGGAAAACGTGCCGGTCTTGGGCAAGAACGAAACCATCAGCAGGCCCAGCGCGTGGATGAAGTGGTAGAACACCGCCTTCTCGTACACGCTCATCGAGTAGGCGTCGAGGCGCTCGCGCAGTCCGTGTGCGCCGAACGCACCCAGGATCACGGCCAACGCCATCAGGAAAGAACCGGTCGTGCTCCAGGTCATCGGCGTCTCCCTTCAGTGCGTCATCGAGTAGATCAGGTAGTTCATGGCGATGCGAATTCCCAGGTCGGAGTACTTTGCGGGATAGAGCGGATTGTCGGCGTGCTCCCAGGAGTCGCCCAGATCCATGTTATGGCAGATGACCACGACCAGGCGGCCCTCGCTGTCGTAGATGCCGCGCCAGTGCGGGGTCTTGCCGGTCTCGCCCTTTTCGTACGTGAGCCCGGTTTCCAGGAACAGCGCTCCGGGCACCTGGTAGCGCTGATCGAGATCGTACAGCGTGTGGTTGATGGCGTCCGAAGCTGGAATATCCACGATGGGCCGCTCGGGAAAGACCTTCTTCATGCTGGCGGCGAAGACGTCCCATTCGATTGCGCCGTGGAAATCGTCGCACATGAAGAAGCCGCCGCGCAGCAGGTATTCGCGCATCGCCTTGGCCTGTTCGCCGGTCAGGTCCCAGTGGCCCACTTCCACGCCGTAGAGCCACGGCCAATCGAACACGTCGCCGGTGTCCAGGTCGACCGGCATTTCCACGGATCGCGCCTGGACGCGAGTCAACCGCCGCACGGCTTGGGCAAGATGGCGGTCGGACCGTGGATAATCCATGGCCCAGTTGGATGCGCCCTCGCGCCAGGTTCCATTGAACTGGAACCCGCCGTAGTAGCGGCCCACGGGTGGGTACATCAGGCGGGCAAAGGTCCACTCCCCGGGATCGCGATAGTCCGGCGGCAGCGGAAACGAGGTGTACTCCACCGGCATGTATTCGCGGAACGGCCGCTGGAGTGCGTACACAGCGGTGAGAAGCAGGAAGCTGCCGGCGATAATGGCTCCGGCCCGGCGGAGCTGGATTGGATGAAACACTGGCTGTCAAGTCAAGGATACCAACTAGCGCCTGCGGCGCGGGGTTGGGGATTGGGGATTGGATTGGGGATTGGCGCCCGTCAATATGCTATGTTTTGGAGCATGGCATCGCAAACTTCGCTTTCCCGCCGCTCCTTCCTTGCTTTAGCCGCGACGGCTCCGCTCGTGACCGCCGCGCCGCAGGGTAAGCGCATCCCCATCGGCCTGGAACTCTACTCCGTCCGCGACGAGCTCAGCAAGGACCTCAAGGGCACCGTCACCGCAGTCGCCAAAATGGGTTATGAGGTGGTTGAGTTCTTCTCGCCCTATTTCAGTTGGACGCCGGAGTACGCCAAGGAAGTGAAAAAGCTGATGGACGACCTCGGCATTCGCTGCAATTCCACGCATAACGGCGCCAACGCCTTCAACGGTGACGGCATCGCGAAGGCCATCGACCTCAACAAGACGCTGGGGGCGAAGTTCATCGTGATGGCCAGCGCCGGCCGCGTGGACCCCGGCCTCGACGGCTGGAAGAAAGTCAGCGACACCCTCACCCAGGCCGCGGAGAAGTTTCGCGCCGCCGGATTGCGCGCCGGCTACCACAATCACCAGGCGGAGTTCAAACCTCTGGATGGCAAGCGCCCCATCGAGGTGATCGCCGCCAACACGCCCAAGGACTTCATGCTGCAGCTCGACGTGGGCACCTGCGTGGAAGTGGGCTCCGATCCGGTGGCGTGGATCGAGGCCAATCCGGGCCGCATCAACTGCCTGCACTGTAAGGACTGGGCGCCGGGCGAAGGCAAAGGCTACCGCGTTCTGTTCGGCGAAGGCGACTCGCCCTGGAAGCCGGTTTTCCAGGCCGCCGAATCTACCGGCGGCGTAGAGTACTACCTGATCGAACAGGAAGGCAGTCGCTTTCCGGCGCTCGAGACCGCCGAGCGCTGCCTCGCCGCCTGGAAAAAAATGCGCGCCTGACGCGAGAGGACGCGGGAGGACGCGAGAGGCCTCGCCGCTCCGTTGCGATCTTTCTGACGATATCGCCGTGAGCGGAGGCGGCTCGTTTGGCGCGTGGATCGCGTAGCATCGCCGGCGCGCCGAAGTGTGCTGTTTGGGAGGAGTTTGGAACCCGGCCAGCCACTTCTACGTGTCGTGGACTTATGTGGCGAAGTGGATCGGCTATCGGCCGTATAGGCTGTTGGGCTATGATCGGTGATGAGATTTCCCCAAGTTGCGTTATCGCGACTCGCTAGCGTCTAACCGAGAACAAAACAAGCCGGCCGTGTCTCCGTTGCGACGGGAATTGGCATCACCAAGACAAAAAAGGAGTTCCTAATGTTCCGTCTTCCAAGCATCGCGTTCTTGATCGGCCTGATGACAGGCTTAGATCCGGCAATGGCCCAAACTCCGGCCGCGGCCGCACGTCCAGCGCGCCCGACGCCGCCCACCCGCGAACCGAACACCCCCGGTTATGTCACGGCGAAAGAATTACCCGACGGCGCCAATGCTCCGGCAAAGGCCGACGGAAACTTCATCCTCGGCCCCACGCACAACCCCGCGCCGGAGATGACCGTGCAGGAAGGTGTGCCGCAGGGAACGGTCTTCAACTTCACCATGGAATCGGCCGACAGCAAAATCTATCCCGGTATCGCGCGCGAGGCCAACACCTTTGCCAGGACAGACCCCACGGACCCCACTAAACTGGTAGTCACAAGCCACTCCGCGCCCTACACTCGCCGAGTGGCTGTGTATGTCCCCAAACAATACGTCCCCGGCACGGCCGCGCCGTTCATCGTCGGGGCGGATGGACCTGACCGCGCATTGTTCACGGCCCTGGACAATCTGATCGCCCAGCACCGGGTGCCGGTGATGATTGCCATCTCCATAGGCAACGGCGGGGGCGACGCCCAGGGAAGCGAGCGCGGCCTGGAATACGACACGATGTCAGGCCTGTACGCGGAGTTCGTCGAGAAAGAAGTGCTGCCTCTCGTGGAGAAGCAATACAACGTGAAACTGACCAAAGATCCCGAGGGCCGGGCGACGATGGGCGGCAGCTCCGGCGGCTCGTGCGCCTTAATCATGGCGTGGTATCACCCGGAGCTATACCACCGCGTTCTCACCTACTCGGGCACCTACGTGAACCAGCAGTGGCCGTCAACCTCCGAGACCCCCCACGGCGCATGGGAGTTCCATGAACACCTCATCCCCAGCAGCCCGGCCAAGCCGCTGCGCACCTGGATGGAAGTTGGCGACAGGGACAATCTCATCACGCGCGACAACATGCACGACTGGGTCCTCGCCAATGAGAACATGGCCAAAGTGCTGGCGGCCAAGGGCTATCATTATCAATTTGTATTTGCGCGTAACGCCGGGCACACCGACCGCGCCGTGAAACAACAAACTCTGCCCGAGGCTCTGGAATATGTATGGCAGGGGTACCCTATCGCGGGGCCGGGGAATTGATTTGAGCAGTGTCGCGTTGGCCTACTGCGTTGGAATCTCTGGTGCGAAGTCTGTCAGTCTTGTGCCGGGGACGTCGAGGCCGGTGATACTGAATTCTCCCTTCGGGTTGGTCTTCGATTGGTGAGAAAAGCCAACGCACGAAGGCGGCTTACACCAACTGCTCCGACCGCCCTGAGTTCACCGGTCGCTTGCCCGAGCGTGCAAAGCCAGCGGAGTCCGGGCCACCGCCCTACAATCGAAACATGACCCGTGAATGGAACCCCGGCCTCTACGAATCGAGTCACTCCTTCGTATGGGAATATGGCCGCGACCTGCTCGGCCTGCTCGCCCCGCAGCCCGGCGAGCGCATCCTCGATGTCGGCTGCGGCACCGGCCAACTCACCTCCGAGATCGCCCGCGGCGGCGCGCAGGTCGTGGGCATCGACAGTTCCACAGCGATGATCGGCCAGGCCGCCGCCAATTTCCCCGGCCTCCGTTTCGCGCTCCAGGATGTCAGCGCCATGCAGTACCGCGAAGAGTTCGACGCGGTGTTTTCGAATGCCGCGCTGCATTGGGTTCTGCGCGCCGAAGGGGCGGTCCGCGCCATGGCCGCGGCGCTCAAGCCCGGCGGCCGCTTGGTCGCGGAGTTCGGCGGGCAGGGGAATATCCGCGCGCTGCTGGAAGCCGTCCGCCAGGCCTTGATTTCGAAGCTGGGCTCCGCGCCCGAGCGCCTGAATCCCTGGTTTTTCCCCAGCGTCGGCGAGTACGCGGCCATACTCGAGCGGCACGGATTGGAAGTCGCCTTCGCCGCCCTCTTCGACCGTCTCACGGCGCTGGAAGGCGGGCCGAAAGGCCTCGCGAACTGGTTCGCCATGTTCGGCGGCCCGATCGCCGAAGAGCTGCGGCAGCCCGAGTTTGTAGACCTGGTCGAGCAGTTTGCCGCGCCCCATCTGCTCCGCGACGGTTCGTGGTTCGCCGACTACCGCCGCCTGCGCATCGTGGCGCGCAAGCAATAATGCAACTAATAGGCCGCCTCCGTCGTAATCGGAAACAATGGGTAACGAACTTCGCTACGCCTTCCGTGGGCTTGCGCGCGACCGGGCCTTCGCCGCCATGGTGGTGCTCAGCCTCGCCCTGGGTATCGGCGCCAATACCGCCATCTTTTCGTTGATCCACGGCGTGCTGCTGCGCCCCCCGGCGTTCCGCGATCCGGACCGCCTGGTGGCGATGACCCAGGTCGTTCCCAAGTTCGCCAAACTCTACCCGGCGCTTCCCATCAACGTCGCCGAACTGTTCGAATGGCGCCGGCAGGTGACGTCGCTGGAGAGCATCGGCGCGGCGCAGCCTGCTTCATTCAACCTGACGGGAGAGGGCGACCCGGAATTGATCGCGGGCGCAGAAGTGTCCGCCAACATCTTCGCGGTGTTGGGCGTCGGGCTGCGGCTGGGCCGCTCCTTTGCCGAGGGCGAGGATCCCGACGGTCACGACCGCGTGGTGCTCCTGGCCGATTCTCTGTGGCGCCGCCGCTTCCGTTCCGACCCTTCCATCGTGGGCCGCGACATCCTGCTCAACGACCGCAAGCACCTGGTGGCCGGCGTGCTTCCGCCTTCTTTCCGCCTGCCTCTCAGCTCCCAATTCATCGCAGCCTCAGCCGCGGGGAAGACCGAGATCTTCAAACCCCTGGGCTACGAAGCCAACGATTTGAAGCTGCGGGCTAATAACTTCAACTACTGGGCCATCGGGCGGCTGCGTCCAGGAGTCTCTCTACCCAAGGCGCTGGCGGAGCTGAACCTGATTCAGGCCGGCATCTCCGCCAGGATCCCGGACAATCTCGACCTGCATGCCAACATGGTGTCCCTCCAGGAGCAGATGGCCGGCGACGTGCGGCGCGGGCTGGTGCTGGTGATGGCCGCGGTGGGTGCGGTGCTGCTGGTGCTGTGGGTCAATCTGGCGAACCTCTCGCTGGTTCGCGCGGCGGGACGGGCGCGCGATGCGGCCATTCGCACCGCGCTGGGCGCGAGCCGCTGGCGGCTGATGTGGACGTCGCTGGCCGAGAGCCTGACGCTCGCGCTGGCCGGCGGCGCGCTCGGCGTCGCGCTGGCATACTGGGGCGTCCAGGCGCTGCTCGCGGGAGCCCCCATCGGCTTGCCGCGATTGAATGAGGTCCACGTGGACGCCCGCGTCCTTTTCTTCGCCCTGGCGATCTCACTCGGCGGCGGCGCCATCCTGGGGATCCTCCCGGCGCTGCGGAGCGCCGCGGCAGCGCCCTTCGAAGTGTTGAAATCCGGCAGCCGCACGAACAACGAAGGCCGCAGCGGATTGCGTCTGCGCACCACCCTGGTGGGCCTGGGAGTGGGTTTGAGCGCCGCGCTGCTGGTGACTGCCGGTCTGCTGATCTCGAGCTTCGTGCGCGTGATGACCA
>JBGPKH010000248.1:0-11656 GCA_041485845.1 Bryobacteraceae bacterium
ATGCCCTCCGGGACCAGCTTGGCGCCGGGGTCCTGCTCGTAGCGATTGGCGAAGCCCTGCGACATCGCTCCCATGGATCCCATGCCGCGGTAGGTCTTGAAGGTGCGGCCCTGGTACAGGATGGTCTCGCCGGGACTCTCGTCGGTGCCTGCGAGCAGGCTGCCGATCATGACGGCGTCGGCGCCGGCGGCGATCGCCTTGGTGATGTCGCCGGAGTACTTGATGCCGCCGTCGGCAATCAGCGGCACGCCGGCTTCGCGCGTGGCCCGCGAGCACTCGGAGATGGCAGTGATCTGGGGAACACCGGCGCCGGAGACGACGCGGGTGGTGCAGATGGAGCCGGGGCCGATTCCGACCTTGATGCCGTCCACGCCGAGCGCGGCGAGCTCCTTGGCGCCTTCGTAGGTCGCGACGTTGCCGGTGATGAGCTGCACTTCCGGGAACTTGCTCTTGATGGCTTTGACGGCGCGCATGACGCCGCCGCTGTGGCCGTGGGCGGTATCGATGGCGAGCACGTCCACCTTGCGGGCCACCAGCTCCTGCGCGCGTTCCAGGAAATCGCCGGTGGCGCCGATGGCGGCCCCCACGCGCAGCCGGCCCTGCTGGTCTTTGGCCGAGTTAGGATACTTCAGCTTCTTCTGGATGTCCTTGACGGTGATGAGACCCTTGAGGTTGTATTGATCGTCCACCACCAGCAGTTTTTCGACGCGGTGCTTGTGCAGGATAGCTTCGGCCTGTTCGAGCGTGGTGCCCACCGCGACGGTGACGAGGTTCTCCTTGGTCATGACTTCGGAGATGGGCAGGTCGAAGCGGTTTTCGAAGCGCAGGTCGCGGTTGGTGAGGATGCCGACCAGCTTGCCGCCCTTGGTGACCGGCACGCCCGAGATGCGGTAGCGGCGCATGAGGTCCTGGGCGGCGGAGATGGGCGCATCGGGACCGATGGTGATGGGATCCACGATCATGCCGCTCTCGCTGCGTTTGACGCGGTCGACTTCTTCGGCCTGACGTTCGATCGCCATGTTGCGGTGGACGATGCCAATGCCGCCCTGCTGCGCGAGCGCGATGGCCAGGTGGGATTCCGTGACCGTATCCATGGCGGCGGAAACCAGAGGGATGTTCAATCCGATCTGGCGGGTGAGGCAGGTCCTGGTATCGACTTCAGACGGTAGCACTTCGCTATGGGCCGGTTCGAGCAGAACATCGTCGAAGGTGAGGCCCTCGGTGAGTACGTCTTGAATCATAAGATGATTCTCTTTATGATAACCTACCCGGCGCGGCGGGCAGTCCGCCATGGTGGGAGCGGGGTGGAAGCGGGTGGGAGCGGGGTGGAGCGTGCGGGATTCTGCGGGTGCGGTGGCCGGGTACGGCGGGCGGTGCTGCAACTGGATGCGGCAGGCAGGCGGATCATCGGCAGCACCTGGAAGACCGGTGCGTTTCGGACCGTGCACGTGGAGGGGCAGCGCCAGTGCGTGACGTTTGTGGGCGCTGCGGACGCGGGCGGCGTACGCCAGATCAATGTCCGGATGGAGCGGTGTTCAGCGGGGTGGCGTGAGGTTTTCGTAAGCTTGGGAGACACACGGTCGCAGGGAAGCATGGTGGAGTTTGTGATATGACTATTCCATGCTCAGAATCGGATTGCTGCTGGCCCTCCTCAGCCACGCGGCCATGGCGGCGAACCTCAAGGCTTTCGTGGGAGCGCGGATCGTAGACGGCACCGGGAAACCGGCGATCGAGAACGGCACTCTCGTCATTCAGGATGGGCGCGTGACCGCGGTGGGGCCATCGGCGCGGGTCAAGCCTCCGGGCGGCGCGGAGGTCGTCAATGCCACGGGGAAGACGATCGTCCCGGGTCTGATCAATGGCCACGGGCACGTGGGCGAGACGCAGGGGCTGCGCTCGGGGGCCCAGTTTTACACGCCCGAAAACGTCGCCAGACAGTTGGGACTGTATGGGCGCTACGGGGTCACTACGATCTTCAGCCTGGGCGGCGATCGCGAGGCCGCGTTCCGCATGCGCGACGAACAGAACACGCCGGGGCTGAAGCGCTCGCGGATCTTCGTCGCCGGGAACATCATCGTCGCGGATACTCCGGAGGCGGCGCGCAAGCAGGTGGACGACGTGGCGGCCACGAAGTCCGACATCATCAAGATCCGGGTGGACGACAACCTGGGCACGAGCAAGAAGATGTCGCCCGAGGTGTACGCGGCGGTGATCGACGAGGCGCATCGGAAGGGCATGCGGGTGGCGGTCCATACCTTCTACCTCGAGGATGCGAAGGCGGTGTTGAAGCTGGGGGCGGACTACATCGCACACAGCGTCCGCGACAAGGAGATCGATGCCGGGACGATCGCGCTGCTCAAGCAGCGGGATGTCCCGTTGTGTCCGACCTTGACCCGCGAGGTTTCGGCTTTCGCCTACGGAGCGACGCCGGAGTTTTTCGCGGACCCGTTCTTCCTGCGCGAGGCGGAGAATCGCGAGAGCAGCGAGCAACTGAAAGATCCGAAGCGGCAGCAGACCATGCGGGACAGCGCTGCGGCGCGGCAGTACCGCGAGGGGATGGAGGTGGCCAAGCGGAATCTGAAGAAGCTTTCGAACGCCGGCGTGCGGATCGTGATGGGCACGGACACGGGGCCGCCGGCGCGGTTCCAGGGCTACTTCGAGCACATGGAGTTGGAACTGATGGTGCAGGCGGGGCTGACTCCGATGCAGGCGCTGGTAGCGGCGACCGGGGATGCGGCGCGGCTGTTGAAGCAGTCCGGGAAGATCGGGACGCTGGAGCCGGGGGCGTGGGCGGACCTGATGGTGCTGGCGAAGAATCCTTTGGAGGATATCCGGAATACGAAGACGGTGGAAGCGGTGTGGATCGCGGGGAATCGGTTGTGAGGGTCACTCCTCCCGCAAGACTACCGCCGGGTCTACCTGGATCGCGCGCCGCGACTGCAAGAGCTCGATCCGGCTCTGGTACCGATCGGTTTCGGCCATAGGTAGTCGATTGTCTACCACCTTTAGACGGGAGGGATCGTACTTTTCGGCTTCCCCGGTGGGCAATTCAATCTGATATAATTTCGCCATTACGTTCACTTCTGAGTCATTGGTGGAGGGATATCCATGAAGATATTTGCGCTGGTTCTGTTGGCGCTTGCTCTATGCGTTCCCAACGCGCTGTTCGGGCAAGCCGTCTATGGAAGCATTTCAGGCAACGTAACGGACGCAAGCGGGGCCTCGGTCCCGCAGGCCAAGGTTACGGTTACCGACGCCGGTAAGGGCATCACCTACACGACGAATACCAACGAATCCGGAAATTACGGCCAAGGCCACTTGATCGTCGGCATCTACGACGTCCGTATCGAGGTACAGGGCTTTAACGCTTATGTGCAGAAGAACGTGCACGTGGAAGTGGACGCCGTGACCACGATCAACGCTCGATTGACGGTCGGCAGCGTGGGAGAAACGGTCAACGTCACTGCCGAGACGCCCTTGCTTAAATCGGAAAAGTCGGATGTCTCGGACACCATGACGCAGAAACAGATCCAGGAGATGCCGGTGTTCGGGCGCGACCTGAGCCGCGTGTACTTTGCGGTGCCCGGAGTCCAGGCAACCGGCACCACGGCGTTCAGCGAGCAGCCTCAGGACGTGTTCCGCCCCACCATCGGCGGGCAGTATTGGGGCGGCATCTCGTTCCTGTTGGATGGAACGGACAACCGCGAGTCGGTGCTCGGCGAGCCGGTGATCACACCGACCCTGGAGTCGCTCTCCGAATTGAAGATCACGACGACTTCCTACGATGCCGAGTTCGGACAGGCCAGCCAGGCGGTGATTTCGCAGCAAACGAAATCCGGCACCAACACGCTTCACGGAAGCCTCTTCGAGTACCGCCGCGACCAGCATGGCGCGGCGCGGAACCCGTTCTCGCAGGCTCAGCCGATTGTGGGCAGCAATGGCCGTTTCATCCCGCCGACGCTGTGGAATCAGTTCGGCGCCTCCATCGGCGGGCCGATCCAGAAGGACAAGACATTCTTCTTCGGCGATTATCAGGCAAACCGGCAACGTAACGGCGACTCGGTGCTCACCAGAGTGCCCACCGCGGCCGAGCGCGCCGGCGATCTGAGCGATCTCGCTACGAATATTTACAACCCTTGCAACGGCTCCGATTGCAATATCATCCCGGCGAACCGGCAGCAGTTCCCCGGGAACGTGATTCCTGGCAATCTCCTTTCCTCTCAGGCGCTCAACCTGCTGAAATTGATTCCGCTGCCGAACATCACGGGCGTCACGGGCGCCGTCCCCAACTACACCGCTTCGGGGCAGGGATCCTTGAACAGCGATGTGTTCAATATCCGGGTGGACCGGTACCAGACCGACAAGCTCCATCTTTTTGGCCGCTATAGCTTCATGCAATACGGACAGCAGGCGCCGGGCGCTTACGGGAGTACCGCGGGCGGTCCGCAGTTCGCGGCTGCCGGATTCGCCGGCACGTCGTCGCTGCGCGACCAGAGCCTGTCGTACGGGATGGACTACACGATCCGTCCAAACTGGCTGGCCGATTTCCGTTTCGGCTTCTTCCGGTATCGCGTGTTCGTGAATCCCAACGGTATCGGCACTTCTCCGGCGAAAGATGCCGGCATCCCGGGACTCAACGTGGACGACTACTACACCTCGGGGATGCCGCACTTTGGGATCAACGGCACGGGCGGCTTTTCGTTCGGCTACTCGCTCGGCATCAACTCGTGCAATTGCCCTCTGAACGAGCAGGAGAACGAATTCCAGTGGGTGGGCAACACCACGCGCATTTTCGGCAATCACTCGCTGAAGGCCGGCGTGGACTGGCGTTTCCAGCAGAACCTACGCGTGCCGAGCGACACTCACCGGTCGGGTCAATTGACCTTCGACCCGACGACGACGCAGGGCCCGAGCGGCGGCGGTCTCGGTCTCGCCTCGTTCATGCTGGGGCAGGTGCAGTCGTTCGGGCGCTACGTGAGCAATTCCACGGAAGCCGCCGAGCGGCAGAACCGGCTCTTCTCCTACGTGCAAGACACCTGGAAGATCACGCCCAGACTCACCGTCAATTACGGCCTGCGATGGGAAATCTACTTCCCGCAGTACGTCAACGGCAAGGATAACGGCGGATTCCAGAACCTGGCCACTGGAGAGGTGATGATCACCGGCGAAAACGGTGTCGGAATGAATGGTAACGTGAAAACGGCGCTCACCCACTTCGCGCCGCGCGTGGGCATCTCTTACGAGTTGGGCCAGAAGACCGTGGTTCGCGCGGGCTATGGCCGCTCCTACGACGTCGGCGTGTTCGGCGTATCGTTCGGCCACAACGTGACGCAGAACCTGCCGGTGCTCGCCAATCAGTCGCTCAATCCTTCGCAGCCGTGGCTCTCGGTATTCACGCTGGCGACCGGCGCTCCGGCCGTTCTGGATCCGACGACCATTCTGGCCTCGCAGCCCAAAGGGCCAAATGGCAACCCCATCCTCCCGAACGGTATCGCGCCTAACGTGCTGCCTCTGACCTCCAAGAACACCATGCGGCTGCCGGTGGTGGACGCCTGGAACCTCACTCTCGAACACCAGTTCTCATCGAGCACGGTGGTATCGATCGCGTACGTGGGCAACAAGGGCTACCACGTGACTCCCGGCGGCACCAACTACAACGTCAACCAGCCGAACATCGTCGGTTTCGGCACGTTGAGCACGAACCAGCGCCGGCTGTATTTTCCGAGATACGGCTGGACCCAGAACATCAAATACTTCAGCGATGACGGCAGCGTGAAATTCAATTCGCTCCAGGTGCGCGCCGAGAAGCGCTTCGCCGGCGGCCTGCAGTTCCAGGGCAACTTCACCTGGGCCAGCGCGTTCGACTTCGCCAACGACTACTTCCTGTGGAACCACGACATCGACTACGGGCGCGAGAACAACGTCCGCCGGTTTGTGGTCAACTTCAACAGCGTTTATGAACTGCCGTTTGGCAGGAACCGGAAGTTCCTCAAATCGGCTTCCCGCCCGTTGGACCTTCTGGTGGGCGGATGGCAGTTGGCCGGCGTCGGGACGTGGCAGTCGGGGTATCCGTTCACGCCGGGCTACCAGAACTGCGGCAGCGACGAAGACACGGGACCTTGCCGCGCCAATCTCGTGGGCGATGCCAGTGTCTCCGATCCCAACCAGCATCAGTGGTACTTGACCGCGCCTGCGGGCACCAGCGGCCAGGGCTGTCTGACCACGGCCACGGCGACGCCGTTGCTCAATGCCAATGGATGCACGCGCGGCCCGTGGAGCCGCCCCGCGGCCGGCACCTTCGGCAACGTGGCGCGCAATTCCTTCTTCGGACCACACTTCTTCAACACCGACGTTTCGTTCAGCAAGCGGTTTCAGATCACCGAGAGGGTCAGCGGGCAGTTCCGGGCGGAGTTGTTCAACGCCTTCAACCACGTGAATCTGGGGCAACCGAACGGGACGGTCGATTCCACGACCGCCGGGCAGATCTTCGGCATCGCGAGTCTTTCTCAGATGAGGAAGTGGCAACTCGGGTTGCGGCTTCAGTTCTGATCGGGAGTTCCTTGGGACGCGGAGGCGCGGAGACGCGGAGATTCGCGCGGAGAGCGCCGAGGGAGCGGAGAAGAGCGCGGCCGAGGAGTGACTTCGGGCGATGACTCGGTATCTGTTGGCCGCGATTGTCGTCGTCCTGCTTTTTCCGGCATTTGGTCAGGAAAGCTTGCAACAGTTGGAGACGCGGGCGGCGGCGTTGAAGGTTCGCGGTGACGCTGCGGGCGCGCTGGCGGCGTGGGAGAAGGCGGCGGAGCTCGATCCCCGGTCGGCTCGTTTACAGGATGAGGCCGGTTTCCTGCTGGCCGTGCTCAATCGACGCGGAGAAGCGATCCAGAAGTTCGAGCGCGCGCTGGCGCTAGATCCAAAGTTTGCACCAGCGCATTACCACCTGGGGGTGGCTTATTGGCTGGAGCAGAATCCGGCGCAGGCGATTCCACAGTTACAGGCAGCCGCGGCGATCGATCCCAAGAGCTTCGAGTATCGCTACTACCTGGGGCAGGCTCTGAACGCGACGGCTCGATTTGCGGAGGCGCTGGAGCAGTTGGAGGCCGCGGTGCGACTCAGCGGGCAGGCTTCGGAAGCGTGGAACCAGTTGGGGCTGGCGCGGCAGGGAACCGGCAACACGGCGGGGGCGATCGACGCTTACCGGCGCGCGGTGACTTTGGCGCCTTCCAATCTCGACGCGCGCAACAATCTCGGATTTGTGCTGGTAAACAGCGGCCGCGCCGAGGAAGGACTGGCGCAGTTCCGGAAGATTCTCGAAGCGGACCCGGCTAACAACATGGCGCGCGTTAACGCCGGGTTTGCGTATCTGCAAAAGGCCGAGCTGGACCAGGCCGAAGCGCAGTTCCGCGAAGTGCTGCGGCGCGATCCGGATTCGGCCATCGCGCACTACGATTTGGGAGTGGCGCTCAAACAGAAAGACAATCTGGAAGCGGCGAAGGCGGAGATCGCTCGGGCGCTGGCAGCGGACCCGGGGCTGGCGGAAGCGCACTACACGCTAGGCATCATTCACTGGCAGAGCGGCGAGTTCGAGGACGCGGCCAAGGAGATGCGCGCGGCGATCGCGCTCAACCCCGAGTACGGCGAGGCGTACTTCATGCTCGGCACCGCGCTGAAGCAGCAGGGCGATCTCGGCGAGGCTGAAACGGCGCTGCGCACGGCGATCCGGTTCGACCCGGCAAATCCGGGTCCGTACAACACGCTGGGGCAGTTGCTGCGGCAGAAGGGCGATGTGGAAGGCAGCCGCAAGGTGTTTGAAGAAGGCGCGAAGGCCAAGCAGAAGAAGGAAGCGGAACTCGGAAAGATGCTGCAGAAGAAGTGAAGAGGTTCCGTGATAGGCTAGGCTTCTTATGAAGTCCGCTGCCGCGTTGCTGTTGATTCCCCTGGCTGCCGGGTTGGCCCAGGTCCCTACGCCGGAATCCGTGCTGGGGCACAAGCCGGGAGACGATTTCTACCTCGCCAGCTACGACGAGTCGCTGGGCTATTTTCAGAAGCTGGCGCAGGCCACCAACAAGCTGAAACTCGTGCGCGTGGGGAAGACTACGCAGGGGCGCGACTGGTACATCGCGCTCATCTCCTCGGCGGCCAACCTGGCGAGCCTCGATAAATACAGGGACACCGCGCGGCGGCTGGCGCTGGTCAAGGGACTGACGGATGCGCAGGCGCACGAGCTGGCGAAGAACGGGAAGGTCATCGTCCACATCGATGGCGGGCTGCACGCCACCGAGGTCGCCGCGGCGCAGCACACCATTCAGCTCGCTTACAACCTGGTCACCGGTGCGGACTCCGCGACGGCCGCGATTCTCGACAACGTCATTCTGATGCTGTGGTTCTCGATCAACCCGGATGGGCAGAACATGGTGGTCCACTGGTACCGCGGCAATCTCGGCTCGCAGTACGAAGTGAGCAGCATGCCGGGGCTGTACCAGGAATACATCGGGCACGACAACAATCGCGACGGCTACATGAACAACATGATCGAGTCGCAGGCGATCACGCGCACGGAGCTGGAGTATTATCCGCAGGTCTTCTACAACCATCACCAGACGGCGCCTTTTCCGGCGCGGATCTGGATCCCGCCGTTCGGGGATCCGGTGTCGTTGAATCCGCATCCGCTGATGTACCGGTGGGTGAACTTGTTTGGAGCGGCGATGGCGGCGTGGCTGGACGAGCACAACATGCCGGGGGCGATGCACCGGGGCCGCTTCGACGATTGGTATCCGGGCTTCGTCGATCACGTGAACAACTTCCGCAACACGGTTTCGTTCCTGACGGAGACGGCGTTGTACCGGTATGCCACGCCGCACTTCTACACTACCGACGATTTTCCGAGGGAACGGCAGGATCTGCGTACCGAGGTCTTCTATTCGAGCCCGTGGACCGGCGGCTGGTGGCGGTTGGGCGATGCCGTGCGGTATATGCTGGGCGCGTCGATGGCGGTGCTGGACACCGCGGCCAAGAACCGCGAGGAACTGCTCTACGACCGGTATCACGCGGGGCACGAGGTGATCGCGCGCTTTACCAAGGACCCGCCCTATGCGTACATCATCCCGCGCGAGCAGCGCGATCGGCCGACCGCGGCCACGCTGGTGGAGAAGCTGCTCATCGCCGGCATCGAAGTACACCAGGCGACGCACGAGTTCTCGGCCAACCGAGCGACCCATAAGGAAGGCGATTGGGTGGTGCTGATGGACCAGCCGTTCGCGGCGCTGGTGAAGGAACTGTTCGACGTGCAGAAGTATCCGGAGTTGCCGCATCCGCCTCCGGTCTCGGCCGCGGGTCCGGGAGGCGGAGGCGGTGGTGGTCGTGGGGCGGCTGGTGCGGCAGGCGCGCCGGCTGCGGCTCCGGCGGCTCCCGCAGGGGAGACTCCCGCGCCGGCTGCTGGCGCTCCGCCAACGGCTGCGACGCCCGCGGGTGGTGGTGGCGGAGGACGCGGCGCTGCCGGGGCCGGTGGCGGTCGCGGCGCGGCGGGTGGTGGAGCGGCTGGCGGCGGCGGTCGCGGTGCGGCTGCCGCGGGCGGCGCGGGACCCGGCGCTACAGTGGGCGCGGCAGCGGGCGGGCAGACGCCACCGGCGCAGTTTCCCTACGACGTGACGGGCTGGACGCTGCCCATCCAGATGGGCGTCGAAGTGGTGACGGTGGCGGAGCCGGTGGGCGATGCGACGCGCAAGACGCTGCGCAAGATCGAGCGGGTGGAGCCGATCCAGGGAAAGGTGGAGGGATCGGGCCCGGTATTCGCGTTCTCGCACAATTCGAACGCGGCGCTGCGCGTGGTGAACGAGATCCTGGCGGCGGGCGGGACCGTGAGCTTCTCCAAGACAGACGGCGCCATCTACGCTGCGAAGGGTCACGAGGCGCTGTTGCAGAAGAACGGCGTGAACGCCACGTCGGTCGAGAAGGCGCCGGACTCCTGGCCCGTCAAGAAGCCGCGAATCGGCATCTACGAGCCTTGGGCGGGCAACATCGACGAGGGCTGGACGCGCTGGATATTCGAGCAGTTCCATTTTCCCTACACGGCGTTGCGCAACGCCGGCGTGCAAAGCGGCCACCTGCGCGAGCACTACGACGCCATCGTGATTGCCGAAGCGGCGACACGCCAGATCATGGATGGCATGCGGCCCGGTACGGTGCCCGGCCAATACGCCGGCGGCATCGGCGAAGACGGCGCGCAGGCGCTGCGCGACTTCGTGACGCAGGGCGGGACCCTGGTCACGCTGGGCAATGCCAGCCTGTTTGCGGTCGAACAGTTCAACCTGCCGGTGACGAATGTGCTGGCGGGGTTGAGTCAGAATCAGTTCTTCTGTTCCGGCTCGCTGCTGAAGGTGGAGATCAAGGAGCCCACGCATCCGGTGGTGGCGGGGCTGCCTTCCACGGTCGCGGTGATGTTCGAGCGCAACGCGGTATTCGATACCAAGACCGGGTTCCGCGGCAAAGTGCTGGCGAGCTATCTGAAGGATCGCAATCCGCTGATGAGCGGCTTCCTGCTGGGCGCGGATCTGATTCAGGGGAAGGCCGCGGCCCTGGACGTGAACTTCGGCGCCGGGCACGTGATTCTGCTGGGCTTCCGGCCGCAGTGGCGGGGGCAGGCGCACGGAACTTACAAGTTCCTGTTCAACGCGCTGTACTACAACCCTTCGATGGCGCCCGAGACACCCGCCAGGGAGGGTGGACGCGGCGGTGGCGGCGGGAGTCCACAGCAGACGGCGTGGAGAAGGGAAGCGGAATCGGTGAAGGGTGAGCTGAACCGCCTGCTGGATCTGAATCGGGCGTATTTCACGGCTCGCGGACCGCAAGCTGCGGAACGCGGGAAGTCGATCGAGGCCGCGCTGGATGCATTCCAGCGGGATCGCCTGCCTTTGCTCGACGACCTGCGCGCGCAGGTGGAGGATGCGGCGGTGGCGCGCAACGACGCGACCTTCTCGGCGCAGATGAGGAAGTTCGTGGTCGATCTGCGGACCAAGGATTTCAGCACGGCGAAGCTGGAGGATCTCTTGGAACAGTACAAACTGGCGGTGGCGCCATGAAGAGACTCCTGGCGATTCTGATGCTGGCGGTGGCGGCCAAGGCCCAGGCGCCGACCCCGGAGTCGGTGCTGGGGCACAAGCCGGGCGACGATTTCTACCTGGCGACGTATGAAGATTCGCTGGGATATTTCCGCAAACTGGCCGCGGCATCGAAGCGTATCAAACTGGTGGATGTCGGCAAGACCACGCAAGGGCGCGAGTGGTTTATCGCGTTCATCTCCAACCCGGAGAACCTGGCGCAGTTGGACCACTACAAAGACATCTCGCGCCGGCTGGCGGTGGCGCGCGGGGTCGGCGAGGAGCAGGCGCGCACGCTGGCGCGCGAGATGAAGCCGATCGTCCACATCGATGGCGGACTGCACGCGAGCGAGGTGGCCAACCACCAGCACACCATTCAACTGGGCTACGACCTGGTGGCGAGCGAGGCCGATGAGTTCAAGGCGATCCGGCAGAACCTGATCGTGGAGCTGTGGTTCTCGATCAATCCGGACGGCCAGAGCATCGTGGCCAACTGGTACCGCGACAATCTCGGCACGCCGTACGAGGTGAGCCCGCTGCCGGTGCTGTATCAGGAGTATGTG
>JBGPKH010000249.1:0-11483 GCA_041485845.1 Bryobacteraceae bacterium
CCGCCTTCCGCCGCCTGCTTTACAGATTCCAATTTCAACCGGATCAGGCCTTCTTCCGGAGGCTTCCTGAATACCCCACGCATCGAATGGGGCGCGCGGGTCAATCAGGTTCTCAATGCCTGGCTGATTCGGTCTCCGCCCACGACGTGGTAAATGTTCCGCCTATCCCGATGCACGTGGAAGCGGGTCTATCCGGCCCACGGATGGCAGCTAATCCCAAAACGGCCACGCGATTGCAGTCGCCATTGATCCCATGCCTTCCTGGTCCAGCAAAGGCTACCGCTCTGATGCTTACGCGCTAATGGGGATCTGCGCCGTCGCGGTGACGCGCATTCTGTTTAGAAGCCATCTGTTATATGACCTGGATTCCGTCAATTTCGCACTCGGTGTATTGCGGTTCGACCCTGCCGCCCATCAGCCGCATCCCCCCGGATATTTCTTATATGTGTACCTGGCGCGACTGGTGAACCGGTTCCTGGCCGAGCCTAACACCGCGCTTGTGGCCATCAGCATCGCCGCGAGCTGCGGCGCCGCCTGGATGATTTACCTGCTGACCAGAGAATGGTTTGACGCGGGGACAGCGCGCCTATCAATCCTCTTGTTCCTATTCTCGCCGCTCTGCTGGTTTCATGGCATCGTGGCGCTTACTTACATTGTGGAAGCTTTCTTTTCCGGGTTGATCGGGTATTTGTGCTGGCGGGTTTATGTAGGCAATAAGGGGTTCGCGATTCCGGCGGCTATCGCCTTTGGGCTGGCGGCTGGATTTCGGCCCTCGACGGCGCTGCTTTTGGGTCCTTTGTGGCTGTTCTCGCTCTACCGAGTCCGCGGAGTGCGACGGTGGCTGGCTGTTTTGACCGCCGCGGCGGTCGTGCTGCTGTGGTTCATCCCCATGGCCGAGGCGGCCGGAGGCGTACGGCAATACCTGGGCGCTCTCGGACACCTTTGGTCCAGTGTTCCGGGACGCCGGACTACATTCGCATCTCCCTGGTTGGCTGTTGCCAGGATTGTCACCATCTGCTGGATCTTCGTCCTTTGCTTCGGGTCCGCAAGCGCTTTGGTCTTCCGCCCCAATCCGGCCGGTTCGTTCAGGCAGGCAGATCGCCGCAGATTCGTGGGGTTCTGGATCGCGCCCGGACTCCTATTCTTCGCATTCATTTTCCTCAGCTTCATCAACAGCGGCTATCTATTAGTACTGTCCCCGCCGGTATTCGCAATCATTGCGGCTCGCCTGTACGGGTTCGCAACATCTCACAAGAATCGATGGTGGCCCCGGATGACCATTGCTGCCGGAATTGCCGCGAACTGCGCGCTTTTCGGTTTCGCCCCGATCTACTGCTCTTATAGGAGCGTACGGGAGTTCGAGCGGAACATGACGGCGATAGCCCAGGACTTTCGTACTAATGTCAGTCCGGAGAAAACCCTGATCGTCGGATTCGATTCGCACTTCCTGGGTTATCGCCATGCAGGTTACTACCTGCCGGATTTTCTGACGGTGCAATACCCGGAGGTCTCGTACGGCGAGGGAAAGCGGGTATTTCTCATGCGTGGCCGGAATACCGACGTATCGCGGAGCTTCTCAGTTGACGGTTACGAGCGCTTCATCTTCTTCCCGCTGCCCGAGGGTAATGAGTTCAGTACCTATCTGGACAATGTGCGGGCTAGACTCCCGAAGGGCGCCATCAGTACTGTAACGATCGGGCGCCGCGAGGTGGCGACAGGACCAGTCTCGGCGATTCCCCTACTCTTCCCCTCCACCGGCCGTTGCGGCGGACCTAACCTGCCTGCGAGAGATCGCTAGCTAGCTAGGTCTTGAGACCGGTACTCACTGGACCCGCACCCCGCCGCGACCTTCCCCCTTACGTTCGTACCCCTCGGGAAAAGTGCTTTCCGTACCATGTATACGCCGCCAGACCCGACTTGGTCGAAGGTGTATACGGACGGGCACACCCACGCGGGGCGTTGTCCTTCAAGTCATTGTGCTGCTTGGGTCTGTACGAGTGGGCTGCGAATTGCCATAAGTGTTTTGCGTCTCAAAGCGCAAGTTCAAATTTCGACAGGAGAAAGATTCGCATGAAGGATTTTTTGACAAAGTGGTACGTGAAGGCGCAGATCCTCGGCAAAGACCAAGGCCAGGATCTGATCGAATACGCCTTGGTAGTCGCGTTGATCGCATTCGCGGCAACGGTGGGCATGACCACTGTCGCAACAAACATCAACACGGCGTTCTCGAAAATCGGGAGCATACTGTTGAGTTACGTTTAACTTCCAAGCGGGGATGCCGGACTTCCCGTCTGCATCCCCGTTTTCTTAACGGGTACGCCGTCAAATCGTTCAGGAATTCTTATGCATTCTATTGCTTGGTGGCCTAGCTTAGGAATCCTCAGCGCCGCAACAGTCATCGATTTATGCACGCGCCGGATACCGAACTGGCTGTCCCTGCCGTTTCTCGTTTCCGGCGTAGTCGTTCAGGCGGTAATCGGCGGATGGCTGGGTCTGAGGGGTAGTCTCGCTGGCGCCAGTCTGGCGCTTCTGCTGTTTGGGCTGCCCTGCTTCCTGAGGGTGATGGGCATGGGGGATCTGAAACTGGCCGCCGGGGTTGGGGCTTGGATCGGTCCGGGCCAGTTTGTTATGGCGTTCATTGTGACGGGCATGGTCGGCGGAGTCATGGCCGCATGTTATGCGCTTCGCTACAAATCGCTGGACAGGCTCCTCGACAATACCGGTGAGCTGATAGTAGACTTGGCGAAGGGCAGACTTCGGCAGCGCGCGGACATCCGGCTCGGCAGCGCGAAAGCGCTGTCGATTCCATATGCTCCGGCGATTGCGATTGGAACATTGTTTTCATTTTTCGCACAATAAACGGAATGGAAAAACGAGTGGACAAGCTAACGGAAACCCGAGTCGGAGCGAGCCGGAATGGAGAGCTTCAGCTTGGGCGGGATCCCGGCAATATGGCGAAGCCGTCGTTCGAATACCAAGACGTACCCGGAGTTAACCCCTCGGTCGTGCTGATCTCTCCCGACGCAGGATGCCGGCGAACCCTGCGGCGGACAATCGAAGCGCAGCGCGCGACCATCCTGCAGGAGTTCACCACCTATCCCACGTATGCGCACCTGGAAAGCGTGCTCGAACTGGACTGCGACGCCTTCGTGGTGGAGATCGATTCCGATATCGACATCGCCATGGATCTTGTGGAGGCGGTCTGCACGCGCAAACCGTTGGCCAGCATCATGGTGTACTCGACTGAGGGTGACGGCGACCGGATGGTCCGCTCGATGCGGGCCGGGGCCCGGGAGTTCCTGACGGGCGCGATTCCCAACACCGTGATCCAGGAAGCGCTCGTCCGCGCTGCCGCCCGGCACGCACAGCAGGTCAAGAAGGTGAGCGGAAACACGTTGGTGTTCTGGGGCGCCAAGGGCGGATGCGGCGTCACCACGCTCGCCACCAACTTTGCGATTGCCCTCCGCATGGAAACGGCGGCCGAGGTGGCGCTTCTCGATCTGAATCCGCACTTGGGCGATGTGGCTGTGCTGCTGGGACTCACGCCGCGGTTTACGGTGGCGGAAGCCCTGCAAAATGCGAAGAGACTGGATCAGGAATTCCTCTCCACGCTGGTGACGGAGCACCGCTCGGGAATCTCCGTACTGGCGGCTCCGGACGTCTACAGCCCTTCCGTTCCGATCGAGAACCGGACCGTCGGGAAACTGGTGGACGTTATCAGAAACCGGTATCCGTACGTGGTGATCGATGCCGGGCGCAATCTCGGGGACGGGGCGGAGGCGTTGTTGCAGATGGCCAACACCATCTACCTGGTCACGCAGCTCGATATCCCCGCACTGCGCAACGCGCAACGGGTGATCTCGTATTTACAACGCACGGGGGACCAGCGTATCGAGCTGGTAGTCAACCGGTTCGACGCGCGGAAGTCCGAGTTTGACGACGAGCAGGTGACCAAAGCATTGGGTTTGGCGCCCAAGTGGAAAATCCCGAACGACTATGCCGCCGCACGACGGTCCTCAAATGCGGGCAGCCCATTGATGCAGGAGAAATCACCAGTGGCGGCCGGGCTCCGCGCAATGGCAAGGGCCGCCAGCGGACAGCCCCTCACCGGAGACAAGAAGAGAGGCTTTAGCTTGTTTGGTTCCTAGGGGATGATTTGCGATGGACAACGTTACTTTTGACCAGGTCAAATCCGATATACACCGCGCCCTGCTCTCGCAACTGGATCTGGAGCGATTGTCGGCAATTACCAATGGCCGCGCCAGAAGCTCGGTAGCCGCGCTGATCCAGGACATCATCCAGAAGGAGAAGGTCCTCTTAAACGCCGCCGAGAAGGAAAGGCTTCAATCCGACCTGCTGGATGAGGTGTTCGGTTACGGGCCGCTCGAACCACTGCTGAAGGACCACACTATTTCGGACATTCTGGTGAACCGCAGCGACCTGGTCTACGTGGAACGCGCGGGCGTTCTGGAAAAAATCGACGTGAAGTTCCGGGATGACCGGCACCTGCTTCAGATCATCGATCGGATCGTCGGCGGTGTGGGCCGGCGCGTGGATGAATCGTCTCCCATGGTAGACGCGCGCCTGGCGGACGGTTCGCGCGTGAATGCGATCATTCCTCCGCTTGCCCTGGATGGGCCGGCGCTCTCGATTCGCCGTTTCGGGTCGGAACCGCTGAGCGCGGAAAGGCTGCTGGAGCTGAAGAGCCTGTCGCCAGAGATGCTGGAGATTCTTTCGGCCGCCGTCCGCGCGAGAATCAGCATTCTAATCTCCGGCGGGACGGGCGCCGGTAAGACGACGTTTCTCAATATGCTCTCGAAGTTCATTCCGGAGACAGAACGTTTGGTGACCATCGAGGACGCCGCGGAGTTGCAGATTCAGCAGGAGAACGTCGTGCGGCTGGAGACCAGGCCTCCCAACGTGGAGGGCAAGGGAGCCGTGCGGCAGAGGCAACTTCTGATCAACAGCCTGCGCATGCGGCCCGACCGGATCATCATCGGCGAAGTGCGCGGCGAAGAAGCCTTCGACATGTTGCAGGCGATGAACACCGGCCACGAGGGATCCATGACGACCATCCACGCGAATACCTGCCGCGATGCGCTGGCCCGCCTGGAATCCATGGTAGCGATGGCCAATCTCAACCTTCCGGAACGGGCGGTCCGGCAGCAGATTTGCTCGGCGATTGCCATAGTGGTACAGATCTCGCGCATGAGCGATGGATCCAGGCGGGTGGTCAATATGGCGGAGATCACCGGTATGGAGAGCGACATGATCAGCATGCAGGACATATTCACTTTCGTGCGCCGTGGGGTTGGCCCCAGCGGAACCGTGGTCGGCACGTTTCGCCCCAGCGGCATCCGCCCGAAATTCATGGAGAAGCTGCGTGTCGCCGGTATTATTCTGCCCACTGAGATGTTCGAAAAGACCATGGAAGTGGGTTAGGGGAGGCAGGTATGGGGACCATCATCGTCGTATTCGCCGCTTTCTTCCTGGTCGCGGTTCTGGTTTTGTTCACCATCGCCGCACCGGGCAGGAAGGAGGAGAAGCAAGTGATGACGCGCCTGGAGCAGATCCGGGCGCCCCAAAGCGAAGCCGAGATGGACGAAAGCTTCGGGGTACGGCGTGTGGACCACCTCAGTGCGCTCCCCTGGCTCGACGAAGTGCTGCGGCGGGTACATATTGCGGAGAGCCTGCGGCTACTCCTCTACCAGGCAAACCTGCAATGGACCGTGGCGCGGCTGCTTCTGGTTTCGGTTTTGCTGGCGTGCGCCGCCGGTTGCCTGGTGTATCTTCGGACGGGGGCTGAGCCCCTGGCGTTTCTGATCGGGATACTCGCCAGCGGCGGGCCGTTTCTGTATGTGCTACAGAAGCGCAGCAGCCGGTTCGACCGCATGAGGCAGTACCTGCCAGAGGCGCTGGACCTCATGGTGTCCGCCATTCGCGCGGGGCACAGCTTCTCTTCCGCCATGGGAATGGCGGCAAAAGAATGTCCCGAGCCGATACGGCGGGAGTTCCGGCAGTGCTTCGACGAGCAGAACTTCGGCCTGGAACTGCGGGTTGCGCTGCTGAACCTCGCGTACCGCGTGCCCATACACGACGTCCGGATCACGGTGACCGCGGTGCTGATTCAAAACGAATCGGGAGGAAACCTGACCGAGATCCTCGATAAGGTCGCCTACCTGATTCGCGAGGATTTCAAGCTGCAACGGCAAGTCAGGGTGCATACTGCGCAGGGACGGCTCACGGGCTGGATCCTGTCCCTGCTGCCTCCGATCCTGGGCGTCCTCCTGTACATGTCCAATCCGAGCAACATGAGCGTGCTCTGGACGCGTCCGGAGGGGCGCAAGATGCTCTACGCGGCCACTGTAATGACATTGACGGGGGGACTCATCATCCGGAAGATCATCCGGATCCGGGTTTGAGGCGAGGATTATGGTATTACTAATCATCGCGTTTGTGGGCACCTTCGGGCTGATCCTGAGTTTGGGCCTTCTGCTGTTCTACCGTGATGTCGGGCTGGAGAGATTATCCTCGCTGGTGGAGCCGAGATTCGGGCCCTCGAGACCCTGGCTCGGCCGCCTGTTTCATCCCGATCAGCAGGCGGTAGCCCAGATCGTCAAGCCTTTCCAGAATGTATTGCCGCGGAGCGCTCAAGAGACTTCCGTCATCCAGAAACGGCTGACTCGCGCCGGCTACCGCAAGGACGCTCACGTGAATGTCTTTTATGGCGCCAAGATCCTGGTGCCTCTGACACTTACGGTCTTTGTAACAGTAACGCAGATATACACGTGGGGGCCGTTCTTCATTTTTGCAATATCTGTGGCCCTGGGTTTTCTCCTGCCGGATTTCTGGCTCGGGAACCGGATCTCGAGCCGTCAACTCAAGATTCGCCTGGGGCTGCCGGAAGCGCTGGACCTGTTGGTGATTTGCAGCGAGGCTGGACTCAGCCTGGACCAGGCGGTGCTGCGGGTTTCTCAAGAAGTGAAACTCAGCCAGCCCGAGATCAGCGATGAACTCGGGCTGATGATTCTGGAGCAGAAGGCCGGACGCCCCCGGGATGAGGCTTTAAAGGGTCTGGCTGACCGCACCGACATCGACAGCATCCGGGCTCTGGTCAATACGCTCATTCAAGCTGATACGTTCGGTACCAGCATCGCCAAGACCCTGCGGGTGTATTCCGATACCATGCGAACGCAGAGACGGCAGCGTGCGGAAGAACAGGCGGCCAAGACCACCGTCAAGCTGGTGTTCCCCCTGGTATTCTTCATCTTTCCATCGCTTTTCGTGGTAGCCTTGGGACCCGCCATGATTTTGATGTTTGACGGTTTCAAGAAGGTTTTTGGATAGGTCAATTCAGAAAGGAGCATACAAATGGACAATACGACTTTGATTAGGATAATTGCGGGAGTCGGATTCGTGATCGTGCTATTCATCCTGATTCAGCGACGTCGTAAGAACGTGCACTAGTATTCATGATTCAGAGACTCGTCAGGTTCACACTCCGGAGGGTTGGTAACCGAGTGAAACATTCGTTCTATGCTTTCAACGTCGCGCGGCAATCGTTCATCAACCTTGGTGTAGCGATTGCCGATACGCCATTCGCGCGCTTACGCGGCCTCCTCGGTAAGGTGCGAATCCGTTCCGACGAGGCGCTATGGGTCGTTCCGTCCCGCGGAATCCATACCATCGGATTGATGTTTCCGATTGATGTGGTCTATCTGGATGCGAAGCTGCGCGTCATTGCCATCCTCGAAAGCCTGGGTCCCTTGCGCATTGCTCCGATACGGTGGCAGTGCGCCAGCGTTCTGGAGCTACCGGCCCGAAGCATTTACGGTTCGGGCACCCAAGTCGGGGATCAATTGATTATTTGCTCACCCGAGGAAATGGAGCTGTACTGGACCTCACAGCGCCAGGCGGAGGAGCAGAAACAAGGACAGCAAAAACAGCCGGAGCGGCAAATTCAATTGCCACCACCGGCGCGAAAAACGGGTTAGGTTTCGAATGTCCATACGCGACCTGATCGGACGAATCACGGATCGGAGGCGGGCGTCGCGGATCCAGACGCAGGGGCTTGCGGCCTATTACTGGACTGGAGGCATCCCGAAACCGCAGGACGTTTCCGACATCGGGTTGTACGGCGCTCACATTATCGCGCCGGATGTTTTTTACCCCGGCACGTTGGTGCAGATCATGTTGGAGAACAGGGCGGCCATGCAAGGCGACGGTAAGAATCCGCATATCTCCGTGTGCGGGCGGGTGTGCCGGAAGACTTCCGAGGGTTTTTGTGTTGCATTTTCGTTTGCAGACGGCTCGGAACGCCGCCAACTTCGCCGGTTCTTGCAAGGCGTGACGAGGCGGGCCCAGCCGGAAGCGGAACCGGCCGGCCTGGACGAGTCGAACGCGAAAGACCGGAGTGAGGATGCGGCGGCAGCCGCGAACACACCACGCCCGCCCGGCCAGAATGAGGTAACGCTGGGCCAGGATAAGCCGCAGACTATGAGATTGATCGAGTTCAAGCCGGGTGAAGAGAAAGAGAGGAACCAGGAGAAGCACATGGAGGACAAAAAACGGCGCTCAAACGGCCAAGCCCTGATCGAATCTGCTTTGATTCTCCCGCTGCTCTTCCTGTTGATCGTAAACGTGATCAATTTCGGAGGGTTTCTGTACGACTGGATTGCGGTGTCCAATGCCGCTCGCACAGGCGCACAGTATCTCTGCACGGGTGGAGCGACGGTGGGGGCTCCCGCTCCTCCAATTGCGGCGGCTGTATCCACCCTGGTGCTGAACGATATGCACGCCCTCCCCAATAGCGCAAGCGCGCAGGTCTGCGTATCGAAGAGCTCGAGCGTCACCGTGACCTGCAATACCGGCTCGGCGCCGGCAGGTGCTCCTCCACCGGTCGACACCGCTGAGGGCGGGATTACCTACGTGGTAGGTGCGGTCGACGTGAAATACACGTATCAGCCGTTCATCCCCCTGTGGGACTTTCCCAACTTGCGCATACATGCTACTCTGCCGCCGACAACCATTCACCGGCAGGCAAGAATGAGGATGCTCGAATGAAGTCACTGCATCGAAGTTCCGCGCGACGCGGCAGCGCAATCATCGAATTCGCCCTTGTCACACTCCTGCTGATGATCGTGATCTTCGCGAGTATCGAGTTCGATCGAATGGTCCTGGTCTACACCACGATGGCAAACTCCGCGCGAGTCGGTGCTCGTTATGCGATCGTGCATGGGAGCGACAGGACCGCTACCGGCGATCCCGCGAGCGGGCCTTCGAATTCGAGCGCCGTGGTTACGGTTGTCAGGAATTTCGCCAGTGCCGGGTTGCTGAATACGTCGGCCCTCGACGTTTTAGTTCAATACCCTACGGATAACAAGCCCGGATCTCAGGTGGTTGTGACGGTGACGTATCCGTACGATCCATTCGTGGCTCTGCCACTAAGGGTGAATCTCAGATCGACTACCAGGGGAGTCATCGTGTTCTAAGGAATTGATATGCCAAGAGAAAGCGAGAAAGGCCAAGCTATTCTGCTGGTGGTAGTAGCGATGGGGCTGGTTCTGGTCGGGGCACTGGGACTGGCCATTGACGGCGGCACACTGTACGGGCACCGGACAATGGCACAGGCGGCGGCCGATGCCGCCGCTCAAGCGGGGATCCTTAGCATATTCAATGGCACCAACACCGGAGCGAATGCCTTCGGATCGGCGGCGCACACCTGCTCCACCACGGATGCGATCAGCCCGTGCCGATTTGCACGAAACAACGGGTTCGGCGCGACCAGCGACGACGTAGTTTTCATTGATTTCCCCACGGCAGCGGAGGTCGGCCTGGATCCCGCTTCTCTGTCATCCAGCGACCCGGTGAACATACTCCGGGTTACGATCACCCGGTCCGTGCATACAGGAATTATCCGCCTCCTCGGGGCTGCGGCCACGGCGCCCGTCAAAGTTGTCGCGGTGGCAGCAATTTGCAGCGTTGACTCTCCAACCCCCATCGTCGTCACCCACCCCACTTTGGACCATTCACTTTCGACAAACGGCACGACGATTATCGTGATATGCGGCGGGCCTACGAAGAGCATTCAAGTCAATTCGAGCAATGCGAACGCGTATGCATCGCCCAAAGCCGGAGGGCTCATCGACCTCTCAAGAGCGGGGACCAAGGATCCGGGGAATTGTACAACCGGCACGGGAGCGGATTTTGGCGTTCTGGGCGGGGCTACTACAAACCCCGGATCGGTGAGCCTCGGCACTGCGGGCACGTATGTTTCGCCCTCGTCCATCGTGGAGGATCCGCTGAAGAACGTAGCCGCTCCGGGCGTACCGGCTGCCCCTGTGACGGGAACCAGCGGGGCCCCGATCCCCGTAGGCACCGACGGCTGTACAAACTTAACTGGCTGTATTGAATACTCCCCGGGAAAGTACGTGGGCGGCCTCAATGCAAGTGGTGGTAAGCCCGTGATCTTCAAGCCGGGGCTGTATTACATGCAGGGTGGGGGGTTCATACTGAAGAACGTCGACGGTGGCGGTGGCTTGTTGAACAATTGGAATGTGATGTGCACGACGTGCGCCGCCAACGCGGCCACGGGCACGGGTATGGTGGTGTACGACACCGGACCCGCCGGAAGCACCTTTGGGAGCAACCCTACCGGAGGATTCGACATCAACACGAACGTGCGAGCGACTCTTCAGGGTTCCACGCTGACTACAACTAACTCTGATGGTCAAGTAGTGCCGGCAGCGCCGTATTATGGCATCCTCTTTTGGGAAGACCGCACGGCGAACGCGCACACCGGCAACAAGGCGCATAGTTTTGGTCAGGGCAACGGCTGTTTCACGCTGCTCGGGACCATTTACGCTACGAATACGCGCGCCGCCATGTTGGCTGACGCGACCCATTACCAGGAGGTTGATTATAACGGCAATCCGTGCAGCGCCACCGTGCAGCAGGGTTACATCATCGTCAGCTCACTGCAGATCGTGGGCACTACTACGATCAAGATGAACCTTACTCCGTACGGTTTTTTGAGGATCCGGCAGGTATCGCTGGTGCGATAGCGGCCCATGATGATGCACTCACCAGAGCCGAGGAATGAAGATGTAGTGAACGTTCATAAACTCAATCCCAGCGCCATCAAATGGGCAGCGAATTGCCATCAGGGGACGTCCGGACCTGGAAGTCAGGATGTCGTGTTCGCGAACAGACGTGTTTTGTTGAGGAGATCGGCATGAATACAAGGGTAACGGGCATTCTCCTTTTGGCGCTCCTGATTTCGGGGGGCGCTACCTACCTGGTTTATCGAGTCGTTGCCGCGCGCGCGGGGCAATCACCGGCGGCGACCGCGCAGGTGGTAATGGCCGCACGGCAGCTCGACATCGGCACGCTCGTGAAAGATGCGGATCTCACGATGGGTCCCTGGGTGGGGTCGATACCGGTGGGGATGGTCACGAAAAAAGAAACCATCCTGGGCCGCGGCG
>JBGPKH010000250.1:0-11448 GCA_041485845.1 Bryobacteraceae bacterium
ACTGGAAGGTGTCGGCGCCCCAGATGAGCTGAATGATCTTCTCTATGCTGAGGATCTTGCCGCGGTTTTCGAGAAACATGTGCAGCAGGCGGAACTCGAGCGCCGTCATTTCCAGAAGCTCTGCGCCGCGCCGCACCTCGCCCCGATCGCAATCCACCTGGATATCCCCAAATGAGTAGACGTTCGACCGCGATGGGCCCGAACGCCGCAGCACCGCTTGCACGCGCAACAGAAGTTCCTTGCGGCTGAAAGGCTTGGTAACGTAGTCATCGGCGCCCAGCGAGAGACCGGCGACACGGTCCTGCTCCTGGCCGCGCGCCGTCAGCAGAATCACCGGCGTCAGATTGCCGGCCTTGCGCATTTCCCGCAAGACCGTGAATCCGTCCTTCCCGGGCAACATCACGTCCAGCAGCACAAGGTCGAAGCCGCGGCCGCGCGTCTTCTCGACGGCTGTCAATCCATCACTGACGGCCTCGACTTGGTAGCCTTCATCCTCCAGGTCATCCTGCAAGGCGATGGCGATGGTCGGTTCATCTTCGACAACGAGAATGTGATTCATACGGCTGCCTTCAGAGAAAGATAGAACGTGCTTCCCTGTCCCGGCGCGCTTTCCACGCGGACGCGAGCGCCGTGCGCGTCGGCAATCCGCTTGACCAGCGCCAGTCCGAGGCCCACGCCTTTGGCTGTTCCACCGGAGGTGTTGCTGCCGCGATAGAAGCGGTCAAAGATGCGGCGCTGCTCTTCCGGGGCGATGCCGCGTCCCTGGTCGTGGACCTCGATGGTGACCCATCCGTCTTCGCCGCTCGCCCGCAGGCGGACGGCGGCGCCGGCGGGCGAGTATTTGATGGCGTTGTCGAGCAGATTGAGTACGGCCGAGGAAAGCGCTTCACGATCGCCTTCAATGGCCGGCAGTTCGGCAGGAAGAACGGCCTCTACAGACCGGCGTTGATCGGCGATGCCGGCGAGGCCGCGCAACCACTCTGCCGTATCGATGCGGCCGAACTGATATTGCTTGTGGCCATCTTCGATACGGGAGAAGTCGAGCACGTTCTCCACGAGACGGGTCAGGCGATCGCTCTCGCGGCAGATCAGCTCGTAGTACTGCCGCCGGCGGGCCTCATCATTGGCGGCGCGTCCCGCCAGCAGCATTTCGCCCAACTGGCGGATGCCGGTGAGCGGTGAGCGGAACTCGTGAGAAACCGTGGCCGCGAAGTCGGATTGCAACTGCGCCACCTTGAGTTCGCGGCGGACCAGCCGCACCGTAGCGAGGGAGCCGAAGATCAACACTCCGGCCACCAGGAAGAGAATGGCAAGCAGCAGGCGCCGCCGGCTCTCGTTCGCCCGTCCTGGCGCGCCGGGATCGCGCGGTTCCGACCAGACCGACCCGGGCAATCCGAGCGCAGCCAGGCTGAGTGCCGGAGCGAGGCGGGCGTCTCGCGGAGGTGCCGCGCCGGTTCGAACCAAGAGATCCCGCGGCATCTCTTTCGCCACCTCCGCCAACCAGGTCTGCAATTGGGATTCAAGCGTAATCGTGGCAGCCGCGCGGAGGTGTGATGACGTCGCGATCAATGCGGAGACTGGGCCTTCGGCCAGCCAGCCGGATTCGCCGTTAAGAATTCGTTCGAGCAGCCGTGACATCGCCTGCCGTTGCCGCTCAGCGGCGAGAGCCTCCGTTGGAATCCTTCCGCCGGCCCACTCGCGCAATCGCATTTCGTAGAACGCATACGGCGACTTCTCCAGCAGCCACGCGCCAGTGTTGAGATCCCGGTACAGTTGTGCGGATTCTTCCGGCGAGGCCGAGGCAAGCTCGAAGCGCGCGGCAAACCTCGTGGGCACCACCCCAGGGGCGTCGGGCAGCCTCGCGGCTTGTTTCAAAGCCGCGGTGGACTTCGCGGGCTCGCCGGCTCGCGAGTAAGCGCGCGCCAGACGCAGGTGGATCCAGCCGCGCCACTGCGCCGGCGCGCGCTGGAGCAGGTCCGCATAGATTGTGACCGCCTGCCCCACGTTGGTCAACCGCAGTTCCCGAGTCTCTCCTTGCTCCAGTTCCCGCGGCAATGTGGCGGCAGGCGCGCGGCCGTCCGGCAGCCAGGCAAACGCAGAAGGCGGTGACAGTACGATCTCCGGCGACAGAACCACCGAGACGATTCCATCCAGTCTGGTCACACCCGGTTCTTCTCCCCGGGCCAGAGCGTCCGCGCGGCTGCGCGCATCCAGAACCCGCCGCTCCAGGAACCCGTAGGCGCCGCGAGCCGCATCTTGCATGCGCTCACGCCAGACCTGCTCCGCCAGTTGCCGGTCGGAGTCCAGCGCCCGATACGCCAACAAGGCCAGCGCCACCGAGGGCAGAACGATCGTCGCGGCAAACAGCACCGCCACCGGCCGGCCGTCTCGCCATTTGGAGTGTCCGCGCACCTGGAGTCAACTCCCGCATCTCATTGTCCTCCAATGACGGAGCCTGGAGCCTTCTTCGCAGTCCAATTCTGTTTCAAGAGTAGTTCAAGTTGTAACGCTGGTCCATGGAGCCCCGTGGGCTTCCAATCGCCACCAAAGGGCCCGGGAATTAGCCGGGTTTGGAGTTTTTCTCCGATTGCGTTCCGAAACTGAGTCCGTCGCGGCGAGCCAATCCCGAAACCCCCGCACTTCGGTCGATTACGTAGAGTCGGGGCGCAACTGTCGCGCTCTCGCGCGTCGAGTCAACGTCCGAGTGCCGCAATCCGGGACTTGCGGCCCGAGGGTCGCGTCCTTCGTCATGCCGCCTGGGGTAAAATCGGTCAACATCGGTATGCTGCTAAACCCAGGGAGTCGGCTAGGCCCCTATGAGATCGTCGCGATGATCGGGTCGGGCGGCATGGGAGAGGTCTACAAGGCGCGCGACACTCGCCTGGACCGTACCGTTGCGATCAAGATCGCGCATGAGCAGTTCAGCCAGCGGTTCGAGCGGGAAGCGCGCGCCGTGGCCGCGCTGAATCATCCCAACATCTGCACTCTATACGATGTGGGGCCGAACTACCTGGTAATGGAATACATCGAGGGCGACCGCTTGAAAGGGCCGCTGCCGCTGGAGAAGACCCTCGAGTATGCAGTGCAGATTGCGGGCGCCCTGGAAGCGGCGCACCGCAAGGGAATCGTCCACCGCGATTTGAAGCCGGCCAATATCCTGGTCACCAAACTGGGCCTCAAGCTGCTGGATTTCTCCATCGCCAAGGTCGCCGTCGAACAGCCGGAAGGAGATGCCACCGTCACTCTCGCCAACCCTCTCACCACGGAATACAGCATCCTCGGCACGTTGCGGTACATGGCCCCCGAGCAATTGGAGGGCAAGGCGGCCGATGCCCGCAGCGACATTTTCGCCTGCGGCCTTATGCTTTATGAGATGATTGTCGGCAAACACGCGGTCCAGGCGGCCAACCAGGCGGGCTTGATTGCCGCCATCCTCAAGGAGGAACCGCCGTCGCTCCCGCGAACCCACCCGTCCACGCCCGCTGCCCTGGACCGCGTAGTCCGCAAGTGCCTCAGGAAGGACCCGGACGCGCGCTGGCAGACGGCCGCCGACCTGCGCGATGAGCTCGAATGGATCGCGCGCTCCCCACCGGAACTGGCGCCATCCACTCCGCTGCCCACCCCCAAGGCCCGCGGGTGGATGCTCGCCGCCGCGCTCGCCGCCGCGCTCGCCATCGCGCTCGCCTCACTTTTCGCGTGGCAGTTTTTTCGCATGAAGGCCCCGCCGGATTGGGCCGGCCTGCGACTCCGTGGACCTGCCGTGGCCTTCTTCCCACGCGTCTCACCCGACGGCCAGTTGGTCGCCTTCCTGACCATCGTGGACGGTCTGACTCAGCTCGCCGTCATGAAGGCCGACGGCAGTAGTTGGACGTTGTTGACCCAGCAGAAAGGCTTGGGTTACATAGCCAATCTCGCCTGGGCGCCCGACGGGTCCACCCTTTACTTCGATCGGTTTTGGGACACCGCACGCGGAGTTTATTCGGTCCCCGCCCTGGGAGGAGATCCGCGCCTCATCATCGATGATGCCTTCGCTCCTGAAGTGCTCCCGGATCGCAGCCTCATCGTCGCCAAGCCGGTCGAAGGCCAGTATCAGTTGTATCGCTTCTGGCCGGAGTCGGGTCGTAGCGAAGCGCTTCCGGCCTTCCAGAGCCGCAACGCGCAGTTCCTTTCCATTCGAGCCGTTCCGGATTCCAATGAGATTGTTTTCTCCGGCGCCTACAGCACGGCCGCGGACCATTCCGGGCCTCACAAGCTATATGCGCTGGATCTGGTCTCGCATCGGGCCAGACTCCTCGACCGCCTCCCGTCCAATTGGAGCGAGACTTCCAGGCCTGCGGCGATCGCCGCCGACGGCAAATCGGTCATCACGGTGGCACGCCGGGACGACCTCATTCAAGTAGTCAAGATTCCGCGCGATGGCACGGGTGTCCCGCAGGTGCTGCTTTCGTTCCCGATCAACATGTTTCCGCAGAGCATCGACGTTGGTCGCGATGGATCGATTTACGTGGATTCGGTGGAGCGCCCCAGATTCATCATCCGATTCCCCAGCGCGGGAGGATTTCCGGAGCAGATTGCCGAGCCGGATTTCCACGGTTATGCGATGCTTCCCCTGGCCGACGGCAGTTTCCTGTACCCGCTGTCGATTGGGGTAAAGCAGCGCCTGGTCATCGCCCGGCTCGGCGCGCAACCGCGCCCGTTCCTGCAAACCAACGAAGACAGCGTCGGGCCCATGACGCGCATGGGGAATGGAAATATCCTGTTCCTCCTGGGCCCCCTGGAATCGCGGCGGATCGCCGTCGCATCCCTCCGCGAAGGACGCATTTTGCAACGCCTTTCCGTCCCCGCCGGCGGTATTCGAAGCATGGCCGCGTCGCCCGACGGCCGGACGCTGTACTATGCGTCGGGCGGTGCCGTCTGGTCGGCGGCAACGGAAGGCAACGCCACGCCGCGACGCCTGCTGGATGGCGACGACGTGGCCATCGACCCCGCGGGACGCTACCTCTACGTCAAACAACTTTCCAAGGACCCCGCGGCCATGGTACGGCTTCCTGCGGGCGGCGGACCGGAAGAGCCACTGCCCTTTGCCGCGGGTCTGCATCTCACCACGGATACGCTGTCCAGCACCTGCGTGGATGCCCGCGGCCGCATTGTTGTCGAAGTCGCGACACCGGACTCTTTCTTTTACCGCCCGGCGCTGCTGGACGCCGCTCGGAAATCCCCCACCCCCATCCAGGTCACGTTCGACGGCGACATATGGGGCCCCGTATGGACTCCCGATGGCCGGATCGCGGCCGTAGGCGCGCGCTTCGAAGGCTCCATCTGGAGATATCGGCAATCTGCGAACGGCGGACACTGAGGCCCCGGCAGCAGATGCAGAGGAACGCCGGTAATTCACGCGTTCCTATCTGCGTTAATCTGCGTTCATCGGCGGCCCATAGTTCTTGTAGCCTGAACATACGCGACGGTGCGTGCTAAGCCGTGTACGTCGTGAGCCGGGTATCAGCCGGCGGAAAAGCATTAGGGCCGCAGATCAAGGCAGATGAACGCAGACAAGACAACTGAGTTGTCGGGATTGATCCGCGTGCATCGGCGGCGCATTGAGACTCTTAAAAAGCTTCGACCGAATGGATCCCCTCCGATTGCAGGGTGTCGGCCATTTTTCGGAGGGCCGTCTTGTGTATCTGGGAGATGCGGCTTTCGTTGACGCCGAGCATGTCGCCGATCTGTTTCATCGTCATGTCGTTGGTGTAGTACAGGAAGACCACCTTCTGGTAGCGCTCCGGCAGCTTGCCGATCGCGCGCGCCAGCGTGACCTCGAGTTGCCTGCGCTGACACATGCGGTCGGGCTGCGAATCGGGCCGGGCGGCGAAATCCTGCGTACGATCGCGTTCCTGGTCCGCGCTCACCGTGGTCGAGACCAGCCCGATGGAGCGTAATTCCATCATCATTCGGTGCCAGCGTTCCATGCCGATGCCCATCTCTTCTGCGACTTCGCTTTCGCTGGGGTTGCGGCCGAGCTTTGCGGCGAGCTCGTGCGTCACCGCGTCCACCTGCTTCTGGCGCTTGCGCAGATCGCGCGAGGCCCAGTCCATCTGGCGCAGGCTGTCCAGAATGGCCCCCTTGATGCGATGCTTGGCATAGCTGTGGAAGGCCACATTCTTCGACGCATCGAACTTGATTACCGCATCGAACAGGCCGAGCACTCCGGCATGAATCAGGTCGTCGAGATCCACATGCACCGGGAGGTTTTCGTGAACCCGAATGGCGATCGCCTTGACCAGCGGAAGATGGTCGAGCACGATCTGATCGCGAACCTGCTGGGAGATCTTCTGTCGCCGCCGTATCGACACACGCTGCACCCGCATCGCTTTTCGTCCTCTCTTCGATTTCTTTTGGGGGCCGGATCGGTTGTTCCGGACAGCGTGAGGGATGCAACTGTATCGCCAGATAGAATAGGTTGGAAATACCTTATTATCAACTACAAGACAGCCCTAGTCGTGTTCCGAAATGGAACGTGTTTCAGATTGAACCGCGGAGTGTTTCAACTGCGAACAAGTGAGTCGCACAGCCGGCCCAGCGTCAGCAGGGCGCGGTCGTGGATCTCCGACCAGGCGTGGCCGCAGTTGATCCGAATGTAGTTCCTGTACCTGCCGCTCGCCGAGAAAACAGTGCCCGGCAGGATCGTAATGTGCTCCGCCAGGGCGGCGCGGTACAACTTGATTGCGTCGATGTTCCGCGGCAGCTCGATCCACAGCATGTAGCCACCTGCCGGACGGCTGATGCGCGTCCCCGCGGGGAAATATTTGGCGATCGCCTGGCGGACCACTTCCACTTGCCCGCGAAGCGTGGTGCGCAGGCGCTTCAGATGACGGTCGTACCCGCCGGACTCCAGAAACTCGGCGATCACCATTTGAGGCAGAGTGGGAGCCGCGACCGTGGTCACCAGTTTGAGGCGCTCCACCTCGGCGCGAAAACGGCCGGGCGCCACCCATCCCACGCGGTACCCCGGGGGCAGGACTTTCGAGAAGGAGGAGCACAGCAGGACGGTGCCCTTCCGGTCGAACGATTTCGCCGTCCTCGGCCGTGGACCGTCGAACGCGAGGTCCCCGTAGATGTCGTCTTCGATGAGGGCAACCTGGGAGCGCGCCGCCAATTCGACCAGCGCCCGCTTGTAGTCGTCGGGCAGAACGTATCCCAGCGGGTTGTGGCAGTTGGCCATGGCGATACACGCCTTCACGCGGTGCTGCCGGATGGCGCGCGCCAGTTGGTCCAGATCCATGCCCCGTTGGGGATGGGTCGGGATCTCGACCACCTTCATCCCCATCGCCGCGATATTGCCCAGGATGCCGAAGTACGTGGGGCTCTCGACCGCCACGGTGTCGCCTGGCCGCGCCACCGCGCGCAGGCTCAAACCGACGGCTTCGAGCGCCCCGCCGGTGACGATCAGATCGCGCACCGAAAACGCGCACCCCATGTCGAGGGCGCGGCGCGCAATCTGGCGCCGTAACGCCTCCCACCCGGGCGGAAACTCGTACCGCGTGCCGTGGAACGGATTCCGGTTGACGATGCGGCGCAGGATCAGGTTCATCTTGCCGCACGGAAACAACTCGGGGCTGGCGCAACCCGCGCCGAACGGGACGGCGGCCGGATCGTTTGCCGACGTGAGGAAGTCGGCCAGGATGCCATGGGAGCCGGCGGCGCGGGCCTGCGCCTTCTTCCGGGTCTCGAACTCCGGCTCGGGAATCAGCTCCGAAAACGGCGTGCGGACATAGTAACCGGATTGCGGGCGGGCCTCCAGGTATCCGCGAGTTTCGAGCCACAGATAGGCCTGCTGGGCGGTGGACATGCTGACGCGCTGCCGGCCACTGAGCTCGCGAAGCGACTGGACGCGATCCCCGGGGCGGAGAACTCCGCGCGCCATCTGCCGCGCCAGGCTCTCCGCAATCCGGATATACAGGGGAGCGTCTTTTCCCGGAGTCGCCACCTGCCAAGGATAACAGATCTTAATTCCGTCAACTGTACCGGTCATAGCATGGGCAATCTGCATCTGTACAGGCCGGGCCGCGGGGAGTATGTTGGGAGAAATGACGAGCCGGTACCGTTACCGCGTGGTAGATGTCTTCACCCGACGGCCGCTGGAGGGAAACCCCCTGGCCGTGTTCCCGGACGCTTCGGGAATCGACGAAACGACGATGCAGGCGATCGCCCGGGAGCTCAATCTTTCCGAGACGGCCTTCGTGCTCCCCGCGACCCGCCCGGATTGCGCGGCGCGCGTCCGCATCTTCACGCCCACCCGAGAGATGACCTTCGCCGGCCATCCGACCATCGGCGCCGCCTGGGTCCTGTTGCAGGACGGCATCGTGCCCGCCGGCGCCGGACCCTTCGTGCTGGAAGAAAAGGTCGGACCGGTGCCGGTCCGCGTAGATCCCGGCGATCCCGTCGATGTCGGCGATCCCTTGATCTGGCTTGTGACTCCCCCGATTCTCGAAGGAAGAACCTACCACCCCGAGGTCTGCGCGCGGGCGCTCGGGCTGCGCCCCGAAGATCTGCTGGCAATCGCGCCCCAGTGGCTGAGCGCCGGCAATCCGACAATCTTTGTGGGGCTCCGCGACAAGGCGGCGGTGGATCGCGCCTGGCTCGACCTGGCGGGAATGAAGATGCTGCACGAGGTTCCAGAGGAACCCGTGTGCGTCTTGGTATTCGCGCCGGCCGCCAACGGAGCGTATGCGCGAATGTTCGCGCCGGAGTATGGCATAACCGAGGATCCGGCCTCCGGCAGCTCGACCGGCCCGCTCGCCGCTTACATGATGCGGCACGATCTTGCCCCGGCTGCTTCTGGGACACGCTGGACCAGTGAGCAAGGGACCCGGATGGGGCGGCGCAGCATTCTCCACGTGCAGATCCTGGGAGCGCGCGGGGCGGAGGGGATCGAGGTCGGCGGATATGTCGCGCCGCTTGTGGAAGCGGTGATGACCTGGGAGTGATGCCAGTGAACTATCGGGATCTGCTCGAACGAACGTGCGCCGCCGCGGCGGACTTCCTGGATGGCTTGAGTGCGCGGCCCGTCGGCAGGCCCGTCGAATTTGCGGCGCTGCTGGCCCGGATGGGCGGCCCGCTGCCGCGGCAAGGAGAAGATCCGCTGCAAGTGATCGACCATCTCCGCGCGGCCGCGGACCCCGGCCTGGTGGCCACGGCCGGGCCTCGCTACTTCGGATTTGTGGTGGGCGGAGCGCTTCCCGCGGCGGTGGCGGCGGAGTGGCTGGCGGTGGCTTGGGATCAGAACGCCTTCGCCAACGCTCTCTCGCCGGCCGCGGCGGCTGCCGAAGAAGTGGTGCGGACGTGGCTCGTCGAACTGTTCGGCTTGCCGGCGGAAACCAGCATGGGCTTCACCACCGGCGCCACCATGGCCAACTTCGTGGCGCTCGCGGCGGCCCGGCACGCGCTGTTTCGAAAGCTCGGCTGGCGCGTGGAAGAACACGGCCTTCTGGGAGCCCCGCCGATTACCGTGGTCACCAGCGACGAATCGCACGCCTCGATCTTCGCATCCTTACAGATGCTCGGCCTGGGGTACGGGCGCGTCACCAGGGTCGCGGCGGACGGGCAAGGCCGCATGCGGGCGGATGCCTTGCGCACGGTGCTCGCCACCGCCCGGAAGCCCGTCCTGGTTTGTGCGCAGGCGGGAAATGTCAACACCGGCGCATTCGATCCGATTGCGGAAATCGCCTGCTCGGTCCACGATCGCGCCGGATGGCTGCACGTCGATGGCGCGTTCGGCGCGTGGGCCGCGGCCTCGCCGGCGCACGCGGAGCTTGCCGGCGGATTGTACCTGGCCGATTCCCTGGCCGTGGATTGCCACAAGTGGCTCAACGTTCCCTACGATTCGGGTCTCGTGTTCGTGCGCGACCGGGCCGCGCATCACGCTGCGATGACCATGAACGCGCCGTATTACGGGCCCAGCCACGATGCCGCCCGCGAGAACCACAACTGGGTTCCCGAGGCCTCCCGCCGCGCGCGCGGCTTCGCGGTGTACGCCGCTTTGCGGAGTCTGGGACGGAACGGTCTGGCCGAAATAGTGGACCGCTGCTGCCGCCTGGCCCGAAGAATGGCGGAGCGGCTGGCTGGAAATGCGGGCGTGCAAATTCTCAACGAAGTGGTCTTGAACCAGGTGTTGGTGCGCTTTTCGCCGCCCAGCCGGGGAAACGCCGATTCCTTCACGGCGGAGGTGATCCGGCGCGTCCAGGAGGACGGCACGTGCTGGCTCGGCGGGACCACGTGGCACGGCCAGCACTGCATGCGCATCTCGGTCTCCAACTGGTCCACCACGGAAGCGGATATCGATGACTCCGCCCGGGCGATTCTGCGGTGCGCCGGCTGATCTCCAGGTGGGACAGCCTCCCGCCTGCTGAACCTGAGTTTGCCTTTCATAGGCCCTCACTTAAGAAACGCTCGGTCGTTTCGAGTTTCCTCGGCCGGTGGAACCGGTGAGACTCCCCGGGTCCGGCCTTCCTGTTTGCGGTTCCTGTCCGAAAAGTGTAATTAGGCGCCCCGCACAAATAACTTGATCGTTAAGCAGCCCTGGGGGCACGCTGCCGAACCCAGGATCGCGCTTCTCCGCTACCTCCGCGTTCTCGATCCCCACCCCGAAGTGGAGCCCGCCAATCCACGCCAATCCGCTTTCTCTTCTTTTTCTCCGGTCTTCCTCCGCGCTTTTCTCTGCGACTCCGCGGCTCCGCGGTGAGATCTCGTTTTCGAACCAAGTTATTTTTGCGCGACCCCTTAATGATAGCGACTGGCTACACGCCCGCCGCATCCACAGCCTGGCGCATCTCCCAGGTCGACACGTAGTGCAGCTCATGCCCGCGCTTCCGGCATTCCTGCGGCAGCAGTTCGAACAGCCGATCCAGCCCGCCATCCAGCAACAGCGCCTTCGCGTTCCGCTCCTGCGCGCCGTGGGCATAGAGCTTGATGAAGATATTGCGGCCAATGCGCGGAGCCAAGTCCAGCCAGCGCTGGATGCGGTGGGGCGTCGGCAGATCCTGATGCGCGATCTCTCCGTTTTCGATGCGCGGTACCAGTCGCTCCGTCCAGCGCAGACCGAGCGGGCCGGGAATCATGAGCAGGTCACCCGTGCCCAATGCCCCCGGCCGGACGGGAACGCCGCTGTCGAACGACCGCGGCCGCAGGGGATCGTCGGTGGCCCAGTAGATGGTATTCACAATGCGCGATTGCGTGGGCGAGTTACTCGAGGGCATCGTAAAATCCGCGTAGCAACCTAAGTCGCGCAGCAGCGTGATCTCGTTATTCAGACCGCACCATCGGCCATCGGGCCGCGAGTTGTCGAGCGCCCAGTTGCCGTGGATGAATCCGAAGACCGTGCGGCCGTTGTGTTTCCGCAGAAGCCCATGGCGGGTGACGAGCGTTTCGATGAAGCCGCTCATGCGGTCGAGG
>JBGPKH010000251.1:0-11433 GCA_041485845.1 Bryobacteraceae bacterium
ATCCCCGCCGCCGCCAGCACCATGGCCACCGCGCCGAACGCGGCAAACAGCCAGGAATATGCGCGCCGCACCCACAGCGAGCGGTCCAGCCGCTCGCTCATCGTGCGGATATCGAACATCGGCAGGTCGGCGTCCAGTCGGCGAATGATATCGCGCGCGGGAGCGACCAGGCTGTGCGGGTCGATGGCCGCCCGCATCACAATGCTCATACCGGTCCGCGTGCTCACCGGAAACGGCACCAGAACACTCGGCCGGATTTCTCCATCCAGGCCATAATGCATGGTATTGCGGATGACCCCGGCCACTTGCATCCATTCTTTCGCGCCCGGATAACGAATGCGCCTGCCCACGACCTCCGTGGTTCCCCAGAAGTGCTTTGCGAAAGCCTCGTTGACCACCGCCACCGGCGGGGCCTTGGGGGCCTGGTCTCTCTCGGTGAATCCCTGCCCAGCGAGGAAAGTCATCCGCATGGTTTCGAAATAACCGGGCAGCGCGGTGACCTGGAGCACCACCGGATTCTGTCCTTTCGGAGGCAGCCCGTTTTCAGCCTCGAAGAAGTAGCCCGTATGGCCGCCCAGCGGCACCAGCGACGCCGCCGATGCCGAACTCACGCCGGGCACGGTCCTCAGGCGGCTGACCAGGCTTTCGAAGAAAGCCAATTGCTGTTCGGGCTTTGCGTACTTTGCTGAAGGAAGGCGAAGATTCCAGGTGAGGACGTTTTCCGGCCGAAATCCGGGATCGACGCGCAGCACCTTGCGGAAGGCCTGCATCAGAAGACCGGAGCTGATCAGGAGCGTGAGAGCCATCGCGATTTCGCCCACCACCAGAAAGCTCAGGACCCCGCGCTTCCCCCGCGTGAGCGTGGATCGCGCCACCTCCTGAAGCGACCCGCGCGTGTCCACCGAGGCGGCCTGCAGCGCCGGCGCCAGTCCAAACACGATGGCGGCCGCGCCCGTCAGCGCCATGCAGAACACCGCGAACCGGGTGTCGAGGTCGAAACGAATCCAGCGCGGCGTGTCGTCCGGCATCAGCGAAACCAGTGCGTTCAGGCATATCTTGCCGAGCGCCACTCCCAACACGCCGCCGAGACCGGCGAGCGCGAGGCTCTCGGTCAAAAGCTGCCGCATGATGCGGGCACTCGAGGCGCCGATTGCGCTGCGGATCGCTATCTCCCGCGCCCGGGCTTCCCCATTTACCAGCATCAGACCGGCGATGTTGACACACGCGATCAGCAGAACCACGCCCACCGCGCCGAGCAGGATGCGCACCACGGTGCGGAAATCGCCGAGGTACCGGTCCCGCAGGGGCTGCATCACGGGAGAAGTTTCGGCGTCGGCAACGCCCTGTTCCTTCATGAACGCCTTGTGGACGCGCGACAGATCCGCTCTCGCCTGATCCAGCGAAACACCATGCTTCAGCCGGCCGGCGCCGGAAAGGTAGAAACTGCCGCCCTGGCTCGGGTTCGCGGCGAGCGGTGTCCAGGCTTCGGCATCGGGCGGCAGCACGGCTTCCCGCGGCAGGATGCCGACCACGGTATACGACTGCTCGCTGAGTTTCAAGACGCGGCCGATCGCGTTGCGGTCGCCGCGATACAGCCGCTGCCAGAGGTCGTATCCCAGCATCACCACCTTGGCGCCGCCGGGCCGGTCCTCTTCCGGCAGGAAGCTGCGGCCCACGACCGGTTTTAAGCCGAGCACGTCCAGCAGACGATACGTCACGGCGGCGCTCTTGATCCGCTGTGCCACGCCCGCGCCATCGGAAAGATTGGCGCCGCCGGGGTTGAAGAACGCCATTCCATCGAAGGTAGTATTCCCTTTCAGCCACGCATAGGCATCGGGATTCGAGATGCTCACGTACTTGAGGTTCCACTTCGGCGCCGTCTCGTCGAGGTCCACCAGTCGTTCCGGCTCCGCAAAAGGGAGGGGCCGCAAGAACAGTCCGTTGAAGATGCTGAAGATGGCGGCGTTGCCGGCGATCCCCAGTGCCAGCATGAACACCACCGCCATGCTGAATCCCGGTTTGGTCCGGATCAGCCGGAACGCCACTTTCAAGTCGTGCCAAATGCTTTCCACGATATTTCCTCCCCTGCCGGCCCCCATCTCCACGCGATCGCGCGCTATGGGTTGCCTGGTTTGCCGCAGTTGCCGCGCGAGCATTTCTCGAGTCTCCAGCTCGTCCACCGCCAGGCCGGCGGCACGAGCTTCCGACAGGCCCATGGAGAGCAGCTCGCGATAACGGTCATCCAGGTGGCGCGCCAGTTCTTCGACGATTTCGGCCTCACGCCCGCCCTCCAGATTCAGCCCCGCGAGCCGCTCGCGAACCATCTCCTCCCAGTCAGGCATATTCGGTTCCCGTAATGCGCCGGATGGCTTCGACGAAGGCCGCCCAGCCCAATTGCCTTTCCGCCAGAATCTTCCGGCCGGCCGGAGTCAGGCGGTAGTACCGCCGCCGCCGCTGGCCGCTCTTTTCCACCCAGCGTCCCTGGATCCATCCGCGGTCCTCGAGCCGGTACAGCAGCGGGTAGAGCGACGCCACGCGGAACCGCACCGCGCCCTTCGACCGCGTTTCGATGAGCTTGCCGATCTCGTAGCCGTGGCGTTGCTGGCCTTGGAGAAGGGAGAGAATCAGCAACTCCCCGCTGCCCTTCTTCAAGTCGCGATCGACAGATTGGTTGGACATATATCGTTTAACAATATATTTTATACCGGCTCAACCTGTCAATACGCGACAGCTCGTCGTGGGGCGGGCAATCCTGCCTGGCAATCCTGCCCGCAGCCAGAATTGGCTGCCCCCCGCCCTTTTTGCCCAACCGTTCCGGCCTCCGGCACGTCCAAGACCAGGGAGGAGTGTGCATGAGATCCCTTACCGTCGCCGCGTGTGCTCTTGCCGCCGGCGCCGCGGCCTTCGGCTATCAGGCGGCGCCCGCCGCCCAAACTGCCGCCCCGGCGAAGGGCATTATCGAAGGGCAGGTGAGCCACCTCGCCATCGGCGCTCCACTGAAGAAGGCCAACGTCCGGCTCGTCGGACTGGGCGGGCGGCAAGCGGGCGGCATGCCCAACATGTCGACCAAAGAGACGGACGAACAAGGGCGCTTCGTGTTTGCCGGTCTCGAGGCCGGCCGCTACAATCTCTCGGCCGAGCGCTCGGGATTCCTTCGCCAGAACTACGGTGGCCGCAAATACGCCACGTCCGGCACACCCATTCCCCTGGGACAGGACCAGCACCTGAAGGACATCCTCTTCAAGCTCAGCCCGCAATCCGTCATCGTCGGCAAGGTGCTGGATGAGGATGGAGACCCCGTCTCCAACGTTCAGGTGCGCGCGCTCAAGTACGCCTACCGGGGCGGAAAGAAGCAGTGGTCCCCGGTGGCCAACGGCCAGACCTCGGACATCGGCGAATACCGCATCCCCAATCTCGATCCGGGCCGCTACCTGGTGAGCACGAACTTCCGAAATTCCTCCGCCAACATGATGCAGACGCCCTCCAACGACCCGCTTCCCGACACGCCGGACATGATGTACGGCGCCACCTATTACCCCAGCACGCTGGACTCGTCGAACGCCGTGTCCGTGGACGTCGGGCCGGGCGGGGAGATCCGCGGGATCGATATCCGGCTGCGGAAGACACGCGTCTTTCGCATTCGAGGAAAGGTGGTCAATGCGGCCAGCGGCAGAGGCATGGTGATGGTGATGCTCACTCCCAAAGAGGGCGGTGGGCCCGCCCCGGGAGTGAGCCCGGCGCGCCCTCCCGACAATCGTTTCGAGATCCGTGGCGTGGCGCCGGGCTCGTATGTCGTGCATGCCCAACTGGGCAACGGCAACCAGGGGACCGTCGCGTTCCAGGAGGTGCAGGTGAGCAACAACCACGTGGATGGCGTCGTGCTGACCGTGGCTCCCGGAAACGACGTGCCGGGCGCCATCAAAGTGGAGGACGCGGCGGCGCCGTTGAACACACCCAACCTGTCGGTCTTCCTGCGGCCCTCCACACCGATGGGCGGCGCGCCGCGGGCCAGGGTCGGCGATGATTTGAAGTTCACTTTGAAGAACGTCGCCCCTCTGCACTACTCGATCTCGGTCTCGGGTGTTCCGGACACCTGTTTTGTGAAGTCGATCCGCTACGGCGGGCAGGAAGTTCCGGAGGACGGAATCGACATCACCACCGGCGGGACCATCGATGTCACCTTGAGCGCCACGGCGGGCGAGGTGAGTGGAGCCGCCGTCGATAAGGAGGGGAAACCGGTGACCGGGGCGATCATGACGCTGATCCCCAGGGACGGACCTCCCACGGCCATCCAGAGCCGTTCCGCCGACGAGAAGGGCGGGGTGACCTTCAAGGGATTGAAGCCGGGAGAGTACCGGCTCATCGCCTGGGAGGACATTCCGCCCGGCGCGGCCCAGGACCCGGAGTTTCTGAGGCCGTTCGAGGGACGCGGGGAATCGGTGAAGCTGGATGCGAGTGGGAAGCAGGCGGTCCAGGTGAAAGCGATTCCGGCGGACGAGACCGACAAGTAGCCTCCAGGCTCTACCGGCCACCGGCGAGCCCGATCGCCGTCGAGTGTGTCGGCTGATACAGGCCGATGTCGGCGCCGCTCGGCAGTCGAATCGTCGTGCGGATTCCCCATTCCGCTTCCGCCACCGGCGAGCAGCGGACATTCCTGGCTTGCAGCGACCGCATCATCGAAGCGAGATCGTCGCACATCAGGTAAAGCACGCACCCGACCAGGCGTTGATCCGCGTGATTCTGCGTGAAGTCGCCGCTGCCGGGATGAACCGCGATCTCCGCGGGGGGCAGAGCGAAGATCAGCCATCCATGGCCCGCATCCACGGAACGAAACTCCAGTACGTCGCGAAGGAATGCCCGATCGGCTTCCGAATCTTTGCTGTAAATCAAAAAGTGAGCGCCCGTAATCATGAGGGCAGACTATCAGGGAAGTCGCGTTCCCGGCAACTGAGTACTCCTTCTACAATGGCGAGACACCCGGCGGCAGACTGCGCGCCGGTATCCAGCAGAACCGAACCCTGCAAGCCGCCGTATTCATACTCGCGAACCATCCGACGCACTACCTCCTCGGTGAGGTCCGGGCGCGTGGGGTCGGGGCTCCGGTCGCGCAAACGCCGTGCCGCGGTCTCCGGCGACACCCGGCACTCGAAGATTCGCAGATCGGCGCCGGCGCCGATGCGCGCCAGTTCATCACGGTCCTCCGCATGGCCGTAAGGCGCGTCGAGGATCACGCTGGCCCCCGCGCGCACCAGCAACCCGGCGGCGAAGTGCATGGCGCGATACGCCACCTCGCGATCGGCCCGCGTGTGGGCGGCCGACGGCAGAATGCGCTGCCTCGTCCCATCCATCGACAGATGTGGGATTCCCCGCCGCCGCGCCAGTTCGGCCGCCAGGGTGCTCTTCCCCGAACACGGCGGCCCCGCGAAGACGATCAGCACGGCTCGAAGTACCGCCTCACCCGTGTTCGGCTCAGCGCATACAGAAACGCCGACGAGACGGCCACGCCCGAAACGCTTCTCGGCCAATCTCCGATCAGGAAATAGCTCACCACGTCTCCACTGCCATCCACCGCGAACAAGACCACCGCGAACCACCAGGCCCATTTCCGGCCTCGCAGCAGGCCCAGGCCAGCGGCACATGCACCGGCCCCAAGTCCCCATAACAGTACGCCCGAAATCCTGCCCAGCGCGCGAAAGGCCGCCGCCCCCTGCGGATTGAGCTCCCACAGCCGATCCAGGAACAGGCCGGGAAACAGCAGAGAAGTTCCCACCACGGCGGCAATCGCAGTGGCCGCAAACAGAAAGGCAGCTACAACCGGAATCGCTTTCGGCCTTTGCTCCACTCTCTATTCGTAGCGCAAAGCCACCATCGGGTCCACCCTCGAGGCGCGCCACGCCGGCAGATAGCCCGCCACCAGCGCAACCGCCGCCAGCACCAGCGCCACCGCGCCCGAGGTAGCCAGGTCTGTGGGACGCACTTCGAAGAGCAGGCTCGCCAGGAAGCGGGTCAGAACCAGCGAAGCCGCGAATCCCGCGGCGAGCCCCGCTCCGATCAGTTTCATTCCCTGCCACAACACCATCGCCAGCACGTCGCGACGCTCCGCCCCCAGCGCCATGCGGATGCCGACTTCGCGCGTCCGCAGCGTCACCGTATACGAGACAACGCCATAAATGCCCACCGCGGCAAGCACCAGGGCGAGTCCTCCGAACAGGCCGAGCAGCGCCAGCGTGAAGGTCCGCTCCGCCAGCGACACCGCGACATACGTCTCCATGGGCTGCACGTGGAACACCGGCTGCGTCTTGTCGACGCTCAGGAACGCGTCGCGCACCGCCCGCTCGAGCCGACGCGGGTCGATCGCGGTCCGCGCCACCAGACGATAGCCGAACGACAGGTCCTGCGCCTGCGCGATGTAGGCCTCCATGTTCGACGGACGGTCCAGCCCGTATTGCCGCACGTCGGCGACCACCCCGACGATGGTCAGCCACGGTTTGTCTTCGTGTCTCCCGCCCAACTGGATGTGCTGGCCGATAGGGTCCCGGCCAGGGAACTGCGAGCGGGCGCAGGATTCGCTGATGAGCGCGACTTGTGGCGCTCCGGGACTGTCCTGACCGGTGAAGACGCGGCCGCGCTTCAGCGCGATCTTCATCACCCGGAAATAGTCCGGCGAGACGGAATAAGCATCGGCGCTGGGCGCGTCGGATTCGTTGGCGAGCGGCCGGTCCTGAATGTGGAAGCCGCGGCGGTCGAAGTTCTCCAGCGGCAGCGTGCTGGCCATGGCAACGCTCTCCACGCCGGGCGTGGCACGGAGACGCTCCATTACCTGCTGGTAATAGTTGAGCTCCGCCTCCGGTTTCTGATACCGCTCGCCGTAGACGTAGGTGTTCAGCGCCAGCACGTTGTGCGGATCGTAGCCCGGGTCCACATTCATGAGGCGAATGAAGCTTTTCCCCAGGAGACCCGCGCCCACCACCAGCACAAACGCCAGCGCCAGTTCCGCGGTGACCAGCAGGTTGCGCAGGCCGTGGCGCGAACGGCCCTCGGTGGACTTGCCCATGTCCTTGATGGCCTCAGTCAAATCGACCCGCGAAGCGCGCAGGGCCGGCAACAACCCGAACAGCACCGCCGTCAGCAGGCTGGCCGCCAGTCCGAACAACAGCACCGGGGCATCCATGCGGATCTCATCCACGCGAGGGATCTCTTTGGGACCGAGCGAGGCAAGCACGGAAGTTCCCCAGAGGGCGAGCAGTACGCCGGCCACGCCGCCGAACAGCGCGAGCATCAGGCTTTCGGTGAGCAGTTGGCGGACGATCCTCCATCTGCCGGCGCCCAGCGCGGCGCGCAGCGCAATCTCCTTCGCGCGTCCCGTGGTGCGCGCCAGCACCAGGTTCGCGACGTTCGCGCAGGCGATCAGCAGGACGAATCCCACGGCCCCCAGCAGCACCCAAAGCGCCTTGCTCACGCGGCCCACGATCTGGTCGCGCAGCGGTTCCACTACGACCCCGGCGCCGCGGGCGTAATCCTTGGGATGCTCACTCACGATGTCGCGCATAATGCTGTTCAGCTCCGCGCGCGCGGCGCTCACGGAAACTCCGGGTTTCAGGCGCCCGATCAACTGCAAATGCTGGCAGCCGCGGCAGGCCGCGGGCTGGGACAGATCGTAGCCCAGCGGCATGTACATTTCCGGCGCCTCGGTATCCCCCGGCATCGCCAGCGGGCGGAAACTCGCGGGCAGCACCCCCACTACCGTGAACGATGCGTCGCTCAGCCGCAGGACACGCCCCAGGATCTGCGGATCGCCGCCAAAGCGCCGCATCCACAACCCGTAGGTCAGGATAACCTCGCGGCGCCGGTCGGGACGGTCTTCCTCGGGCAGGAAGGTGCGCCCGATCTGCGGAGTCACGCCCAGGGTGTCGAAGTAATCATAGTTGACGCGCTTGCCCCGCAACAGTTCGGGTTGCCCCCCTTCCACGATTGCGCCGGCCCCATCGCGATACAGCGAGAGGCTTTGGAACGAGCGGCTGCGAGCCCTCAGGTCGTAGGTGGTGGTGAAGTCGACCGTCGTGGACCGTTGCGTGTCCGAGTCGGTCTCCGCCACCTTGACCAGCCGGTCGGCTTCGCTGTACGGCAGTGGATTCAGCAAGACAGCTTTGACGGCGCTGAAGATCGCCGTATTGGCGCCCACGCCCAACGCCAGCGTGATCGCGGCCACCAGGCTGAAACCCAGGTTCTTGCGCAAGGTGCGCGCGGAGAAAGACACATCGCCCATCAGTACCCCCTTCGAGTGTCGGACGTCGAAGCAGCCCGGAGGTTAGCAGTGGCCGGCTAGCGGAAGTTCTCGACCAGCAACAGATCGCCGGCTGGCGGCCGTCATAGCGGTGAGTGCTTCATCCATTGGCGACCAAGTCCCTGCTCGGGTCCCAAGAGACCACCAGCGCCTCGTCCAGGGGAACCATGTGGACGCCGCCGCCGCGTTTCCGGTACTGCCGGGAGCGCATGGTCGACGAGGATGCGCCGGCGCCAGTGCGGTGATCTGAAGCGTATGGCCTTGGCGTTCGCGGCTCATGTAACGATGGGCTCGCGGGCGTAATTCCTGATAAACCACGGGGATCAGTCTTTGCAGCGCAGCTTCGTCCCCTTGGATCCAAGCCAGCAATAGTCCCGTCACATCGTCTGGTTGCCTGGATGGCATCTAACCTCATTCACGACGTCTCCATCGCAGGTACCCGATTATATCAATGAGGTCAACCGAAAAGTATTCCGCCGGCGATGGCGGTTTTCGGCTTCGGTTCCCGCCTCATTCAGTAGAACGGCTTCATGCCAAAAGGAAGAGAATATGATAACCATCGCTAAGGGCTGCAAACGGATCGCCGCTTGGTTCGCGATTTCGGCAATCGGAATCATGGGCGGCTTCGCCCAGTCGAACCCGCCGATGACGTTCAACACGGCGGTTGTGAAAACGCCCCCCGGTTTCGGCGGCAGGTCTTTCAACCTGTCTGCCAACGCCTGGTATCAGAGTACGTCCGTCGGCTATTCGACCTACACCGCGGTTACTGGCAGCTTGAGCTGCGTGAACCGCGGAATGCCCTATGTCGCACCCACTGGCGACTTCACAGTCACCTATCAAACCGTATATGCTGTGGTCCGGCTCACCATGGCAAACGGAGGACAGAAACCCAAGCCGTAGAATCGGCTACTCACTCAGGCTCGATCACCTGTTTCTTGCGGAACCAGTCGATCAGCAGGTCGCGCATCAACCCCACCTCGTTGGGAAACTTCAACCCGGTGGTCCGCAGATCTCCTGGGTGGCCTGATTTTCGGCGGTGTAGTCGCTCACTGCCAACGTGTAGTCGCGGTCGGGCTCCACGTGCCGGTCGCCCACCACGACGGCCGGCAAATCGCGCCTCTTGAAGGTCCCGATCACCACGGTGTTGTCGAACGGCATGATGCCCCAGATGTGCCCGGACGATTTCAGCGAGACACACGCTCGTAACTGCACTGCCGCCAGCACGCACAGGAAGCTCTCAGCGCCTTCCGTTCGATCTCGTGAACCCGTGCCGGGATAATGGCTGTATGGCGATTGCCAGCCCAACCCGGCACGATCTTGTTCGGCGGGGCCAGCGGAGCAATACTGCTGTATTCACGCCAAAGGCAAGGCAACAACCCTGTTTTGTGGACCACCAACGGTCGGTTCCAGAATTGTTCCCGTACTGTCCGTGATGAAGCTGTCAATCCCATCCGCTTTCGAGTTGGCAATAACCAGAACTTTATCCGCCCAACCGGGGGTTAGAGCGACAGCGCTCCCGTTCTTGCCGTTGCCTAAATTGTCTTTCGCCATGTGAGCCGGCACGCAGATCAAACGGTGCCCTCTGTGCCAAGATCAGTGAGACGCCTTCCCGGTCGGAGTTTACTGTAGTGGGCGGAGAAGGAAATCCTCATGAAGAAGAAGTTGAATAGCGTTGTACCGGCCCCACCCGTTTTGGCTTCGCCTGGTGCGGAGCGGAGTGAAGCCGAGCGGAGCGAGGTGGAACGGAGCGCAGCACCGGGCGAAGCCAAAACGGCGCCCGACCCCGAGGTGGTGGTCAAGGCGCAACGCCGCCAGTACACCGCCGAATATAAGAAACGCATTTTGTCCGAGGCGGATGCAGCTAAGCAGCCCGGGGACATCGGTGCCCTGCTGCGCCGCGAGGGCCTCTACTCCTCCCACCTCACGCACTGGCGCCAACAGCGCGACCTGGGTCTGGTTGCCCACCGGCGCGGCCCCAAACCCAAGCACGATCCAGTCTTCGAGGAAGTGCGCATGCTGAAACAGCAGAACGGCCAGTTGACTCAACGCCTGGCGCAAGCCGAACTCATCATCGATGTTCAAAAAAAAGTCTCGCTGTTGTTGGGGATTCCGCTGGCAGCGGTCGGCAGCGACGGGAGCAACTCATGACCGCTGCCGCCCAGGCCGTCCCCGCATTGGGCCCCGTTGCCGCCTGTGCGGCCATCGGCGTTTCCCGAGCCTCTTTGCATCGGCTGCAAAACCCGCCGCCGCCGCCCGAGCCGCGGCAACGCCCGTCGCCACCTCGAGCGCTAACGGCCGGGGAACGGGCCATCGTGCTCGGCCACTTGCATGCGGAGCGCTTTCAAGACCGCTCGCCGGCGGAGGTCTATGGCACACTGCTCGACGAAGGCGTCTACTGCTGCTCGATCCGCACCCTGTACCGCATTCTGGAAGAGGAGGGCGAGACGCGCGAACGCCGCAACCAGCTCGCCCATCCTCCTTACCAGAAGCCCCAGTTGCTGGCCACCGGTCCCAATCAGCTCTGGAGTTGGGACATCACCAAACTGCTGGGGCCGGTCAAGTGGGCCTACTTCTACCTCTATGTGATCCTCGACGTCTTCAGCCGTTACGTCGTCGGATGGATGATTGCCGATCGGGAGGGCAAGGAACTGGCCAAGCAGTTCATCGCCGCGACTTGCGAAAAGCACCAGATTGCTCCCGGCCAACTCACCCTTCACGCCGATCACGGCTCGTCGATGAAATCCAAGCCCGTGGCCTTTCTGCTGGCCGACCTCGGCGTGACCAAGACGCATAGCCGCCCACACGTCTCCGACGACAACCCATTCTCGGAGAGCCAGTTCAAGACGCTGAAATATCGGCCGGAGTTTCCAGATCGCTTCGGTTCCCTGCAGCACGCCCGGAGCTTTTGCCAGGAGTTCTTCCCCTGGTACAACACCGAGCATCATCACTCCGGCCTCGGGCTGCTGACTCCGGCGGTCGTGCATTATCAGCGGGCCGAGGAAGTTCGCCACCTCCGCCAGCAGACCCTTGACGCGGCCTATGCCGCTCACCCGGAACGCTTTGTCCGGAAACCTCCGCAGCCGCCTGCGCTGCCCACCGAGGTCTGGATCAACCCGCCAACCAGGCCTGAATCCGGCCCGCCGGATTCA
>JBGPKH010000252.1:0-11401 GCA_041485845.1 Bryobacteraceae bacterium
AAGAGTTTTTCTGGCTGGAGTGCGGCGTGGCCCTCAAGCGCGCCAAGGCCCGCCTGCTGCCCGGCATCGCCTTCGAAATCAACGACCGCGTGCGCGAACGCGTCCGCGCCATGTTACCGTTCAAGCCCACCGAGGCGCAGAAGCGCGTCATCAAGCAGATCGCCTACGACATGAAGGAGCCGCGGCCCATGAACCGCCTGCTGCAAGGCGATGTCGGCAGCGGCAAGACGATCGTGGCCGCGGAGGCCGCGGTGATCGCCATCGAAAACGGCTACCAGGTGGCCGTTCTGGCGCCCACGGAAATCCTGGCGACGCAGCACGGCCTGTATTTCAAGCAGATCCTCTCCAAGCTCGGCTACGTAACGCTGCAGCTCACCGGGTCGTTCACCGCCCGAGAGAAGGCGCAGCTCAAGAAGTTGGTCGCCGAAGGTCTGGCCCACGTGGTCATCGGCACCCACGCGCTGCTCGAGAAGGACGTCGAGTTCAAGCGCCTGGGACTGGCCATTGTCGATGAGCAGCACCGTTTCGGCGTCCTCCAGCGCCTGGGCCTGGTGCAGAAGGGCGTGCATCCCGACGTGCTGGTGATGACCGCGACCCCCATCCCGCGGACGCTCGCCATGACCCTCTACGGCGATCTCGACGTCTCGGTGATCTACCAGCTTCCGCCTGGACGCAAGCCCATCATCACCAAACACGCCACCGACGACCGCATCGAACAGGTCTACAGCTTCCTCAAGAAGCAGATCGACGAAGGCCGCCAGGCGTACGTAGTCTACCCGGTGATCGAGGAGTCCGAAACGCAGGCCATGAAGGCTGCGCAGAAAATGTACGGGCACCTTTCGCGCGAGGTCTTTCCTACACTCTCGGTGGGCCTCATGCACGGACGGCTGGGCGCCGACGAGAAGGAGTCGGTCATGCAGCGCTTCAAGGAAGGCCAGATCCAGATCCTGGTTTCGACCACCGTGATCGAAGTGGGCGTGGACGTCCCCAACGCCAGCGTGATGCTGATCGAGCAGGCCGAGCGGTTCGGACTGGCGCAGTTGCACCAGCTTCGCGGGCGCGTGGGCCGCGGCGCCGCGCAGAGCTACTGCATTCTGGTGACCGAGAAGCTGAACGACGCCGCGCGCCAGCGCATCCGCACGCTGGTGGAATCGACCGACGGCTTTTACATCTCCGAAATGGACCTCAAGCTCCGCGGACCCGGAGAATTCTTCGGGACGAAACAGTCTGGCCTGCCGTCGCTGCGCGTGGCCAACATTCTGCGCGACGGCGAGATCCTGGAAATCGCGCGCCGCGAGGCGGTGGACTTCATTGCGCGGCCACCCTCGGAAGAGAAACTGCTCCGCGCGGTAGCGTACATTCGCGACCACTGGCAGCGCCGCTACGGTCTGGTGACGGTGGGCTGATGCGTGTCATCGCCGGAGAGTTCCGCTCCCGCCGCCTGAAGAGTATTCCCGGCGATGCCACGCGGCCGACGCCCGACCGCCTGCGCGAAACACTCTTCGACATCCTGGCCCCGTCCATCGAAGGGGCGACGTTCCTCGACGCCTACGCAGGCACCGGTTCGGTGGGCATCGAAGCGCTCAGCCGCGGCGCCGCGCATGCCTGGTTCCTGGAGCGCAACCGTGTGGCGCTGGAGACGATCCGCGAGAATCTCGCGGCGCTGCAACTGGAGGCGCGCGCGACCGTGGTCACCGGCCTGGTAGCGCTGACGCTTCCCCGTTACGCCGCCCACATCGTCTTCCTCGATCCGCCGTACGATCTGGAGCGGGAGTACTCCACGGTTCTCGCCGTGCTGGCCGAGGCTCCGCCGCCGCTCACCATCGTGCAGCACTCCGTCCGGCTGGCGCTCCCCGAGGCGCAAGGCGCGTTGCGGCGCACCCGCGTAGTCAAGCAAGGCGACAACGCTCTGAGTTTCTATCTGGACGCATCGGTCCAATAAGGGCTGCCGAGTCTGCGCCACAGTGGCGTGGGCATCCGATCACCCGCGCAGGTAGCGATACACCCGCGCCACGGGGAGCCCCATCACATTGAAGTAGCATCCGTCGACCTTCTCGACGAACTTCGACGCCAACCCCTGGATGGCGTACGCCCCGGCCTTGTCCATGGGTTCGCCGCTGGCCACATAATCGGCGATTTCCCACTCGCTCATCGTTGTGAACCATACCGCCGTCACCGCAAAGTCGCGAATCACCTCCGCGCCGCGCTTCAAACAGATGCCGGTCATGACTTCGTGGCGCCGGCCCGAGAGCTTGGCCAGCATGCGGAATGCATCATCGCGATCGGCGGGCTTTGCGAGCATCTCCCCATCGATCACCACCGTGGTGTCGGCGCCGAGCACCGTTTCGTCCTGCGCGGCCTCCACCGCCAGCGCCTTCCACTCCGCCAGCCTGCGCACGCAGTCTTCAGGTTTCTCGCCGTCGAGCGGCGATTCGTCGACGGGGACGACCCGCACCACAAACGGAATCCCCGCCTGGCGCAGAATCTCACCGCGGCGCGGCGATTGCGAAGCTAGTACGACCATCTCTCCAGTGTAGAATGGGGACCGGATGAAACGATGAAACACCTCGCGAAGGAACTCGTCATACGCCCGGATAGCAAGGCCAAACTTGCCGGGATCGATCCCGACGATACTCACGGAGTGGCCAAGAATGCGGCGGAGGCGCAGCTCGAGAAGAACCACAAACGCCTCTCGGTCCTGCAATACCTGCTGTACGCCGAGTCGCGGCGCGCGTTCCTGGTAGTGCTCCAGGGCATCGACGCCGCCGGCAAAGACGGCATCATCCGGCACGTCATGAGCGGGCTCAATCCGCAGGGCGTTACCGTCACCCCGTTCAAGGCGCCCGAGGGTGAAGAGCGGCGGCACGACTATCTCTGGCGCGTACACCAGGCGGTGCCGGAGCACGGCGACGTCGGCATCTTCAACCGCTCGCATTACGAAGACGTGCTGGTGGTGCGCGTGCACAATCTCGTGCCCAAGCAGGTGTGGTCCAAGCGCTACGGCCAGATCAACGACTTCGAACGCATGCTCGGCGAGAACGGCGTGCGCATCGTCAAGTTTCTTCTTTACATCAGCAAGGAAGAGCAGGCCAAGCGTTTCCGCGAGCGCCTGGACGACAAGACCAAGAACTGGAAATTCTCGCAGGGCGACGTGAAGGAGCGCGAATATTGGGACCAGTACATCGAGGCCTACGACGACGTCCTGCGCAAGTGCAGCACCGAGAAGGCGCCGTGGTACGTGATTCCGTCGAACCGCAAGTGGTTCCGCAATCTCGCGGTCTCGCAGATCATGGTGGACACGCTGGAAGATATGGACCTGAAATATCCCAAGCCGGCCGCGGATCTTTCGGCCATTGAATTCGAGTGATGTGACGCGACACACGGGCGTCTCTGGTACGATGGGGCCATTTACTGCGCGGAGGAGGATCGAAAAGTGCCGGGAGCGAGCTTCCAAACCAGGGGCGGCTATGAGGTGTCCTGCGCCGCGGGTTCCGATTCTGTGGTGATTTCAAGAAATGGTCAACCGGTCTTCAGTGTGGACCTGGGAGGATTCGGCATGAGAATTCAAACGGGCGGCGACCTGGTAATTGAGGCCGGGGGCGCCATTTCGATCAGGGCCGGCAGCAACCTGGCGATGACGGTGGGAAGCAACTTGACCGTTACCGCCGGCAGCGCCACCAGCGTGTCCACCGGCACCGGCTTGAGCGTTACCGCCGGCGCCGCCACTGACCTGACCACCGGCACGAACTTGACGGTGAGCGCCGGCGGCGATGCCGAAGTGAACGTAAGCAACAACCTGAGCGTGACGAGTGGTCAATCCACCGAGTTGAGTACCGGCAAACAACTGAGTCTGGATGCGGGCAAAGACGTGGACATCGCCTCGGGGACTGAGGTGGAGATCCATGCCCGGAAAGCGATGTTGAAGACCGCTACCGACACGGTGATCCAAGCCCACGGAGACATCCTGGTCAAGTCCGATAAGGACATCGTGTTGAAGGGCGCGCGTATCAAGCAGAACTGACGACCGCTTCCTTTGGCTGCGCTCAGTAACGCACCTCTTGCCGAGCCGTGACCGAAGGGAGCGGTCCCGAAAGCGCCTGCCCCCCTTACACCGTCTCGCCGCGGACTAGGTCTTGGTGGGTTTCGCGCACGCGGATCACGCGGTAGGCGCCGCCTTCCACCAGCACCTCCGGCGCGCGTGGCCGCGAGTTGTAGTTCGAAGACTGCACGAAGCCATACGCGCCGGCGGCGCACACCGCCAGAAAATCGCCGGGCATCACGTTGGCCATTTGCCGGTCGCGCGCCAGAAAATCGCCGGTCTCGCACACCGGACCGACCACGTCCGCGGTCACCGGGGGCAGCGGATTCCGGCGCAGCGGAACGATCTCGTGGTGCGCGTGGTAAAGCGCGGGCCGGATCAGGTCGTTCATGGCCGCGTCCACCACCACGAATTCCTTGCTGCCGTTCTTCTTGCGGTAGAGCACGCGCGTGAGCAACACCCCCGCGGGTCCGACGATCGAACGTCCGGGCTCCACCATGATGCGCAGGCCGCTGTCGCGCAAGCGGCCGTACAGGCTCTCGATGAACATACGAATGAGGGGCGCCTTCTCCTCCGCGCGGTAGGCGATTCCCAGTCCGCCACCCAGGTCGAGATGGCGGATCGCGTGGCCTTGAGCGCGCAGACCGGCAGCCAGCGCGAGCACCTTGTCCACGGCTTCCAGGATGGGACTCGGATCGAGAATCTGCGAGCCGATGTGGCAGCTCACGCCCTCGGCGGCCAGGTTGCGAAATTGGCACGCGTGATCATAGACGGCGGCGGCTTCGGCCAGGGCGATACCGAATTTGTGCCGGCTGAGACCCGTGGAAATGTAGGGATGCGTGGAGGCATCCACATCGGGGTTTACGCGGATGGCGAACCCGGCCTTCACCCCGCGGCGCGCGGCCATGGCGTCGATCAGCGCCAGCTCGCCTTCAGACTCGCAATTGAAGCTGTGAATGCCGCGGTCGAGCGCAAACTCCACCTCGGCGGCAGTCTTGCCCACGCCGGAGAAAACCACCTTCGAGGGATCGCCGCCGGCCTGCATTACACGGAACAACTCCCCGCCGGAAACGATGTCGAATCCCGCGCCCGCCTTGGCCAGCAGCGCCAGCACTGCGAGCGACGAATTCGCCTTCACCGCGTAGCACACCGAGTGCGGGAGATCGCCGAACGCTTCGTCATAGGCGCCATAGTTCTCGAGGATGGCCTGGCTCGAGTACACATAGGCCGGGGTGCCCACGCGATGGGCCAGGTCCGCCAGCGGGACCTGCTCACAGTACAGATCGTTTTCGGAATAGGAGAACATGGGGAACCGGCGGAAACCCCAGTATGGCACGCCCCCGGGCGTGTGCGTGCGTGCGGGGAACGCCGCCGCGAAATGGGCAACCGTGTCCCCGATGACGAAGAGTTTCGTCAACAGGGACACGGCCGGGTTGCTTCGCTAATCGGCAGCGAAAGTTGACAGTTGAGCGTCCAAATCCGCCAAGGCCTTCATCAACACGGCTTGATAACGCGGATTCTGCGCATTCTTCAATTCCCGGACCACCCTGGTACGGGAGAGAACCATCGTCTCCTTCTTGCGGATCAACTCGAGCGATTCAGGAGAGGGTGCTTTCTGGAAAACGGCGCTACGGTTCGTCTCGGCCGCGTCGATCTGCGCCTCGACCGACTTACTTTCCCAACCTCTGGCCATGCCTTTATTCTACAACTGTAGAGCGCGAATGGGAAGCTACGTACAGTTTTCACCGCTTCAAGCCCCCTTCTTCCGCGGCCTCCTCCACCACATGCACACGCCGCTGACTGCCTGCGCGACCATCGTCAAACACGCCAGGCACATCACCGTCTTGCTCGGGATTCCGAAGATGTCCCCGGTGTGAATGGCGCGATTCTGAATGACGATCCGCGCGCCCCCCGGCGCCGTCCGCGAGCCCTCGGCGAACAGCACCTTGCCGGTGTACCGATCCACGATCACCGCGCTGCGCCCTCCCGGCGTCAAGTCCTCGGGAAAGCGCGACCGGATCTGATAGGCCGCGCGGGGGCCCGGCACGTTGATCTGGAAGGGCGTCGCACCGGGGATCGCCTGGCGCGCGATCTCAATGGCCTCGTCCGGCCCGATGGGCCTGGCTCCCGGCGGAGGCGGCGCAGGCGCGGGACGTTGCGACGGCTCGGAGCCGGTCCACCTGTAGAACATCGGCACCGTGCTCTCTTCGAACCCGATCATGACCCCGCTCAAGGAGAGGATGAACAGAAAGAGGAACGAAACCATCCCAACGCTGTTGTGCAAGTCGAACCAGAAGCGGAATCCGGGTGCGCCCCTGGCGATCCTCAAGCGCTTGAGCGGCCACCACAGGTACAACCCCGAGAGCAGCAGAAAGAGAATCACCACTCCCACCCAGCTCATGATCTTCTTGCCGGGATCGGCGCGACTCTGCCACAGCAGGCGCAGGTGCAACTGGTGTACGCGGCTCAGAAAATCAGGGCCGCCCTGGCGTATGCCGAGGACCTCACCGGTGTATTGGTTCACCGCCACCGGGCCCCGCCGCAGCGCAACGCTGTAGGACAGTCCGCGGTCGGTGGGCAGCACGTACCCGCCGATCCGTTCGCCCGGAAAAGCCTTCTCCACCACCGCGCCGATTTCCGCGAGCGACAGGACGCGTCCGTGCGGCGTCACGTAAGAGAGCCTGCGATGCATCAGATGGTCGATCTCCGGCTCGAATGCCATGATGGCGCCTGTCACTCCGAGAATGATGACAAACACACCGGCCCCCAAGGCCAGGTAGAGGTGCAGATTGAGAAGCAGTTTGCGCATCCGATTTGATGAGTGTTACAAGAGCGCCGCCGGAAATCCAAAAGGTCGGCATATCCTACTGTGCGGATGCGCACAAAATTCCGGCGCCCGCTCAAATAAAAGTGGCGCCGAGTCCCGCGAGACCGCAGAATGTCCTAAGGCCTTACAGTGGCATCTCTCCCGCGCCTGGCGCCTCTCTTCTACATTTTGAGCATCGCGGCTTCCGCGCAGGTCCAACGCCACGCGGGCGCGAGAGCCGCAGCCAATCTCGATGCCATCGCACGCGCCGGCGCGCGCCAAAATTCCCTACCTGGCGGCAGAAGCATCCACCGGCCGGTAAATACTTCGCGGCGGCCGCGGAATCTCGCATCCGTGCCGGCGATCATCCCGGCCCCACCCGCGGACTCCGGCCCGGGCTACCCGGTCTACAGTGGCTTCCTCGCGGTGCTCGATCCCTACGGGGCCACGCCGCCCGATACCGGAGGCGCGGCCGGTCCCAATCACGTAGTCACGATGCTGAACTCGCAGGTGCTGATTCAGTCGCGCACCGGCGAAATCCGGCCCGACTATCCGATCGAGCTCGATCGCTTCTGGTCCGGCCTGGGCGACTTCAGCGACACCTTCGACCCACGCTTCCAATACGACCCCGGCAACGATCGTTGGATCGCCTCGGCGGGTGCCCATGCCGCCTCGAAAAAGGCGGCGCTGCTGATCGGCGTCTCGCAGACCGGCGACCCTGGGGGCAACTGGAATCTATTCCGCATCGATATCGGAACGACTGGGTTTTGGGCCGACTATCCCGTCCTGGGGTTCAACGAAAACTGGATCGTGATTTCGGCCAACGTCTTTCGACTTCCTCCACGCGGCGCCTACGATCGCACCGAGATCTACGTCTTCAACAAATCGGAGCTGTATCGCAACGGAAGCGACGCCTACGTCTCCTTCCGCGACGATCGCGGCGAGTTTTCCCCGGTGCGGGATTACGACCATCGCGCGGATACCCTCTATCTGGTGCAGGCTTTCGGAGGCGAGACCGGGACCATTCGCATCAGTGTCCTCAAGGGATCGCCGGGCGCCGAGCAGTTCGTGGCGGGAGCCAGCGAGATCGCGATCCGCGAGCCGTGGTCCGAGGCATCGCCACGCGGCGAAGATTTCGCTCCCCAGCTCAACTCCTATGCCAAGGTCGATACCGGGGACAGCCGGATTCAGAGCTGCGTCCTGCGCGGCGGCGCCATCTGGTGCGCGCACACGGTCTTCCTTCCGGCCGAAAACCCGAAGCGCGCCGCGGTGCAGTGGTTCCAAGTGGATCCCGCGGCCTCCCAGCCCTTGCAGTTCGGCCGCATCGAAGATGCCAGCGGCGCAAACTTCTACGCCTTCCCCTCCATCGCCGTCAACCGCAACAGCGATGCGCTGATCGGATATTCACGATTCAGCCGGAGCGGTTATCCCGACGCCGGTTTTTCGTTGCGCGCCGCATCCGACCCGCCGGATACCATGCCGCGGAAGACCATCTACAAGCGCGGCGAAGCCCCGTATATCGCCATCGGCTACGACGAAGGCAGCAACCGTTGGGGAGACTTCAGCGCAACCATGGTGGATCCCGTCGACGACCTCACGTTCTGGACTATTCAGGAATACGCCGCCACACCAACCGAAGGCTACCTCGGGCGATGGGGAACCTGGTGGGCCGAGATCGTTGCGCCTTCCGCGGGACTCGACTGCGCCTATTCCATCGCGGCCTCCAACGCGTTTTTCGATCGCTCCGGAGGAACGGCCGCCATCACCGTTTCCACCGGGGCCGGGTGCCCCTGGATGGCCGCCGCCGACACGGGCTGGATCGCGATTCGTTCCGGTAGTCCCGGCCTGGGCAGCGGCAAAGTGCAGTTTTCCGTCGGGGCCAACACCAGCGCGGCCAACCTCAAAGGCACCATCACGATCGCCGGCCAGGCCATCGCCGTGTCGCTGGGTGCGGCGAAGTGACTGGGAATCGGCTGAGCCGAAGCCTTTCTCCCGCGCAGGCCCATCGGGACCTCCCTTCGCGGCTCCGTAGTCACAATCAAACGAAACAGAGCCGCGACTGAACTACGGAGTCATCGCGCGGCGGCTTGGTCCTAAGTCGCTTACGCGCCCCGCACAGATAACTTGATCGTTAAGCAGCCCTGGGCACGCTGCCGAACCCAGGATCGCGCTTCTCCGCTATCTCCGCGTTCTCGATCCCGACCCCGAAGTGGAGCCCGCCAATTCACGCCAATCCGCTTTCTCTTCTTTTTTCTCCGGCCTTCCTCTGCGCTTTTCTCTGCGACTCCGCGGCTCCGCGGTGAGAGCCCGAAGAGCTGTGCCCCTGAAATTCCTTACGCTCTCTTCGTTTTGTGGTTCTGCGCCGCCTTCAGCATCGAGTGCATGCAGCCGATCAGGTACGCCAGACCGACATTCGGCCGGAATTGTCCGGGAGTTCCTCTGCCTCCGCCGCCGCCCTGTCTGCCGCCTTCCGTACCGGGTATCACGCCCGGCGCCGGAATATGATCGGGGATCGCGATCCCATCGAATTCCACGTCCACCAGCGCCTGCATCACTTTGCTCATGTCTGTGTAGCCGTCGTCGATCAGGGTCTCGGTGAAATGCGGCAGCGGCGCGCTGACGTTGCGGAAGTGAATCTTGAAGAGCTTCTTCATGCGCCCGAAGTACTCAATCATGCCGGCCACGTCCTTGCCGGTCATCGTGCCGCCTTCCATCCAGCTCCCGCAACATAAACACACGCCGATATTCGGGCTGTTGGCGATCTCCAGGGCTCTCTTGTAGCCCTCGAAATTCGAGAAGATGCAGCGCGGTACGCCCGCCAACACGGGTTGCGGCGGGTCGTCTGGGTGAATGCCGATCCGCCTGGCATAACTCTTGAGCAAAACCTTCAAGCAGACGGCCATCTGGACCGTCGCGCAGTTCCTGGATACGCAAGGGTGACTCGAAAAACTCTGTCAACATGATTCCCTCCATATCCCTTAAGACGTCACGATTATGCGAAGTTAAACGTTCACTGGGCAGGTCAATCCGACTTGAACCGATGGAGGTTTCGTCATTGCTGGGCCGCTTCTCTCGGCATAAAAACAAACTCCGCATTAAATCGTCCCGTGGAGGACTGGGGAAAACTGCTGGGCGACGTGGCCGCGGTCACGGCCATGCTGGACCGCCTGCTGCATCACGGGCACGTGCTCAAGTGCGGCCCGCGGAGTTGGCGCACCAAGCTGGCGGCGGCTACGGCGGCAGAGGGCCCATGATCATCCAGGGGAGCGAAGAAAAAACGGGCAATAGGGAAAGAAAGGTGTTTTGCATGAATCCGGATATCGAACTCGATGCCCTCAAACGGGAGATTGATTTGCGCCAATTCGCCTTAAGTCTCGGCTATGAGATGGACCGGCGCGAGAGCTGGCGGGGAAGCACGGTGCTGCGGCGCGGCGCCGACAAGATCGTGGTCAAGCGCAACGGCAACGGTCATTATGTTTTCTTCTCGGTGAGGGATGACCGGGACAACGGGACCGTCATCGATTTCCTACAGCGGCGCCAGAATCTGAGCCTCGGCGACGTGCGCCAGATTCTCCGGCCATGGATCGGCCGGCCTGCCGCAGCCCTACCGTTATTTCCCAGGTTGGAACCAACCAGCCCAGATCGGATGCGGGTGGAAAGCCGGTATCGACGCATGGCGAGCGCGCTGCGGCATCCCTATCTGGGGCACGAGCGCTGTCTGCCGACGACCCTGCTCGGCTCGCCGCGGTTTCGAGGCCGGGTGCGAACCGACAGCCGCGGCAATGCCGTGTTTCCGCATTTCGACGCCGCGGGCCTGTGCGGTTACGAAATCAAGAACCAGCGATTCACCGGCTTCGCCGCCGGGGGTGAAAAGGGCCTGTGGTTCTCGCATGCGGGAGCAAATGACAGGCGTCTGGTCCTGGCCGAAAGCGCCATTGACGCGCTGTCCCATGCCGCGCTGTTCCCGGATGCCGAGGACCAAACCCGCTATGCCAGCTTGGGCGGCAAACCGAATTCCCAGCAGCCGGGCTTGATTCGGGCGACCATCACGAGGCTGCCAGAGGGTTCCGAAATCGTGGCGGCTTTCGATGCCGACGAAGCGGGCCGTTCGCGGTGGAGGTAGTCCGTCTGGCCGTGGCGAGCGTGGCTGCCACGACGGGAAGGGCAAACCAGATTTTCAAGGCTCATCTTCCGGCGCAGGAAGGTGAGGACTGGAACCAAGTCCTGCAGAAATGCCGGCACTCGTATCATGCCGCTTGGCATCTCAGGTCTGACGATAGCAGGCCGGACTGGATCAAACTGGACTTGCCAGAACAGCCGCCGGCAAGGTAAAACAAATTCTGGTCCTGGATGACGGCTACAACTGGCAGGTTTTGAGGTGACCCCGACTGGCCGGTTTTGAGGTGACCCCCGAGGGCAAGGACGACAACGCCTTCCTGGCGACCGAGGACCCGAAGACCTTACAGGCGGCCGCCGACCAGTTCACCGCTGCCACTATCGAAAAACGGTTGAACTACTGGAGTTGGCTGCTCTGCCCCAAGTTTTCGGAAAAGGAT
>JBGPKH010000253.1:0-11390 GCA_041485845.1 Bryobacteraceae bacterium
AATCGGAGGCGGCAATATTCATCGAAGTGAATATCCATTCACAGCAACACAGGAAGTTAGCCGAGCACCCACCCCGGCGACGCCTTGCCCGACGGCAGCCGCATGAGCGGCGGTCTGACGGACCGCAACGACATTCCGTATGGCACCTGGCAGTATCGCTACATCGACTGGTTCCGCGACCTCGGCTTCCTGCAAAAGCCCGGCGTGGAAACCAAGGCCGCCAAGGACATCGCTGCTTTCGTGAGTCAGGCGGGACGGCCAGGGCGGTAAGATCGGCAGGCAATCGCCGGTGGGCCTTACTGCCGCGGCCGCACATCCACGAGCGTAATCTTCTGCCTTTCGGCCGCCCGATTGAACCCCGTCAAATCCTGGCTGAGAACCTTATCCCAGACATTTAACTGCTCCTGCAACTTCGCGCTGAGCTCCGTGAAAAGCCGCTGCTGGCCGTCCGTCGGCGCGGCATCCGCGGCATCCACGCTCCAGTTCAGGTAAATCAACTGTTCGTCGATCATCGTCGGGTAGCGCAGATCGCCTTCGGTGCTCTTCATCTTCGCCTGAATGACCTTCTCTTCCACGGCGGCGATCTTCTTCAAAAGATCGTCCGCCATGGGCTTCAGCGGCTCCCACGCGGCCACATTGCGGTAGCGCTGTTCGAGCGCGGCGATCTGCGCGCGAAGGTCGCGGATTTCGTTAACGGCGTTGTGAAGCGACGTGAGACGGCGCGAAATCTGGCGCTCCAGCTCGAACTGCTTCTCGAGATCGGCGCGGGAGATTTGGATTCGTGGGTCCAGGCGCAACTCGAGCGGCGCCGTCTGGCTCCGGACCGCAACCGTCAGGCGCACCTGGTAAGTTCCGGGAAGCGCCATGGCCCCTTTGGGCGGGATATCGGCCTCGTAAAACGTCCCCGGCACTGTGACCGGATCCTCGTAGCGCAGGTCCCAGTAGAAGCGATTCAGGCCGGCTTCGGCGGGCAGCGTTTTACTCTGGTGTTGCACGTCCGGCCATTCCGCCGGGCCGGCGTCCTCTTCCTTCTTGACGCTCGAATAAGTCTTGATGACGCTGCCCTGAGCGTCGAGGATTTCGAGCTTCACTTCATCTTTCGGCGCGGCTTTCAGGTAGTAGTACACGATCGCGCCCGGGGGCGGGTTCTCGCCCGCGGGCTGGCGCCGGTCCAGGGCATCCGGAAAACGCAGCCGGTAAGCAGGACGAGGCGGGTAGAGTTTGGCGTCCGCGTCTACATCCGCCGGCGCGAGCTTGCGCAGCGGAGTGAGGTCGTCGAGAATCCAGAAGGCGCGGCCGTGTGTGGCCACCGCGAGGTCGTCGTCCTTCACTACCAGGTCGTGCACCGGTACAGTGGGGAGGTTCAGTCGCAGCTTCTGCCAGTGCGCCCCGGCGTCCATCGAAAACCAGACGCCGGTTTCCGTGCCGGCGTAAAGCAGGCCGGCGCGTTTGGGATCCTCGCGGACGGCGCGCACGTAGTCGCCCTCGGGAATGCCGGCGGCAATCTGGGTCCACGTCTTGCCGTAGTCCGAGGTCTTGAAGATGTAAGGCTTGAAGTCGTCCAGCCGGTGACGGTCCACCGCCGCGTACGCCGTGGCAGCGCCGTGCGGCGAAGGCTCGATGATGCTCACCGTCCCCCACTCGGGCATGGTGGAAGGCGTCACGTTCTGCCAGGAGCCGCCGCCATTGCGCGAGATCTGGATCAGACCATCGTCGCTCCCTGCCCAGAGCAGGCCCTTCTCCAGCGGCGACTCGGCCAGCGCGAAGATGGTGCCGTAATATTCCGCGCTGGTGTTGTCGAGCGTGATCTCGCCGCCGGAAGCCTGTTGCTTGGATTTATCGTTGCGCGTGAGATCGGGGCTGATGGCGGTCCAGCTCTTGCCCTGGTTGGTGGTCTTGAACACTACTTCGCCGGCGGTGTAGATGACGGTGGGGTCGTGCGGAGAAAACAGAATCGGCTCGGTCCACTGGAACCGGTGCGGGAAATCGGCCACGCCATGTCCGGCGAAATCGATGGGCCACGGGGAAATGTCGACGCCCTGCTCGGTGTGTTTGTCGAACCGGGCGGCGCCCGGCCCAGCAGCATAGACGATATTGCCATCGCGCGGATCGGGCGCCAGCGTGGCACTCTCACCGCCGGCCACTTCATACCAGTTGCGCATGCCGATCAGGCCGAAATCGCTCCAACTCGCAGTGGCTAGCGCGGTATTGTCCTGCTGCGCGCCGAACACGTAATACGGAAATCGATTATCCACGGCTACATGGTAGAACTGCGCCGTCGGCTGATTCATTTGCGGCGTCCAGCTTTTGCCGCCGTCGATCGAGATGGTGGCGCCCCCATCGTCGCCGTTGATCATGCGCAGCGGGTTGGTGGGGTCGATCCATAGTCCGTGATGATCGCCGTGCGGAGCGGGGAGCAGCGTGAACGTCTTGCCGCCATCGGTCGAACGGAACATTCCGGTGTTGAGCACGTAAACGGTGTCGGCGCTTTTCGGGTCGGCGAAAACGTGGCTGAAATACCAGGCACGCTGGCGATACCGCTCATCGTCGTTGACCCGCTCCCAATGGTCGCCGCCATCGTCGGAGCGGTACAGGCCCCCTTTGTCGGCCTCGATCATGGCGTACACCCGGCTGGAGTCGGCTCCGGAAATGGAGATGCCGATACGGCCGAGCACACCCGAGGGCAGGCCTTTGCCCTCCAAATGTTTCCAGGTGGCGCCGCCGTCGATAGAGCGGTAAAGGCCGCTGCCCGGCCCGCCGCTGGTGAATGTCCAGGGCTGGCGCTGCGCCTGGTACATGGCGGCGAAAACGAGGTTCGGGTTGGAGGGCGCAAACGCCAGATCGGTGGCGCCCGTACGGTCGTCCACGTAAAGAACCTTGGTCCAGTTCTTGCCGCCGTCGGTGGTCCGAAAGACGCCGCGCTCGGTGTTGGGACCGAAGGCGTGACCCATAGCGGCGACCAGGACAACCTCGGGGTTTCGCGGATCGACGAGAACTTTGGGGATATGGCGCGTGTCGCGAAGCCCCAGGCTCGCCCAGGACTTGCCGCCGTCGTTCGAGCGATAGACGCCGTTGCCGTAGGAGATGTTGCCGCGCAGACAACCCTCGCCCGTACCAACGTAAATGACGTTCGCATCCGATGGAGCGATGGCGATGCTGCCGATTGAGGCGACGGACTCTTTGTCGAATAGCGGCGACCAGTGCGCTGCGCCATCCATACTCTTCCAGACGCCGCCCGATGCGGCCCCGAAGTAATAAGTCTGGGGGTCGCCGGGAAAGCCGGCCACGGTGAGCACGCGTCCGCCCCGGAAGGGGCCGATCAGCCGATACTGCATACCCTGAAGAAGCTTCTCATCCACCTGGGCGAAGGCGCAATGAGTCAGAGCGAGAAGCGGGAACACCACTGGATGCAGGCGCATAGTTCTCCAAAAGGCCGCGAAAAAAGTTCGCAGGCGGAACCGCCTGCGCCACCGAGACTACTTCGACACCGCGAGCCCGTCTATATGAACCTCGAGGAGAAGATTGATGCGGATGCCGTAGATGCCGTCGGCTTTCGCCGTCGCTCCAGTCTTCGGCGTCGAGTGCACAACCGTGCCATTCACGACGTAGTCGATCTTGTCGGCTCCGACGCGTACTTCGAGGGCGTTGGTGGATTTTCCGTCGTCACCCGGTTTCTTCACCGCGTCGTTGGCCATTCTCGCCTGCACGTTCTCGGTAGCTTCGCCGTTGCGGCGTTTGATCAACCATGTCCCATTTTGCGCGACCAGGAAGTACAGATACGCCTGCTGCGGGCCTTCGAGATCGCTGCCGCCGAACACCAGACCGTAATAGTTGGTGTGGCCGCTCGGCTTCATCAGGGTAAACGTGCCCTTGAGCGTGTATGTACCCGACGCGGTATTCGCTGGATTCCAGTACACCGCCGCTTGGGGATTCGTGGCGTGGAAGCCCGATCCCATGGTGACGAACTTGATGTCGCCGGGGGCGTCGGGGTCGGACGCCGACGTACTATGATCGGCGCGCAGTTTCCAGCCCTTCGGCGCCTGGGCCACAAGCGGCGTAAGAGCGACTAGTGCGAGTACCGCAATATGAACGTGACGCTGCATCTCGTGTTTCTCCTTTTCGATTGTTCCGTTGGATCGAACATGATTATACCGGATGCCGGGCGGCTCAGGAGGCCAGGTTCATGCGCCTCAACATCTGTTGAAATCGCGGCTCGGAACGCAGCGGGTCCAATCGTGCATCTTCCTTCACCAGGATACCGGACATGCCGCGATTGTCACACGCCCTCTCCAGAGACGTCAGTGCGTTTTCAGTGTCGCCCAAGCCCGCATAGATGGCTGCGACCGAGATGAAATCGATCGCTTCCCGTTTCGCCCGGTCGAGAAGTTCTTCCAGAATCCGCAACGCCTCCGCTTGGTTGCCCGAAACGGCGTAAGCGTGTCCCAGGGCGCCTACCACCCATGACACCTCCCGGCGGCAGAGATCCACGGCGGTTTGCAGCTCGGAGATTGCTTCCGCATGTTTCACCTGTAACAGATAGGCCAACCCCAGCCAATACCGCAGAAGGAAATAATCGGGATTGCTCTCCAAACCCTCAAGGCTCCACTCGACGGTCTTGGCGTAGCGGCGGGACATGAAGGAGATCATCGCCGCGATATGCATTAATGTCGGCGAGAGGGGCTCCAACTCCATGCCATGGCGGATCTGCTGTTCGGCTTCTTCGAAGCGGCCGATTGAGGCCAGCATGAGACCGTACCAATACGGTGTTACCCAATATCCGGAGTTCAGCTCGAGGGCTCGCTGAAATTCCTTCTCTGCGCCGGACCAGTCCCAATCCAAATACGCCTTAATGAAACCAAGCGAAGTATGACCTTCTGCCAGTTCATCGTCGAATGCCACCGCGGCGACCGCGGCCGCTTTGGCCCTGACCAGAGCGTCTTTGGAAGGAAGCACCGAATACACGCCCAGAATGCTGTAGCAGTCCGCCAGGCCGGAATAGGCGAGCGCATAACTTGGGTCCTTTTCAATCGCCTTCTGAACGTATTCGAGGCCCTTCCTCACGTGGTCCGGCGTTCTTTTGGTCCAGTGATGACGGCCCCTCAGATAAAGCTGATAGGCCTCGGTATTCTCGGTAAACCGCTTCGCCAGCCGGGTCTTCTCCTGTCCGCTGAGTTTCAGGCGCAGGCTCTCGGAGATCTTGCGCGCGATTTCCTCCTCGAGGGCGAAGATATCGGAGATTTTGCGGTGGTAGCGCTCGCCCCAAAGCTGAGACCCTGCCGCGACATCCACAAGCTCCGCGCTCACCACGAGATTCTCGCCGCGCTGGATCATGCGTCCTGTCAGCACCACTCGCACATTGAGCTCGCGTCCCACCGTTTGCGGGTCCACCTCGCGCGACTTGTACCGGAAGACCGTGCTCCGCGGCGTTACCCGAAGCTGCCCGACCTGAGCCAGGCTGTTGAGGATGCTTTCCGTGACCCCGTCGCACAGATACTCCGTGTCGGGATCGTTGCTCGCGTTGCTGAAGGGAAGAACCGCGATCGAGTCCAGGGCGCGAGACGACGGTGCGGCGCCGACCGGCGCGTTCAAGATCGCCTTGAGATGAAAGGCCAGGTCGCGCGCCGATTGGAACCGTTCCTCGGGATTCTTTTCCAGGCAGCAGAAGATCGGACGATCAAGCTCGGCGGGAACCTGGGCTCCGCTAGCGCCCAGTTCCCCGGGTGTGTCGCGCAGAATCGACGACATGGCTTCCGCCGCGGTTTGGCCCGCAAAGGCGCGCCCTCCCGAGATCATCTCGTAGAGCACGCATCCGAGTGAGAAGATGTCGCTGGCCGGGCCCGCGGAAATGCCGCGAACCTGTTCCGGCGACATGTACCCCGGAGTGCCCATTACCGTCCCGGCCTGGGTTTGCGTCTGCGCATCGGCGCTGGCCGGACCGGCTTCGACTCGCGCCAATCCGAAATCCAACACTTTGACGCGGCCGTCCCGTGTGAGGAAAATGTTCTCCGGCTTCAGATCGCGGTGCGTGATGCCCTTGGAGTGGGCCGCTGCCAAGCCTTCGGCTAACGCCGCTCCGATTTCCACCGCTTTGCGCCAGGGCAGTGGGCCTCGCGTAAGCCTGGCGCGCAACGATTCGCCATCCAGCAATTCGGTGACGGCGTAACTGATTCCATTCTCCGTGCCGGTATCGAAGATCGCCAGGATGTTGGGGTGCGAGAGCGCGGCCACTGCTTTGGTTTCGCGGACAAACCTTACCAGCGCCTGAGGACTCTGCGAAAGATGCTCCGGGAGGACCTTGATGGCCACGTCGCGATCCAGCCGCGAATCCCGCGCACGGTACACTTCGCCCATGCCGCCGGCGCCAAGAGGCGCGAGGATCTCATACGGGCCGAGGCGGGTTCCTGTCAAAAGGGGCATGCCGGTTTAGCCAGTCTATTGTACACGACCCGGCGACCCGCTCTGGAAGCGCCACATACCGAAGTCGTTCTGTCGAGAGTGTGTCCCCCGATTCTAGTGCGTGGCGCGCAGCCTGTCGAGGTGGGGCAGGCGCTTTCGCCTGCCAACAGCGGGTATACCCGCTCATAAACGAGCTCGCGGCACAACGACGGCGGCAGCACCGTGGCGGGAGCCGCGTTCTGGACACTTCCGGGCATGAAACTATAAGCCTTGAATTATATTAGCTAGACGTTATAATGGAATCGTGGCATGGGAAGTCGAGGTTACGGAGGAATTCAAAGCCTGGTGGGATGGCCTGAGCGAAGCCGAGCAAGCATCGGTCGACGCGGTAGTCAGAGTGCTGATTGAAGATGGTCCGAATCTTTCGTTTCCCCATTCGAGCAAAATAGGCAGTTCCCGCCACTCCGCGATGCGCGAATTGCGCATACAGCACCAGGGCCACCCATACCGGGTGCTCTACATTTTTGATCCTCGCCGCACCGCGATTCTTCTTTTGGGCGGCGACAAGACTGGCGATGACCGGTGGTACGAGAAGAGTGTGCCACAGGCGGATCGTATCTACGACCAATATTTGAAAGAACTCCAAGAGGAGAAAGACGATGCCCAAACTGACTAAGTGGAGCGAACTGAGGGAGAAAATGTCTCCGGCGGCGCGAGCCGAATCGGACCGCCTCTTTAAGGAGCATATGAAACAGATGCCACTGCACGAGCTCCGGAACGCGCGCCGACTCACACAGCAGCAATTGGCACAGACGCTCGACATGACGCAGGCTGCGGTGTCGCAACTGGAGAAGCGCACGGATATGTACCTCAGCACCCTCAAAAACTTCATCGAAGCCATGGGCGGACGGCTCGAAATGTACGCCGTCTTTCCCGACGGCAAAGTGGAGCTCAAACTGGTCGATCAAGAGTGAAAACGATCAACTGACCAACGTCCCAGGACTCAACTGAAGAGCCGGGCGGATCTGTTCGACGAAGGAGAAGTAGGGCAGTTCGGTCGCGTCGCCGTTCGCCGGGATCAGCGGGGTGCAGGCATAGACCCAGTTTCCCGCCGAGCCGCTCTTGACGACCTTGCCCAAGCCGAAGCACATGGCCCACGCCGCCATCTCCGCGCTCAGGTACTTTTCGAGCGTCCCCGTGCGATCAGGCCCGCGCGCTCCAGCACCTTGAGGTGCTTGGAGATTGCGGGCAGGCTCAATCTCGAAGGGCTCCGCCAGTTCCGTGACCGAGGCTTCGCCCGCGAGCGAGCCGCGCCGGGATCGCCCGCCGCGTGGGATCGGCCAGGGCCGCGAACGTCGTGCAGAGGCGATCGGGGCCACGGACCCGAACAGCAGGCCGCGGAGCCGATCGCTACAGGTTCGCTCTCCGATTGCGCAACTCGCCGAGGCTCCCGGCCATCGGTGACAGCCGCCTACCCCAGCTTCACCTTCACCACCGTGTACGAGTGGGGCGCGAACGTCTGCGTCAGCTTCTTCCCCTGCGCCGCCGCCGACCGTTCCACCGCGCCCACCTTGGCCGAACCGAAATCGTTCTCGGCCTTGATGTCGGGCCCGTTCACCTCGATGATGGTGGCTTGACCGGCGAACTGCGCGTCCTCCGCTTCGATCTCCACCGTCAGCGCCTGGTCCGGGCTGCGGTTGACCACGTTCAGCACCAGCGTGCCGTTGTCGTATGCCGCCGACACGTCGAGGTAGGGCACTTCTCCGAATCGCGGGCTGGCGTACTTCGGGCTGTCTACGAACAGCTCCAGCGCTTTGCCCTTGCTGTGAGCGGCGAACAGTTGCAGCGGGTAGTAGATGGTCTGCAGGAACATGCCGTTGTCGTTGGTGAAGATCGGCGCGATCACGTTCACCAGTTGCGCCAGGTTGGCGATCTTCACGATGTGCGCGTGGTTGACGAAGGAATTCAGGAAGGTCGCCACCACCAAGGCATCCTCCAGGTTGTAGCGTTCCTCCAGAATCCGGCGCCCGCGTTGCGACGCGCCCCGCGCGCGATACCACACGTTCCACTCGTCCCAGGCGATGTAGATGCGGTGGTCTCGCGGCTCACCCGACAGCGCCGCGCGAATGGTTCCCTCGGCGGTCTTGATGCGGTCGTCCAGCTCGAGCGAGCTGGCCACGAACTCGCCGTAATTGTTGTCGCGGTTACCCACATACATGTGCAGCGAAAGATAGTCGGCGTGCCGCTTGAGGAACTCCAGCACCGTCCTGTTCCACCCCGTCCAGTCCGACCCGGGTCCGAAGTTCGACGACCCCGCGGCGATCAGCTTGACGCTGGGGTCGGTCCACTTCATGAGCTTGGCGGCTTCCAGTGCGAACTTGCCGTAGTCCTCGGCGCTGCGATGCCCCATCTGCCAGGGGCCGTCCATCTCGTTGCCCAGCCCCCAGTAGGTCACCTTCCACGGCTGCTGCCGGCCGTTCTGCTTGCGCAGGCGCGTCATGGCGGTGTCTTCCGAAGAGTTGCAGTACTCCACCCACTGCTGGGCCTCTTCCCACGACCCGGTGCCGAGGTTCGCGCAGACGTACGGCGTGGTCCCCATCATCTCGCTGTATTGCAGGAATTCGTGGGTGCCGAAGCGGTTGCTCTCGACGGTGCCCCAGGCCATCTCCAACCGCGGCGGCCGCTGGTCGCGCGGTCCGATGCCGTCCTTCCAGTGGTAGTTGGAGGAGAAGTTGCCGCCCGGCCAGCGCAGGATGGAGACCCCCATCTTCTTGGCCGCGTCGAAGACGTCCTTGCGAAAGCCGTTGCCGTCCGACAGGCGCGAGCCCTCTTGGAAAATGCCGCCATCGATGCAGCGGCCCAGGTGCTCGATGAAGTTGCCGTAGATCTTGGGGTCGATATCCGAGATCACGCGCTCGGTATCGACCTTGATGCGCGCGCGGGCAAGCTTCTCCTGAGCGCGGGCAACGAAGGGAGCGGCGATTAGAGCCTTGGAAAAGGAGCGTCGAGAGAGCATATGTCTCTCGATTTTAATCCGCGGCGCGCCGCCTGTCGAGGTGGGGCAGGCGCTTTCGCCGGGCGCTTTCGCCTGCCAACCGCCGTCACGCCGCCGGTGGGGGAATGCGAATGCTGCTGGCGGCCATCTTGCCGGTGCGGTCCATTCCCAACTCGTAGACCACCCGCGTGCCGGGGCGCAGATCGGTGGCCAGGCCTTCCACCAGGCGCGAAACGTGAAAGAAGATGTCGCGTCCGCCATCGTCCGGCCGCAGAAAGCCGAAGCCCTTGGCTTCGAAATAGGTCACCACGGCGCCGGCCTGTTCGCCGGAAGGCGCTTCGCCGCTGGCGTCACCAGCCTCGCCCGCGGCTTGGGCCGGCCGGGTGGATTTGTCGCCGACGCCCTGCTTCACGAGGGCAAGGTCGGCTTCGGTCCAGTCCGCCGGGGGCTGGTTTTCAGATGGTACCTTGAGGTCGGGATTGCGCTTCCGGGCCTCTTCAAACAACCGTTTTTGAAGTGCGTTCAACGAATGTTTCCTCGAATGTGACTGTATTCATACTGCATTCATACTGCGGCAGGTGTGGCCTTTTTCCGGCGGGCGCCCTTCTTCTCGGCGGGCGGCTGGCGGTCGCTCTTTTTCAGACTGCCCATCACCATGGTGGTGACGAACTTCTTCTCGCCGTGCTCGTCGAACTTGATCACGATGCGTTCTTCGCTGCTGGACATGACGGTGCCGAGGCCGAATTTCTGGTGTTCCACCTGGGCGCCTTGGGAATAGGTATTAGAAGCCATAGGTTGCGCTTTACTCCACGTGTGGATTGCTGGGGGTATTGAGTGTCGGGATGGGGAAAGAGCCAAGGGACAGAAGTACCACAGTTGATCTAAGCCTTAGCTTAGCAAATGAGATGCCAATTTGTCGAGTGCCTGTGCCGTGCGTGCCGTGCGGGCCGTGCGTGCCGTGCGGAGCCGTGCGGGGATCAGCCATCCGCCGGGTATTTCTCGTCCGCCTGTTAGTCGCGGGAGCCCATCATTGGTTTATCCTTAGGGGTTATGCACAGACTGGTGACGCTGCTGCTCCTGTTTTGCGCAGCGGCGGGGGCGCAGGACGGCCAGGCCGAATTGCGCGATCGGGCGGCCGCGCTGGTGGCGGTCGGCAAGTACGCCGAGGCCGAGCCGCTCCTCACCCGCGTCCTGCAGCTCCGCGAAGAGAATGCCGGGATCGAGCACATCGGCCTGGTTCCCGCTATCGAGGAGCTGGCCGCCGTGTATCGCGCCCAGGGACGCAACACCGACGCCGAGAAGCTGTACCAGCGATCCCTGAACCTCAAGACTAAGGCGGCCGGAGGCGAGGGTCTCGAGATCATCCCCGACCTCAAGCAGCTCGGCGGCCTCTACGTCGCCATGTCCCGCTTCCCGGACGCCGAGCGCCAGTACGTGAAGGTGGTGTCCATCCGGATCAACACCAAGGGCACCGAGGACCTCGACCTGGCGAAGGACTGCGTGGAGCTGGCGGCGTTCTACATCGGACAGAAACGCTTTGCCGTGGCCGAGCCCAACCTGCGCCGCGCCATCGATATCATCCAGAAGCAACTCAGCCCCGAGGACCCGCAGTTGGTTCCTGTGCTGGACTCGCTGGCCACCGTATTCATCGAGCAGAAGAACTATCCGCCCGCGGAGTCGCCGCTGCGGCGAGCCATTTCGATCCAGGAGCGCGCCAACGGGCCCAGCCACGTGAACGTGGCGCCCCGTCTCGACCGCCTGGCCATGCTGTTCTTCCTGGAGAAGCGCTACGCCGACGCCGAGCCGCTGTACCGCCGGTCGCTGGCCATATGGGAAAGCGGGATGGAGCCGGACAATCCGGACCTGGCGACGACCTTGGACAACCTCGCCGTGGTCCTGGCGTCGCAGGACAAATTCGAGGAGGCCGAGGCGCTCTACCGGCGGTCGCTGGCCTTGCGGGAGAAGACCGCCATCGCCAACCTGAACAACCTCGCCATGG
>JBGPKH010000254.1:0-11353 GCA_041485845.1 Bryobacteraceae bacterium
ATATTCTTTCATCTAGCCATGTAGAGGTCTGTGATTGGAGCGAAACCCTTGTTTAACAGGCCTCCGGAAGCCCGGCGTCGGTGCTGTACCCCATCAGATTCGCGAAAGTCGGGCTAGGGGCAGCGGCTTAGACTTTGTCCGGCACGACGAACGGCTTGCGATACTGGCGACGGAACAGGCGGTTGGCCTCGGCATCGCCGGTGACGCTGTAAGAGGCCGCATCGAAATGCAGAGTGCGGCCGACCCGGTAGGAGATGTTCGCCAGGTGGACCAGCGTGGTCGAAATGGCGCCCTCCTCGATGGGCGCGTTCAAATCCTCGTGCTTGCGGGTACGCAAGGCCGCGATGAAGTTGGCCCAGTTGTTGCCGAGATCCTCTCCCTTGGGGCCGGGCTGCTGCTCGCGCCCCAGGAAGCTTTCGTAGCGGCCGTGATCTTCGTCCCACACGGCCAGGTAGCCTTTGGATCCATAGAAGACCGCGCCCACCGTGTTCGGCGCCTTGCCATTCTCGCCGATGCCGGATTCGTGATTGCTGATCCAGTGCCGCACTTCGAAGACCATCATCTTCTTCTTGCCGCCGTCGTCGAATTCGAATGAGGCGTTCAAGGTGTTGGGCGTCTCCTGGTCGTCATCGAACATGAAGTGGCCGCCGATGGCGCTGACCTTGGTGGGGTACTTCACGCCGAGTCCCCAGCGGGAAAGGTCCACCTGGTGGATTCCCTGGTTGCCGATATCGCCGTTGCCGTAGTCCCAGAGCCAATGCCAGTTGTAGTGAAAACGGTTCTGCGTGAAGGCGTGCTCGGGCGCGGGGCCGAGCCAGAGATCGTAGTGCACGCCGGCGGGCACCGGCTCCACCGGCTTGCGGCCGATGGTGTCGCGCCACTTGAAGCACAGGCCGCGCGCCATGTAGACGTCTCCGATGAGGCCGTCGCGCATGTGCTGGACAGCTTCGCGCGCGATGCTCGACCGGCTGTTGGTGCCGTGTTGCACCAGGCGGTTGTACTTCTGCGCGGCGGCCACAACCTGCTTGGCCTCAAACATGTCGTGCGAGCAGGGCTTCTCCACGTAGACGTCCTTGCCCGCCTGGCAGGCCCACACGGTCTGCAGGGTGTGGTTGTGGTTGGGAGTCGCAATGGAAACGGCATCGATGGACTTATCTTCGAGCAACTTGCGAAAATCGGTGAACGCCGCGGGACGCTTTTTGCCGGCCTTCTCGATCTCGTCTACGCGGGCGTTCAGCACGGATTCGTCGATGTCGCAGATGGCGGCGATTTCGACGTTCGGCATGGCGCTGTAGCGGCGAATGTGCGTGCGGCCCTGGGCATGAACGCCCACGCAAGCCACGCGGACGGTGTCGTTAGGGCTCGCCAGGGCGCTGGAACGCAGCGCCGCGCCCGCCGATGCCAGAGAACCCATGAGGAAGTATCTTCGATCCATTGCTTTGCTCCTGGGGGTTAAGCTATCACACTGGGGCCAAGGACGCGACCGGGGGGGCGCGCGCCCGCGTCCGCCCGGCTTTGATGGACACCGCCAGAGCGATCTGTTACAGTCCAACGGGAAAGGCAGATCGATGTCGATTCATTCGCTTCAACCGTTATTCATTTTTTGCGCATTCCTGGCGCCGGCCGCGGCGCTGGCGCAGGAAGGCAGGCTCCGTATCATCGCGATCGCCGCGCACCCGGACGACTGCGACATCAAGTTCTCGGGCACGGCCAGCAAACTCGCCAAGGCCGGACACGCGGTGAAGTTTCTCTCGGTGACGAATGGGGACGCCGGGCACCAAAACGAAGGCGGCGGGATCCTGGCGAAGCGCCGTTACGCGGAGACCCAGGAGTCGGCCAAGCGCGTGGGGATCGGCGAATACGAAGTCCTGAACAATCACGACGGCGAGCTGACACCCACGGTGGAGGTGCGCAAGCAGATCATCCGCGCCATTCGCCAGTGGAACGCGGACATTGTGGTGGCGCCGCGGCCCAACGACTATCACCCCGACCATCGCTACACCGGCGTGCTAGTGCAGGACGCCGCCTACATGGTGGTGGTGCCGAACGTGGTTTCGGACGTGCCGCCGCTGCGCAAGAATCCGATCTTCCTCTACTACGAAGATGGATTTCAGAAGCCGGCCCCGTTCCGCCCGGACGTGGTGGTCTCGATCGACGACGTATGGGATACCAAGATCGATGCTCTCGACGCGCACGTCTCGCAGTTTTACGAATGGCTGCCCTGGGTGGCCGGCACTCTGGGGGATGTGCCCAAGGACGCGGCGGCCCGCAAGAAGTGGCTGTCGGCGACACGAACGGATCGCATTTCCGCGGCGGTGCGGACGGCGCTGGAGAAACGCTACGGCGCGGCGCAGGCGCAGCAGATCCAGCACGCCGAATCGTTCGAGCTGTGCGAGTACGGGCGGCGGCCGAGCCTCGACGACCTGCAGGCAATGTTTCCGAAATAGGGCTCCGCATGTTTTCCCACGAAAAGAGGACAGGCCGGGAGGCCCGTGATACTATCTGCGTTTCGACCTGGAGCTTTCACACGCTGTTCGAAGCGGACAGGCCCATCGACGCGCTGAACTTTCCGGAGATGGTGGCGGATCGCTATCACGTTCACAACGTGGAGATGGTGTATCCGCATTTCGGATCGAGCGAGCCTTCGTACTTTGCAGAGTTTAAGAACCGGCTTCAGAAGGCGCACTCGCGCGTGGTCAACATTCCGATCGATTACCGGGAACTCTGGGAGCAGCCGGCGCTCTCGTCGCACGATGCGAAGGAGCGGGAACACGCGATTGCGCTCTACCGGAAGGGGATCGATCTGGCGGCAGCGATCGGGTCTCCCGCGGCCCGGTGCGATCCGGGACTGGTCAACCTCGACGATCCATCGGTCACCATCGATTCCTATCGGACGCTGGTGGCATACGGGCAAGCGAAGGGCGTGAGGATCATCGTGGAGAACCACGGGAGCATTTCGCGGTACCCGGAAGTACAGGTGAAGATTCTGCAAGCTTCCGGCGCCGGGGCGCTGCCGGACATGGGCAACTTTCCCGACGAAGAGACGCGCGAGCGCGGATTGCGACTACTGTACCCGCTGGCTCAGGACATTTGCCATGCAAAGATGCGCCCGCAGGTCGGCGACCTGGCGAAGTGCGTGCGGATTGCCAAGGACGCCGGTTTCCGGGGCGTGTACTCGATCGAGGCAGGCGGCAGCGGCGATCCTTACGAAGCAGTCCAGGTGATTCTGGACGAGTTGGTGAAGGTGCTGTGAAGACCGGAACTCAGTTCCGGTTTTGATCCATTACAGGTTCAGGTTCTGGCGCGCGAAGGCTATGGATTTCCGCACGTTGTCGTCCTCTAGCTGTAGCTGCGCCTGGGCGCTCGTGCCGGTGGTGCGCGGCAGCGGCGTTTTGGACCGGTGCTTATGTACGATATCGAGGACGTGGGCCAAGTCGCGACCGGGGAGCGGACTGTAGGAATCGTCGAAGGTGGACCAATACTTGTCGGTGAAGACCGGAATCTTCAGGGGATCGCGGGTGATCATCTCGAGGTCGAAGGGCGTATTCGGGTCCTTCTTCTGAAGAGTCGCGACCATTCCCTTGATGTCGAGGAAGCCTTCACCGAGCGGCGCCTCGGAAAGCAGGAAACCATCTTCGTACGGCTCGACCGCCATGTCTTTGAGATGGCAGGCGACGATGTAGGGGAGCAGATTGCGCAGCGTGCCATCCGGGTCTTCGCACAAGGACACGTTGTTGCCGAAATCGAAGTGGACGCCGATCCATTCGCTGCCGACGCGCTTCAGCCAGGCAGCCTGCTCGCCCGAGCGCCAGCCCTTGTGGTTTTCGATGCCCAAGCGGATGCGGTGTTTGCGAAGGACCGGTTCGGCGAGCGAGATGGTTTTCTGGCATCGGTCGAAGTCCTTCTTGAAGGCGTCGAGCGTGTCGAACTGCTCGTAGCGGCGTTGGGTCATGGCGGTGTGAAGCGAGACGGCGCCCGCGTCCTTGGCAGCCTTCAAGGCTGTGTCGAAGGTGGCCACATCGCCTTCAGCGCGCGGGAGCGGCACGTCCAGGATGACGCGCATATTGTACGAATCGAGTCTCTGGCGGAGCTTTTTGACTTCCGCCGGGTCGGTGGACGGAAGCCGCGTTTCGAGCACCCCGAAGCCCGCGCCGTGGCAGTACTCCAGGAAATCGAACGGTCTGTTTCCCTCGCGGGCGGCCCGCGACCTCATGGGGAAGCCCGCGGGCGCGCCGCCCATATTGGCCATTGGCCGGAGCGCCATCTGGGCTGCGGCGGGTTTCAGCGGCAAACAGGCGGACACAGAGCCGGCCGCCGCCAGGATTTCTCTTCTCGTCATCATGGACCCTGTCTCTCCCGGATTCTCTTACAATACACCCGCTGGGCCACGGCAGTGCCGGTTACATGACCCAGCGGGAGGCCGGGAAGCCCGCCAGATCCGTGGATTTCGGCTTCGGCTTGGATTCTTCCCGAGGCGGCCCGGCGGGCCGCGGGGCGGCCTTGTGAGCGGCGCGCAGGCGTTGCAGTTCGTCCAGCGCGCGGTAGAATTCGCGACTGGCAGCCGCGGTGCGGCGATCGACCCGCATGAAGTCGGCCGAGCGTTTCATCCAGGCCTCGCCAAGAGCGAACTCGGGGTTTTCGGCAACGGCCACTTCCTCATTCCAGATGCGGGTGTCGACCCGGTTGAGACATGTCCACATCCACTGGCTGTGGATGAGGATGTCGATCTGGAGGCGTTCCGCCGGGCTGGCATTGGGGTATGAGGCGGCGTATTCGGCGGCGAGCTCTTCCAGCTCGCCGGAGAATTCCTCGCAGACGGCCTGTATGAGCGCGTCGACGACGTGCCCGCGGGGCTTGCGTGTGGATGAACGTTTCATGGGCTCAATTCTCCTCGAGGGCAAGAAAAAGCCCCTCGGCCATGGGACCGAGGGGCGAATCTGGTTGATGGAGTCGCGCGCTTGGCGCAATCTCTTCTCCCTCAATTACAGACCTACCACGACTACATTGCGGCGGCAGGCGCATCCAACGCCAACTTTTTGAAAACAAAGCGAAAAAAAAGTTCATTTTTCGGAACTGGTTAACCGGCCAATGTTAGGAATGGCGGTTCCCAGATGGGAAGTTCTTTTTCTTCAGCCGGTTTGGTATATGAAGGTGCGAAGGTTCCGAGCGAGCAATCCTTGGGCGGGTAACTCTCCCGGGCCTTCGCGCCCAATCATTGCAGTTATCCCACGAACGTGGCCGCCTGGCCAAGGACGGATTGGCCGAAGCCCAGCAGTTGGAGTGGCTTCCGCGAAGCTGTCCAGCCTGCTCGGAAATGACGGTCATCGGCCACGGGCGGCGCCACAAACAGGCGCACGACGCGCAGCATTCCTCCATCCGGGTTCGTCGCGGCCGCTGCAAACGGTGCGGCACAACCATCACGGTTCTGCCAGCTTGGTCCCTGCCGTACACGCACTATAGCCTGGAGGCACGCCGGGAGGCGGCGGACCGCTATATCGAGTCGGCATCCCTGGAACAAGCGGCGCCCCCCGTACAGAACCCCAATCGCGTGGCCGACGCGGCCACTTTCCGCCGTTGGTTTCAGCGGCGGCTGACGAGCTGGTGGAACTGCCTGTCGAACGCTTTTCTGCTGGTACCCACCATCCTCGCCTGGGATTGGACGGCGGCTGTCCGTATTCTGGTCCCGGAGGTAAAACCCACATGACTCCTGCGCAAAGGGAGGCCTTGCGGCAGAACATTTCTCTGCTCGATTATCTGCGCCAACACGGTTGGAAGCCGGCGCGCCGCTACCGGGGCCAGGAAGTCGCCGACCCCAATTAACCGGCCAAATCAGGCAGCGGTGTCCCTACGCCAAGTCGCTTCCGATGTTACCCGCAACCTGTCCGGTGAATGTGAGGGGCACTCCTGTCAGCGTGCGAAGGTCTGTCCCATGCCGGCGCGACGGACGGTGGTGAAGAGGACCGCTCCCCTCAGAGCGGTCCCTGGCTCACGCCACAAGCTTCCAAACAAGAAACAACATCCCGGCGGCCAATCCAGCGCCCGCCTGATATTCCTGGTTCTTAAGATACAAGTCGACGCGAAAAGGATTCCGCTTTTTGGACGAAAACGGCCGGAGCCGCGGCCAGAGCGCCGGAACCTCCGCTGCATAAGCGGCGTAGCCGGAGAACAGGCGGCGAAGGTGCTGCTCTTCGAGTTGGATCACCGGAAGATAGATCAGCAGGAACACGGCTCCGAAGAGCACGCCCAGGCCCACGCTGCGGGAAGCAACCGCCAGGCCTGCCGCCACCAACAGGGTTCCGACATAAAGCGGGTTGCGGGTATGGGCGTAAGGGCCGCCGGTGGCGAGTTGCTGGTTTTTGGCGAGGCACCCGGCCGCCCAGGCGCGCAAGGCGAGTCCCAGCACGGCGACCGGCAGACCGGCGGCCAAGGACAGCGCGCTAGGGCGGGAGAGCCAGGCGAACGCCGCGACGATAAGGAATCCGCTCGGAACACGGAGGCGGGCCACGGCGTCGGCATAGGGTTTCGGAAACTGGATCATCGGACTACGCACATCGACCGGAGGGCCTCGAAAACTTCGCCGGGAGAGATGTCCCGCATGCTTTCGCCGATCGCGGACCCTCGCTTGTAGGTGGTGACGGCCGAGGAACTCCGCAAGACTCGCAGCGAATTGCCGTAGGGGCCATTGCGCGCGGAATCGGTCGGTCCGAAGAGGGCGACGCCGGGTTTGGCGAGCGCCGCAGCGAGGTGAAGGGGTCCGCTGTCCACGCCCAGCACGGCCGCGGCACGGCGTGTGGCATGGATCAGGCCCGGCAGGCCGGAGTAATGCGGAAGGGCGTCGCCGATCTCGGGCAACGAAGCGCCATGCGGGGCATTGACCACGAGCGGGATACCGAGATCGCGTTGCAACCGGGCCGCCAGCAGTTGGTAATACTCGATGGGCCACTGCTTGGAACGCCACCCCGCGAAGGGACTGGTGAGAACAAAATCGCCCGGCGGCAGATCGCCTTCCGGACGTCCGGCCGGCAAGGGAAAGGCGCGCAGAGGGTTGGCCGCGCCGGCGGCGGCGGCGAGATCGAGATTTCGGTCGACCACGTGAACGGACTGGCTCACGGTCTTGTTGGAGTAGAAGAGCGCAGCGGTGCGCTCGCGAACCTGGGTATGGTGAAAGCCGAAAATGCAGTCCGGGCGCGCGGCCGAAGCGACCAGTGCGGATTTGATGAGACCCTGGAAATCGATGGCCAGATCGTAGCGTTCGGCGCGCAGGGTCCGCCAGCTTCGCAAAAAGCCGGTTGGGGTGTCGCGGTCGAGGAGCACGAGCCGGTCGACAAAGGGGTTGTCTTCGAGCAAGGGGGCCCAGCGCGGCTCCACGACCCAGGTGAGACGCGATCCCGGGTAGCTGTGCTTCAGGGAGGCGACGGCGGGTAGGGCGTGAATAATGTCGCCCAGAGATCCCAGCCGGACGACCAGGATCCGGGCGTTAGGTTTGCCGACGGTGAACATGCATATTTCGGCGGTTCAGACGTAGTCTACCATCTTCATGCGGGGCGATCGGGGCGATTGGGGCGATTGGGGCGATTCCGCGGGTTGCCGAGGACGGCGGCGATGCGCTATCCTGGAAACTCGAATACTCTGTAAGGATTAGATTTAGCAAAGATGGCCAACACTTATTCCGCGCTCAAGCGGGTGCGCCAGACAGAACGGCGCACGGATTACAATCGGAAGAACAAATCTCGTCTGCGGCACCAGATCCGCGCCATGCGAAAGGCAATCACCAGCAAGGACGCCAAGGTGGCCGCCGAACTCCTGCCGAAAACCTTTTCGCTGATCGACCGCTCGGCGAAAGAAGGCATCATCAAGAAGAACACGGCAGCCAGATATAAGTCGAAGCTGCACCTGCGAGTGAAAGCACTCTCAGCTTAACAACCCTTTCCGCACAGCACAGGGCCGGCGTATTCAGGCGTAGTGTATTCTATACTTCAGCCATGAACGTCAATTGGAAGGGCGTATTCCCCGCCATCACCACTCAATTTCGCCAGGACCAATCTCTGGATCTGGCGGCTACCGCCAGGCACCTCGAAGCCATGATCCGCGCCGGTATTCACGGTGTCGTGCTGCTGGGAACCGTGGGTGAGAACACGGCTCTCGAATACCAAGAAAAGCTGAGCGTCCTCGAGGAAATGAAGCGCGTGGTCCGCGGCCGGATTCCGGTGCTGACCGGCGTAGCCGAATACACCACGGCGCTGGCCTGCCGCTTCGCGCGCGACGCCGAGAGGATCGGGGTCGATGGTCTGATGGTGCTGCCGGCCATGGTGTACAAGTCGGACGCGCGGGAGACGTTGACCCACTATCGCGCCGTGGCGCAGTCTACCGGACTGCCCATCATGGCTTACAACAACCCGGTTTCTTATAGCGTGGACATCACGCCCGAGATGTTCCAGGAACTGGCGGATGTGCCCAACCTTGTGGCGGTCAAGGAATCGTCCGAAAACGTTCGCCGCATCACCGACCTGGTGAATATCGCAGGCGGCCGCTACATTCTGTTCGCCGGCGTGGACGACCTGGTGCTGGAGAGCATCCTGCTGGGAGCGCAGGGATGGATCTCCGGCCTGGTCAACGCGTTTCCCGGCGAGACCCGCGCGCTGTGGGACCTGGCCACCTCGGGCCAATGGGAGCAGGCGCGTGAGTTGTACCGGTGGTACACGCCGCTGCTCCACCTGGATACGAAGATCAAACTGGTTCAGTACATCAAGCTGGCAATGGCCGAGACCGGGCTCGGTTCGGAGATGGTGCGCGCACCGCGGCTGCCCATCGCGGGCGCCGAACGCGCGGAGATTTTGGGAATCATCCGGCACGCCATCGCCACGCGCCCCGCCCTGCCGATGGCGGCCGCCGGGTAGTGGGTCCATTGGCGGCGCGATGCCGGGGACGCCGCTTCATCCGGAACGGGTGTCACTTCGACGCGGCGTCGCGATCCTTCGTAGAATGGTGAGTTGATTGTCACACTCACGATCAATCCGGCCATCGACCGGATCATCAGCGTAGACCGGCTGGCCTTCGAGGATCGCGCCTATATCAAATCCAGTCGCGAGTCGGCGGGAGGCCGCGGCATCAATGCATCTTGCGTGATCCACGCATTCGGTGGAAAGACGGTTGCGGTGCTCACCTCCGGCGGTGAAACGGGAAAGCGTCTGGAGGCCCACCTCGCCAATCACGGCTACCAGGTCTCGGTGGTGCCGATCGAGCAGGAAATCCGGATCAACCTCACGGTGACCGACAAGCATGGCCTCACGGTGAATTTGAACGAGACGGGGCCGACACTTTCGAAGGCGGAGGTGGGGCGCGTGGAGCGGACAGTGCGCGACAGTCTGGATAACGCATCCTGGCTGCTGGCCTGCGGGAGCTTGCCGCCGGGCGTGCCGCCGTCGTTCTATGGAAAGCTCATTGCCATGGCGCGCCGGAAGAAAGTGAAGACGCTGCTGCACGCCGATGGGCCGGCGTTAGTGGAGGGAATCGAAGCGAAGCCAACGGTGGTGACTCCCAACCAGAAGGAGGCCGAACGGCTCCTTGGGCGCACGCTGCTCACGCGCACGCACTACCTGGAAGCGGCGGAGCGGATCCGCACGATGGGCGCCGAGTCGGTAGTGCTTTCGCTCGGCAGCCGGGGCGCCGTGGGCGCGTTTCCGGACGGCCTCATGGAGGCGCTGCCGCCACGCGTCGAGGCATTGTGCCCGATCGGCGCGGGCGATGCGCTTTCGGCGGCGTATACGTGGGCCAGCCAGCGAAAGTCCGACGCGGCGGACGCACTCCGCTGGGGTGTGGCCGCGGGAACCGCCACCGCGCGCCTGCCGGGGATGAGTTTCGCCACGCTGGCGCAAACTCAAGAGATCTATCGCCAGGTGGAAGTCCGGCGCGTCGAGTAGCGCGGCGCATCGGCCGCGGCCAAAGAACGGGTCCTTTCGCCCGGTGGGGATCGTCTCCGCGCGGTGTCGCTGAGCCGCATCGCCGGACTGGTCCGGGAAATGGTAATGGCGCGCCTGTTCGGGGCCGGGACGGTCTACGATGCGTTCCTGCAGGGCTTCCGGATACCTCACGCGCGACCTCTTCGCCGAGGGTGCGCTGCGCCGATGGGCGTAGGTAGTGCGCCGCGCTTTCGACCTACGGGGTCCAAGCGGCGGCGGGAATCGGAAGGGTGGCGCAATTCGCCGATGTGGCGATTTCGCTTGCGCCCGGCGTCGCCCGGCGTGGAGGAACTGGAGCTGGCCGGGGCTGCGTGCTACACTTCCATAAGGAATGCTCCCCGACCTGAAGTTGGTGATCCGCCTGCAAGAAATCGATATTCGTCTTGTGGAACTCGCGCGCGAGATCGCCGCACTGCCGAAACATATCGCTGAAATCGAAAAGCGGCTCGTGTCGCACGAGCGCAAACTCGAAGCTGACCGCGCGGCGCTGGCCGCCAATCAAAAAGAACGGAAGAAGTGCGAAGGCGAAATCCAGTTGCAAGAGCAGAAAATCTCGAAACTGAAGGACCAGACGCTCCTGGTCAAGACCAACGAACAGTTTCGGGCCTTTCAGGCAGAGATCGAATATTGCCAGAAAGAGATTCGCAAATTCGAGGATCGGATCCTGGAATTGATGGGCGAATCCGAACCCCTGGACAAGAACGTCAAGGCGGCGGAGACGGCGTTGAAGGCGGAGAAAGCCGAAGTGGACACCGAGAAGCAGCAGGCTCGCGAACGCACCGCCGCGGACGAAAAGGCCGCCGCCGACTTGCAGAAGGAGCGGGCGGCGATCGTTTCGGAAGTCACGCCTTCCACCTATCAGCGGTACGAACGGACGCGTAAGTCGCGACGGGGCGTCGGCATTGCGGAAGCCATAGACGGCCGCTGCACGGCGTGCAATATGTCGGTGCGGCTCCAGTATTATCAGGACCTGCGGAAGGGCGATCAGATACTGGCATGCGAGAGCTGCCAGCGGATCCTGTACTACAACCCACCCGTCTCGGTCGAGGATTTGACCGGAGAAGCGGCGTCCGCCGTACGGCAGTAGCGCGGATCTCCATCCAGGAACGCAGGCAGAACCGCATGCGCCACCCCAGCAGGTCCACCCTTTCAGAGGCGCGGCAGGTGGTTCCGCCTCAACGCCTGTATTACTAAATCTTTGTTTCTTTGCGTGGAGCGACGATTTTCTCATGCTGCCTGCGGAAGCTGATTGAGTTGATTGACGCTGGTCCTGGCGGTAGTCAGAACAGCGAGGAGAATGGCCGTCAACTCTTCCACTGTCCGGCTGTCATCCACGCTAACGCTAACGCTAACCAAGGCATAGCCGCTCGTTAGTCTTCTGCGAGACTTCGGTC
>JBGPKH010000255.1:0-11326 GCA_041485845.1 Bryobacteraceae bacterium
CCGGGAAACTTTACGACGAAGCGGATTTCAATCGGAGCATCGTGATTCAGGAGCGGGAAAAGAAGCGCGTACAACTCTTCATGGAGCAGATCAACCAGAACGAAAAGACGCTGGTTTTCTGCGCCACCCAGGACCACGCGCTCGCCGTCCGCGACCTCATCAACCAAATGAAGGCCGGCGAGGACCCGAACTACTGCCACCGCGTCACGGCCAACGACGGCGCGCTCGGCGAGCAGCACCTGCGCGACTTTCAGGACAGCGAGAAGAGCATACCCACCATCCTGACCACGTCGCAGAAACTCTCCACCGGCGTGGATGCGCGCAACATCCGCAACATCGTTCTGATGCGCCCCATCAATTCCATGATCGAGTTCAAGCAGATCATCGGCCGCGGCACACGCCTGTATGACGGGAAGGATTACTTCACCATCTACGATTTCGTGCATGCCTACCACCACTTCAACGATCCCGAGTGGGACGGCGAGCCCGTCGCGCCGGAACCGAAGCCGGATCCTGCGCCGGCGCCGCCACGCGAACCCCCCGGACCACCACTCGAGCCGGGTCCGCGCCGCCAGAAGATCAAAGTCAAACTGGCCGACGGCAAAGCGCGCACCATCCAGCACATGATGATGACCAGCTTCTGGCACCCGGATGGCGCCCCGATGTCGGCTTAGCAGTTCCTTGAGATGTTATTCGGCAGCCTGCCGGAGTTCTTCCACGACGAAGCCGAGTTGCGCGCCCTCTGGAGCGATCCCGATAAGCGCGCGCCAGGCTGCTCCAAGGTCTTGCGGAGAAAGGTTTCGGCAGGGACCAGATGGCCGAGATGCAGAGGATCATCGACGCCGAGAACAGCGACCTGTTCGACGTGCTGGCGCACGTCGCTTACGCGTTGCCGACGCTCACCCGCGAGGAACGGGCTACGCGGGCCAAAGTCGCGATCGGCACGCGTTTCAACTCGAAGCAGCAAGTCTTCCTCGGGTTTGTGCTCTCCCAATACGTCAAGGTCGGCGTGGAGGAGTTGGATCGTGAAAAGCTGTCGCCCTTACTGAAGCTCAAGTACAACAACGCAATCGCCGACGCCTGGGCCGATTTGGGAAGACCGGAAGAGGTTGGGCACATTTTCGCCGGCTTCCAAAAGTACCTCTACCAGCAAGCGTCAACTACTACGTAAATGGACCGGCAAGTCCGGCGGAAAGCTCCGGCTCCAGCCCCACCGCGCGATACGCCTCGAGCAGCGCGCCCTCCGCCGGCCCGCGCTTCGGCGGTCCGCAGCGATTCCCTTCCTCCAGTTCCACCAGAATCCGGAAGCGCTCCAGCAGCATCCGGCTTTGGAAAACGCCGCCGATGCAGGCCACCTCCACCAGGTCGCCCGGTTTCCACAATTGCGAACGCACCGAAGCCGCCAGCAGGGCGAGTTCCTGCGCGGCCCGGGTAAGGATCTCCGCGGCCACCCCGTCGCCCTCGGCCGCCGTCACATCCACCAGTTGCGCCAGCGCCGCCACGCGCGACCGCGGCCACTCCGGCGCGTAGAACCGGTGCAGCACGGCGTTGGCATTTCGCGATTCCGTGGCCTCCAGCAACACCGCGCGCAAAGTGGTGGGCGGGCCCCATCCTTCTTCCATGCGCAGGGCGGCGCGCAGTGCCTGGCGGGCGATGTCAAACGCGCCGCCCTCGTCGCCGAAGATGTGGCCCCATCCGCCGGCGCGGGCTTTGCCGCCCTCGGGGTGCCGTCCGAAAGCGATCGAGCCGGTGCCGCCGATGACGATAATTCCCTGCCCCAGCGCCGTCGCGCCGGCCAGCGCGATCACCGCGTCGTTGGTCACGATGAGCTGGCGTGTGCGCAGAATCCCGCGCAGGATCTCGCGCTTGTCGTCGGGACCGCCGCTCATGCCGAAGCACGCGGCTTCGAACTCCACCCTCGCGGCATCCAGTCCCGCCTGTGCGCAGGCGGCGGCCAGACTGCCGGTGACGGCCCGCTCCAGTTTCGCGCGGCCCTCGGCGAATTCCGCGTGATTGCACGGGCCGGCTTCACCCGTGCCGAGAATGCGGCCGCTCTGGTCGCCGATCAGCGCCGTGGTTCCGGATTGTCCGCCGTCCACGCCGAGAAACAGTTTCATGGCAGCCTCTTCATGGCAACTGGTAAAGCCTCGCTCCCCTATATTCGCCCACCTGGCGGACTCCCCACAGGTCCTCGTGTTGCTGAAGATCGCCCGAGCCGAACTCGCCGTCGAACAGCAGCAGGTAGTCGATGCCGCGCCGCTTCAATTCTTCGGCGGCCGCGCGGCGTAGATCGGGCGGCGCCGGCGCATCGCCGATTCGCGGCTCGGATGCGAGGCGCTTCCACGCGCCGGAACCGTCGCGTCCCTGCAACTCGAGATGGATACGGGATTGGTTGGGGGCGGTTTCGATCAGCACGGAATCGGCCGCCTGCTCGCGCCCGAAATCCACTTCCACGAACTGGCCGGGATCGAGGGTGTCGCCGCACATCCAGAAGGTCAGCGGCCGATCGTCAATGATGTTGCCGATGCCCCAGGGATAAGGATGCGCCGTCAGCCTCCAGCGGGGATCGCGCGGCAGTTCAGCGGCGCCGTCGAAGATCCGCAGTTCGTGAATGCTCCACGTGTCGCTGCCGGTGTTGGTCTGGACCACGCGGATCGCCCGCACTGGCTGACGCGGAAAGGAAAACCGCAACCGCCAGGTGGGAGCGTGTTCCGGGACGAAGCCGCTGAACAGCACATAACGGCTCACGATGTTGGCCGCGGACTGATACGCCACCAGGATGTGGCGCGAGGTGTAGGCCTCCGGAATCGGGGTGAACGTAAAGATCGTGGAGCCGGGCGCCGCGGTTTGCTCCACCATGCGGGTCGCGCCGTACAACGGAAGATTGGAGCGCAGGAAGCCGTCTTCGGGCTTGATGCGCAGCGCTTCCCGCCAGGGAATCTTGACCAGGCGCCAGGCGTCCGTACGGCAGTACGTACGGACGATCAGGGGCCAGGAAAGCAACGCGTGGAGCAACGCGATCGCGAGGGCCACTCGGGGCACGCGCTCGAACGCCAGCATCATCGCCAGGGCCACGAAGGGGAGCGCCGGAATCAGGAACCGCGCGCTGATGTTGCTGAAGTAGGTCGCGCCGAAGACCGCCGCGGCCAAAAGCAGATGACGACCCTCGCGGCGGCGCAGCGCCAGAAGAGCGGCCGGCGCCAGCAGAAAGACCGGGCCGAGCGGTCCGGAGAGCGAGCCGAAGACCGTGACCTGCATAGGGATCTGCCATCGGCTGGTGATACCGGACCAGGCCAAGTTGTGACGGATCTCCCTTTCGAACGAAATGGTTACATATGGATTTGGAAACCATTGGTTGAAGAAAGGGGCGATAGGATTTTGAACCCACAGCCAATTCTTCACCATCCACGGCGCCATGATCAACGCCGCCAACATTGCTACGATGGAAACATCCCGGAGACGGCGGCGGCTCTTCCACGCGACGAAACCCAGCGCGTACGGCACGGCGAGCCACACGGTGTATTTGGCGGCGTAGGCAAAACCGGCGGCTAGCCCGATGGCGATCAGCAGACGCGGAGACCGTTCCACCTCCCAAATCTGGAGCAGGTAGAACAGAGCGAAGGCGATGGCCGCCACGGCGACATCGTTATAGGCGCTGGCGCCATCCACTCCTACCAAGGGACTTGTAAATACAAGTAGCGCAGCACAGGCACCCGCCAAAGGAAACCCACCGCGCCGCGCGTAGCTGAAGACCAGCCACGCCAACGCCAGCAGAAACGCGAAATGCACCACGGCCGCCGCCGAGTGCCGGCCGAAAGCGAAGGCGTACAGGAAGAGCATCTCGACGCCTTGCGAGAGGCTGGCATACAGGTTGTCGGTGATGCGGTGGAAGCCATGCTCGCGCAGGTAGCGGCCGACCAGCCCCAGGTGGTAGCGGGAGCCGTCGTAGCTGAACTCCGGCGCCATGGAATTAAAGAAATACAGGAGGAAATATAAGATAAATACTGGAATCACTAAGGATGGAGGTTTTCCTGGGACCCAGTGGCGCCTTCGGGCTGCAACCACGGCCGCAGCCCCCGCTATCGCAAATACCCACGGATAGGCGAGCCCCAGGGAGCATAAGCAAAACACTGCGAAGCTGAGCAGAGCGGCGCCGGTGACGAAGCGGATTCCCGGATCTTCCGAGGCGCGCCCCAGCGCGAGCGCACCGAGGGCCATCGCCACGGCCGCCGTGAGGATCGCGCCGAACAAAATGGCAAGGGCCTGCAAGCCCCCGATTGTACCAATGGGGAGTTGCGGCCGCGGGTGATCGCGGCTCGACGCGCGGGACTTCAAGGACGAGACCCGCCGCGGCGCGACCGGCATTCAGAGCGATCATCCAGCGGAACTCGTGCGATTCCTGCGCGCGAAGAAACTGCAAGCGGTAGACGGCGTGGGCCGTCAGCGTTTCACCGCGGGGCCAGGTGGCGCTGTGCCGGTCTGGGGATCGTAGCGCGGATTGGAACGGCTGATCGGACTCGCGTCGGCGCCACCGGGCGCGAGCGGCTTGGCGCTTTCCACCCAGGCGGTGTACGTCAGATCGCGAAGAAGCGCCGCAGCCTTGGCAAGCTGGGTGCGCGCGAGCCGCGCTGCAGGCTCGTGTGTCTTGTCCGCGAAAGCTCCGGCCTTGTCCAGAATGTAGACCTCCTCGACGCGCGTGAAGGCATCGTCGAGGTGGGCCAGTATCGCGGCGAAGGGATCCGCCAGCAACTTCGGCTTCTCCATCAGCGGCGCGAGATCGGCGCCGGTCAACTGGATGAGGTCCACGAAGGCCGTTTCGAAGCGGCCGTGGACGCGCGGGTCGGTGGTGTACCGCTTGGGATTCGGACCCTGCCAGCCGTCGTGATGAATCGTGTCGTGCATAGGCTGCGCGCCATCGGCGGTGTAGTGGCCGAGCCAGCCCATGTAGAAGGCGATATCCTGCGCCAGGTACTTCGCGTCCTTCTGCGACTCGGCGGAAGAATCGGCCGCCAGGCGGCGGTAGAGGCGCATCGCGGACTTCATGCGGTCGTAATTCTCGATCGCAGCGTACGGGAGCGTGCCGGTCCAACGCACGTTGGTCAGCGCGGCGCGGCCGGGGTCCTTCTCGCGAATCTTCAGGTACTCGTCGTACAGGCGCAGGACGAATTCGTAGCGCGATCACGGGATGGCGGTCATGAATGCGAACTGCTCCTGGAACCATCCGTGGTTCGGGTCCTCGAAAATCTTCGAGTAGGGTTCGCCGTTGCCGCGCCACGAGTCGGCGCCGGGCCCGTCTTGGCGATCCAGTCCTCGTACTCCTTCAGAAAGACCGGCCCGTCGGCGGGCAGCGCGCGGACCGCGGCGCGGTTGGCGCTCTGGTGCCCACGCACGCCCCAGCCACCGCTGAGCAAGGCGATGCCGCAAAAAAGAAGGATGCGGAGGGTCTTCATAAGATTCGAAACAGAGCCGCGACCGTAGGGAGCGCCGTCAACGCCCCGCAAACCGCACCCGGTGCATGGGCGCCGGCACCGGGGAATCCGCGCCCTTGATGCTCTTCCAGAGAATCTCGTTCAACTCCGCCATGGGAGCTTCGTCCACGTCGCCGAAATCCATCTTCATGGAGCGGCGCGCGCCATAAGCGCGCAAAGTGTTCTTCTCCATCACGTCCACCTGCGGCTGCATGTGCACGAACGGTGTGAGGTCGGGCTTCTCGTCAAAGGAAGCGTACATCGGATTCGCCGCGGCATCGTACTGGCTCATCGGCGGCAGGCCGAGCAGGAGTTCCATGGTGCGCAACATGGAGCTGGTGGTGTAGAGCGTGCTATCCACGATCTGCCGTTTCAGGTAAGGGCTGACCAGGTAACCCGTGGTGCGGCGTGCGTCCACGTGATCGGGGCCGTCCTGCGCGTCGTCCTCGATGATGAAGATGGCGGTCTCGGGCCAGTAGCGGCTGTGGCTGATGCGGTCTACGATCATGCCGACGGCGTAGTCGTTGTTGGCCACCATGGCGATCGGGGTGAAGCGGCCGGGAGTGGTGCCCGCGGTGTGGTCCTCGGGCAGGCTCATTACCATGAAGTTCGGCAGGCGCCTGGCGGGGTCCGGGCTATCGAAATGACGCTCATATTCGTCGAATTCGCGAAGGAATTCGGCGGCGTTGTCGGTATCGCGCATCCCCGGCAGTTTGAACTTGGGCGCGACGTGGCCGAGCAACCCGCCGGCGCCGGGCGATGCATCCATGCTGGTTCCGGTGCTGGCGCGCGTGGCGTATTCGCCGTAGCTGCGGTACGTAAGACCCTTCTTTTTCGCCAGGTCCCAAAGGTGACCTCCGCCCGGCACAAAGGCTGCTGAATTACCGGCCTTGCTGTGGCCGCCATAGGTGACCGGCCAGAGCTTTTCGTTGAAGTCGGTCGCGTAGGCCGAGTTCGACCAGGAATGGCCGTCCACGCTGACTTCGCCATCGCAGTAGAGATTATCGAGCAGCACGAACTGCCGTGCCAGCGCGTGGTGGTTGGGGGTGACCTTCTCGCCGAAGATGGTCAGGCGGGGGTCGCCGTTGCCCTTTCCTAAGTCTCCCAGCACCTGGTCGTAGGTGCGATTCTCCTTGATGATGTAAAGCACGTGCTTGATGGGCGAGCCCACCCCGACCTCACGCGGAACCACCGTGGGCACAGCCGGAGCCTTGGCCGACACCAGTTGATCGTCGTGGTACGGCGTATTGTCGTAGACCTGTTTGGTCCACGCGCGCAGGTTGGCCTTCATCTGGGTGAGATCCACGATTTCGACGCTCCCCTTTTGCAGGCTCTTGACCGAGCCGTTGCCTTCCGGGCCGGGCGGCAGCGGACTGCGCGGACCGCGAATATCGGAGTACGAGCCCATCCCCTTGCTGTTGCCCACGTAGAGCTTGCCCGCCTGAATCGCCAGCGCGGAGGGGTACCAGCCAACCGGCAAGAAGCCGAGCACTTCGCTTTTCGCGCGTTCGGCAACCCGGACCACCGCGACATCGTTGTTGTCGGCATTGGCGACGAACAGCATCTGGTTTTCGCGATCGAGCGCCAGCGCGTTGGGCGTGGAGCCTTCCGGCGAATTTGGCGTCAACGCGGTGGAGACGCGCTCGATGACCTGGCGCGTCTTGGTGTCGATCACCGCAACCGTGTTCTCGTTGGCGCAGGAGACGAACAGCCGGCCATCCCTGGAAAGGGCCATATCGTTGGGATTGTCGCCGACGGCGATTCGCCCAGTGACACGCAGCGTGTTGACGTCGATGACGCTCACCGAGTCGCTGCCCCAGTTGGAAACGTACAGCGTCTGGCCGTTGTCGCTGAGCACCAGCGCGTAGGGGTTCACCTCGACCGGGATGCGCTGCAGCAGTTTGCCCGAAGCGGTATCGAAGACCACCACATTGCTCGACCCCGCTCCGGTGCCGCGGTTGGCCGCGAACAGCAAGGGTTTGCCGTGGTGGTGTACCAGGCCCGACCAGTAGAGTTCCGCCGTGTCGATGCTCTCTTCGAGCGTGCCCGAGGGCTGGTTCGAGAGGCGGCCGTTTTCGTAATCGAAGATGTAGATGGGCGCGAGCGTGGGCTTGCGGCCGTTGGCGTTGCCTCCCGATACGTACAGCCGCTTGCCGTTGGGGCTCCATGCCAAGCCGAGCCACGCCGATTTCAGCGGAATGCGTTGCACCGCCTCCTCGCTCCGCGCGTCCACCACCACCAGGCCGTGCGGGTTGAAGCCGGAATGCAGGGCCACCACGGACTTTCGATCCGGCGCGGCCGAGACGTTGAGCACCATGTCTTCGGTCTGGATGGCGCGGCCGAGCGGCGTGAGTCGCCAGCCATTAGGCAGTTCAAAGCCGCCCGGAATCGCGTGGGGAAGCTGTTGAGATCCGCTGGGAGCCACGAAGACTCCACAGGCCAGCAAGGCAATCAAGTATCGGCGCATAGGAACTACCAGGATATCCCATCCTCTGCGGCGTCCGCGGCGATCAGCCCGGTGGGGCTTTCGCCTGCCAACCGATTTCTTGCTCCGATCAGAGCCGCAACCGAAGGGAGGTCCCGATGGAAGCCAAGCCGATTTTTCAGGTCCGGTCTCGATCGTCGATCCCATCGACGGCACGGCCAACTACGCACACTCTCGGCCGCCCTGGCGGTGGATGTCGAGCCTCGCGTCGGAGTCGTGCGCGCACCGTTTCTCGGCGAAACCTACACCGTCGTCCGCGGAGCGGGCGCGGCATGTAACGGCAGGCCCATCCGCGTAAGCAGGTCTCCAAATTGCGTCATGCCTTGATCGGAACCGGCTTCCCGCATGACCGCTCGGACCTGAGTACATCCATGGCGCGCATCCGCCGGCTCTTGTCAAACTGTCAGGACATCCGGCGCGCGGGATCTCCGGCACTCGACATTTCCTGGGTCGCCGCCGGCCGGCTCGACGGCCACTCCGAGTCGCTCGCGCCCTGGGACATCGCTGCCGCCGGCCTCATCGCCACCGAAGCCGGAGCCCTCCGCGGCAATCTCCTCCCCGGAAGTTCTTCCCGGCCGCCGTCACTGCGCGGGGAGGAATTCATCGTGGCCACACCAGGAATCTTCGAGAGTCTCTCTGTGAGCTTCTCCGCTCGCCATAGAGGGCCACGCTACTATCGCAGGATCGACGGCGGCGGTATGTGGGGATTAGCCGTGGCTCCTCACCGTTCCCTCACCAATCGCTCACACTCCCTTCTAACCCCGGATCTACAATCTGGGTAGACCATGACGCGCCGGACCATCATCGCGGCCTTCGTCGCCGTCACGTGCGTGCCGGCCGCGACCGTCCTTTGGCTGGGATGGAGGCTCCTCGAACAGGACCGCCTGCTCGAGACGCAACACCGGCAGGAGCGACGCGAACAAGCCGCGGATCGTGCCGTGCGGTCTTTGCTGGCGGCGCTCTCGGATCCGGCCTTGTTCCAGAATCCGCCGGGCGAAGGGGCGATTCTGGTTTTCTATCCTGCCGGCCCGGTGATGTTCCAGCCCGATGCCCGAGCGCTCCCGGAAGCGTCCATCGAAGTGTTTCGCGAAGGCGAAGGCCACGAGAACCGCGGAGGCGATCTGAAGAAGGCCGCGGAGACGTACCGCGCACTGACCGGCGCGAGGGATCCGGCAGTACGGGCGGGGGCGTGGCTCCGCCTGGCGCGCACGCTGCGGAAGGCCCACGATTACGCCGGCGCGCTGGCGGCCTACGGCGAATTGGCCCACTTGGAGAACGTGGCGGCGGCGGGTTGGCCCGCAACACTGGCGGCCGTGTGGGGGCGATGCACCGTACTCGAAGACCAGAAGCGGGACGAGGACTTACGCAATTCGGCCCGGTGGCTCCGCCAGCGCCTCGACGCCGGACACTGGCCGCTCACCCGTGCCGTCTACGACATTTTTGCCGAGGATGCGGAACGCTGGACCGGTGAGAAACGCCCGCGCGACGCGGAACTGCTGACCGAAGCAGCTAATGAACTCTGGGGACGTGTGCGCCGCGGCGAGTATCCCGGCGAAGGACGCCGCGTGACGGCGGTGGCCGGCGAACCGGTGACTCTACTCTGGCAGCCCGCGCGCGAGGGGACGGCTGTTTTTGCGGCGTCGCACTCCTTCGCCGAACAGGCGTGGCTCCGCCGCTCGGGAGAAGCGGTCTGGCTGCGAGATGAAGGGGGACGCTACTTCCCTGCCCCGGCGCCCGTGGATTTCGTCCTGCGCCATCCGTCGGAAACCCGGCTGCCATGGGTTCTCGCCGTCGCGGCGTCCCACACCAGCGACGGATTCCCCGTGCGCCGGCGCCTGTTGCTTTTGCTCCTCGCCGCGGTCGCTCTGTTCACTCTGGCGGGCGGCTATATCTGCCTGCGTGCGCTGCGCCGCGAGTTTGCCCTGGTGCGCATGCAATCCGACTTTGTTTCCGCGGTGTCCCACGAATTCCGGACACCGCTCACCTCGATGCGCCTGATTACCGAGGCGCTGGAAGACGACCGCGTCCCCGACCCCGTGCGCCTGCGCGACAGCTACCACTCGCTCTCTCGCGCTACCGAACGGCTGCACCGCCTGGTGGAGGACCTCCTGGACTTCCGGCGCATGGAATCGGGCGCCATCGAATATCGCATGCGGTCGCTCGACGCTGCCGAGACCGTGCGCAACGTGACCGAGGAATTCCGGAAAGAAGTGGAGGAACGTGGTTTCCGGGTGCGGGTCGAGGCGAACGAAGGCGCGCGCATCAAGGCCGACGAGAGCGCTCTATCCCGGGCGCTCTGGAACTTGCTGGACAACGCCGCGAAATACTCCGGCGACAGCCAGGATATCGACGTCTCGCTGCAACGCGATGGCTCCCGCGTGTGCGTGTCGGTCACGGATCGGGGCGTCGGCATCGCGCCCGAGGAGCAGACCCAACTTTTCGCGAAGTTCTACCGCGGCGAGAACGCCAAACGGTCAGGCATCCGCGGCACGGGCATCGGCCTGGCGATGGTGGCGCAGATCGCGGCCGCGCATGGCGGGCGAGTCTCGGTCGTGAGCGAGCCCGGGCATGGGAGCACGTTTACGATGTCTCTTCCGGTGGAGGAGGCCTGATGGCCAGAATCCTGATCGTCGAGGATGAGCCCGAGATTGCTGACGCGCTGGCATACGACCTCAAGCTCGAAGGCTACGAGGTGGAAGTGGTCCGCGATGGCGAGAGCGCCTCGGCGCGCGGGCGCGAAGCGGGTTGGGACCTGATTCTCCTGGATGTCATGCTGCCCAAGATGGATGGATTTGACGTGTGCCGCGAATTGCGTAAGGCCGGCGTGGCGACGCCCATTCTGTTTCTGACGGCGCGGACGCACGAGGCGGAGAAAGTCCTCGGGCTGGACCTCGGGGCCGACGACTATGTGACCAAACCGTTCAGCGCGCGCGAGCTGCGGGCACGCATCCGCGCCCGCCTCAGAGGCCAACAGCCGAAAACCGAAGATGTCTTGCGCTGCGCGGACCTCGTGATTGACACCGCGCGCGCGGAGGTCAGCAAAGGCGGGCAAAAGGCCGAGATCACGGCGCAGGAATTCAAGCTGCTGCTGGTCTTCGCGGAAAATCGCGGTAGAGTCTTGAGCCGCGACCAGTTGATCGACAAGGCCTGGGGCCGAGATACCTTCCTGACGGACAGGGCCGTCGATGCGCACATCGTAAATCTGCGGCGGAAACTGGGTCACGAGCTGATTGCCAGCGTCCGCGGAATGGGGTACCGGTTTGATGGCTGATCTCTCACCGATTCCTCACAAACTCTTCGTGACTGCTTTGCAATCGCGGTTCGAAATGGTGGCTGGAGGTTGATATGAAGCTTTTGAAACTCACATTGGTTC